>DATFUB010000141.1:0-14962 GCA_035261225.1 Sphingomicrobium sp.
GGAATTCGCCTTCCTGGACAATTCGAGACTGCGCCACCAGGTCGGCTGGCGCGTTCACATAGCCAAAGCTCGTCGGCCACACGACCACCGAAGTGCCCTGCTGCTCCGCCTCGAGCCGGGCGCGCTGGAGCAGCAGATTGATCATCTGCGACGCCATCGCATTTTCCTGGGCGCGGACTTCGCCGCCATCCAATTCGATCAGAACCTCGCCGGCTCGGCCCTTCTGCCCTTCCCTGATCCGGATAGCGGAGACGATTCCACCTTCGCGATGCTGCACCGATTGCCGTTGGCCCGACACCTGCAATTGTCCGTTGGCAAAAGCGGCGGCATCGAGCGGAGCGAACGCGGCCCATCCCAGGAACACGACGAAAAATCCGAACGCGACGATCGCGCCGATGCGCAACTCCTTGCGCGGATCGTCATCGGTATGATCCACCAGCGCGGTCGACGGAGCGGTCTGGAGATATTGTCCGGTCACAGGTTCGCGGCCTTCTTTGCGCCGGTTATCTTGGTCGGATCCGGTGGCGGCGTCTGCATCTTCGAAATGATTTCGTCGCGCGGGCCGAAACCTTGCACGACCCCGTCGCGCAGGACGAGGATCTTGTCGCACGCCGCAAGCACCGACATGCGATGGGCGACGAGCAGCACCGCAGCGCCCGCCTCTTTCGCCGCGGCGATGGTTTGCAGCAGCTGAGCCTCGCCTTCGGCATCGAGATGCGCATTGGGTTCGTCGAGCAGCAGGATGGGCGGCTTGCGGTAAAGCGCCCGGGCGAGCGCGATGCGTTGCGCCTGGCCGGCCGAAAGCCCCCGGCCGCCCCATCCCAGCATCGTGTCATAGCCACCCGGAAGCCGCAGGATCATGTCGTGCGCGAACGCGCCGCCGGCCGCTTCGATCGCCAGTTCGTCGATTTCATTGCGCTCTTCGGAGGTGTCGAACCGCGCAATATTCTCCTTGATCGTGCCGGCGAACAGCGAAACGTCCTGGGGCAGATAACCGATGAATTTGCCGAGGCGGTCCGGCTCCCAATCCGTAGACCGCGCGCCATCGATCCGCACCGTGCCGGCGTCGGCCATCAAAGCCCCGGCGATGACCCGAAGCAGGGTCGACTTTCCAGCGCCGCTGGGGCCGACGATGGTCACCACTTCGCCCGGTTCGACGTTGAAGCTGACATTGGTCACGATTCGGGATTCCATGGTCCGGCCGACGATGACTTGTTCGACTGCAAGCCGGCCCGCAGGCGCCGGAAGCTGGGTCAGCGCGGTCGATGCAGGGTTGCGCCGCAGCAGGTCGTCGACCTTCTGGTAAGCCGCGCGAGCCCGAACCAAAGTCGGCCAGGCGGCCAGCACCTGGTCGATCGGCTGCAGCGCGCGACCGGCGAGGAACGACGCCGCGAACACGCTGCCGACGGAAATCGAGCCGCGGATGGCGAGGAACGCGCCGAGGCCGAGGGCGAGAGACTGCAGCGTCAAACGGAGAAACTTGCTGCCCGCGACCAGCCCGCCAGCCGTCAGGCTGGCCTGAGTTTGAAGCGACAGCATGGTGCTGCGCTCCTGAATATGGCGGCCGACCATTTCGCCACGCATGCCGAGCGCGCGCACATTCTCGGCGTTGGCGAGAACCTGTTCCTGGCTCGCATAAGCATGGGCCGCGGCGTCATTGGCCGAGCGCAACCGCGACGAAGTGCCACGCTCATTGGCCCAGGCGATCGTGCCCAGGATCAGGCTTCCGGCGAGCACCAGCACCCCCAGCGCGGGATGGATGATGAAGCAGACGAGGACGTAGATCGGCGCCCACGGCGCATCGCACAAAGCAAGCAGGACCGGCCCGGTGATCGCCTGGCGGAGGTTGTCGAAGTCGCGCATTGCCTGGCGCGCGATCGCATCGATCGTCCCGTCGGGCCGGGCAAGCGTTGTGTCGAGCAGCACGGCGGCGACCTCGCGGTCGAGCCGGATGCTGGCCCGGACCAGCAGCCGTGAGCGAACCCAATCGAGCAGCGCCAACGTAATGAGGCCGAGCAGCAGGACGATCGTCAGCATCAGCAGCGTGCCCCCGCCCCGCGTCGGGACCACCCGGTCATAGACCTGGAGCATGTACAGCATCGGGACGAGGAACAGCAGGTTGAGCAGCGCGCTGAAAATGCCGACCGCGATGAAATGCGTGCGGCATTTTTCGAGTGCGACCCTCAGGTTCGACACCGGATAGGAATTGCCCACGTCCGCTCAACTGCTCCCAAATGGCCCGCCTACCAGCCAGTAATTCCGGCTCTCCGTCAACGATTTTCGGCGGTTACGCGCGCCTCGACTGTTCTGGACCGGGAAGCGAACTGGTGACCCCTACGGGACTCGAACCCGTGTTTTCGCCGTGAGAGGGCGACGTCCTGGACCGCTAGACGAAGGGGCCGTAGCTTTCAGCGAGGGCGCCATATGTGAGCGGATTGCCCGCTCGTCAATCGCGCGCCGCGGCCGACGACCAATGAATGTGAACGACCTTCCAGGTCTGTCCGATACGGCGCAACAGTATGGTTTCCGTCGTCACGCGATTCACCGCCTTGCCCTTGTAGGTTCCCGACATCCGGCCTTCGCTTGCGATCCACGCGAGCGCACCGTCCGATCCACCCGCACGCCGAGTAACCGTAGAACCGACGACTTGGGCGAAGGCCGCATCGGCGGGCAGATGATGAGCGGCATATTCCACCTTGGTGCGTTCGACGCCGCCCTCCTCGAAGACCAGCCCATCGTCGGCGAGCAAAAGTGCGGCCGCATTCGTGTCGCCGTGGCGCAAGGCCGCGTGGAATGCATCGACCGTCGCCGCCGCGCCTCGCGCCGATGGCGGCAGCGCCGTCTGCCCGGCCGCTTGCTTCTCCGGCGCGTGCGCCAACAACGGGAAAGGCGCGACGGCCAAAACCACCAGAGTGACCATCGCAATTCGTATCGGACGCTTCATTCCCCACCCCCTCAATCGAGTTTCAGCCGGACAAACCCCATCGCTCCGGTTTGATTGTGCCCGCCGTAGAGCGGCGCGATCGCGTCCGGCACGAAATTCAACGCGAACAGCCCCCCTGCGCCAAGCGACAGATGCTCGGCGATGTGAAAGTCGCGCACCGCGCCAAGCGACAGCTTGCCGACGCGATAGGCCGGCCCCTCCTCGACGTTGGTAAGCTCGCGGTTCTCCGTCATTTCTCCGCGCCCGAACAGGGTCCAGCCGGCATGCTTCACCGACGCTTCGCCGACGTAGGCGTCATCGTCGTGGCCGTGCGCGCTCTTGCGGCCCCACGCGAGCGTTCCCGCGAGCTTCCACCCAGGTGCAATCTCACGCGCGTAGAGCGCGCTTGCCGACCAGCGTTTCTGGTCGACCCCCGGTTCGAGCTGCTCGGGATCGGTGAAATGACCCCAGCTTCCCTGCAGCGCGAGCGTGCGCGTCGGGTTCCACGACACCCGGATCGCAGTCGAATCGAGTGGACCGGTCTCGATGTTCCAGCGGTGCTGGTCGGGCTCGCGGCCGTTGAACAGGCTCACCTCGAATTTTACCCGATCCAGCGCCAGGCCGGCGGTCACGACTCCGAAGCTGATGTGGGTCGAATCGAGCCAATGGTGGCTGATCGGCGCCTCGGGCGAGTCCAGAATCGCCTCGCGATGCATGAATGCCGGTGGCCCAAACGCCGGCTCTCCGGGGAGGCCCGCGTAGACGAACAGGCCACTGCCGTGGCCGATATTCTGCGACACCGACGCCGACAGCTCCATGAACAGGTCGTGCGGGTGTTGGCGGTCGATCAGCCGGTCCACGCCATTGGCCGTTTCGCCGCTGGCGAGGAGCAATGGATAGCCGCTTTTGCCCATCAGCGGATCGGGGCTGAGCATCGCCTTGAACTGCAGCGTGCCATCGCCGAGCGGCCGCCGGGCCATGCCCATCAGCATTCCACTCGCGAACGCCTTATCGTCGCCGCGCGGGCCGGATTGATGATCGTAGACCAGGTTCACGACGCCATGCGCCATCAACATCCAATCGCCGCTCATGACATGCAGTCCGGTGTGCTCCGACGCATCCGGCTGCCACGCGGTCCCGGAAGACTCGCGCGTCATCGGATATGGTCCGAGCGCCGCCGTCGTTTCCATCTGCCCCGTGTGACCGCCATGCTCGCCCATCTGCATTCGGCTGCGATCCGTCGGCGTCTGGCCCATTTGTGAGTGGTCCATCGGCGGCATGGGCGCCGGAGTTCCCGGCTGCGGCATTGGCACGGTGCCATGCTGCGAATGATCCACGGGCATCGTCATGCCCGGCGCCATCGGCATGGGCATGGCCGGCTCGATGGTGGCGTTGCCGGACGGTGCGTGACCGGCATGGGTCGCCGACGCCTTTGGCATCGCCCGCTTTTTTTTCGCAGCTGTCGTAGTTGTGGGCTTTTTCGCTGAGGCTTTCTTCTTCGGCGCCGAGTTCTTCGCCGACGGCCTTTCGGACATCGGCATTGTCATTCCGGGCATGTTCTGATGCTGCGCGACCGCGGGGGCGGACAGCGCGGCGAGCGCGAGGGCGCTCACCGTCACGGTGAGTAGGACTTTCACGAAATAATCTCCGTCGGAATGGGGCGCCCAACGCTGGGACGCCCCACCGGGTTCAGTTATTCGGCCGGGTGGCCGTGCTCGCCGCCATGGCCCTCGTGCTTGTCGGCCATGTCCTTGCAACAATCCTTGCAGCAATCCTTCTTCATTGCGTCATGCTGCTCATGATGCATGGGCGCCATCTGCCCGTGCGGATCGACCGGCTGGGCCGGTTGCGCGGCGACCAGCGCCGCGGTCATCAAAATCATCATTGTTCAGTCTCCTGAGTTCGAATGTTGAACGTTCGATTCTCAGGAGTCCTTGGGAGGAGGTGTGGCGATCTCGGGATGGAGGTCGGAAAGATGCCGGGCAAGCGACGGACGCACCCGCTCGCAGGCAATCGGAATCGAAGGCTGCTGAGGTTGATCAAGCGCCGGAAGCGCGGCCGAGCAAGCCATCGTGCATTCCACGAATGCGCCCTTCTCGTGCTTGGATCCCTGCTCCGGACAATGCTGCATTGGGATCGATGCATGATGCGTCTCGGAAGGTGCCGCAGCCGCGGGCTGCATGCCCAGCGGCATCAACAGCACGGCGAGAACCGCAATCAGCCTAACCAGCCTGGCCATCGTCACTCCAATAGGGGGCCTGCGCCGGTCGCTCAATGGCAAGCTTTCAATTCGCGTTTGAGGAGCCAGTAATTGACCGGCCAGGCGGCGAGAAAACCAGCCGGAACCGCGAACACCAGTCCCCGCCAGAAGGTCCAGGCCATCACCGACTTGGCGCCCATCCCGCCCATCTGATAATCGACGAAATTCATCACGATCTCCATGACTCCGATCGAAATCACCTCGCCGATCCAGATGATCTTGAGCGCGCCGAGCAGACCGACCTGCTGGCTGCTCATGACGGGGATGAGGCCAAGGGTGATCCCCGAAGCATAAGAGAGAACAGTCGCGAGGGCGATCATCGGCCACGGCGCCAGGCCGAGCAATATGCCGATCATGAGGCCTGCGACCTCGCCGATCACGCATCCGGTTAGGCAATGCAGCGTTGCCTGCACGGACGTACGGAATGCGCCGCCGCCATGGCCATGGTGGGAATGATGCGCGTGCGTCTGGTTTGGATGTTCAGTCATTTTCTGCCTGCATGGTTGAATGCGGCCCCCATCAGGAAATTTCGCTGGGGACCCCTGTGGTTGCTCGAAGCGAGCGAATCGCCATGTAGCCGCCGTACCATGGTACGGAGTCAACCCCGCCTACATGGGCTTACGATTGCGAGTTTGGCCGGCACGGCCGGACTCGGCGTCCAGACCGTCAGATATTATCGGCGACGCGGCTTGACGCTTGAGGACCGCGCTCAGCTCTCGCGCTCACGGTCGCTCAAAAAGCGCATCAATTCGGCCAGCGTCGATTCCATCTGGTCCTGCATCTGTCCGACGAGCTCGTTCTCGCGCATCCCGACATGGTCGAGCGGCTTCGAATAGCTGTCCGAAAACGCCTGGAGATCCTCGCGGTCGAACACGCCCTTGGCGACCATCTTGGCGAGAATCACGAGCAGCCCGTTGGTGTTGGCGATGGTGCCCACGACCAGCGCCTCGTCGACCATCGACAGGCTCTTGTCGGTCTCGACCTCGATTTCAGCTTCGTCTTCGAGCGGAATCATGTTCCGCCATTTTGGTCGGCTGAGCAGAATTGGGCAAGCCTCGACCAGGCGGATAGTTTGGCCGCGAAGCCGGCGGTATTCGCCGCGCTCGATGACGGCAGGTCGAGCAGCACCAGCCCGGGCGGCCCCTCCCCAATCAGCCGGTGGCCGACGGTTGCCGCCGTGGTCCCGTTGAAGGCGATTGCCCTGAGGTCGGGGAAATCGCTGAGCAGCTGCTCGATCCGATTATGCTCGGCCAGCCGGATCGCCTGGTCGAGGCTGCCCGGGCGGCGGGCCGAAGCAATCACATCCCACAAACCGATGCGCCGCTCCGCCAGCCGCTCCAGCCGGTCTTCGTAGGGCAAGGCCTGCAGCTCGTCGCCGATCGCTCCACCCAATAATCGCCAGAATTGATTGGTGAGATGGGCATAATAACGCTGCGCAGACAGCGACGCGTCGCCGGGCAAGCTGCCAAGGATGAACAACCGCGCATCGGGCCGGGCGATCGGCGGCAGGCCGGATTTGACGCTCACCAAATAACCCCTACACGCCTCGCCGGTGGACCCAACAGACCTCCGGATCGCCCTCTTTTCGGGCAATTACAATTACGTTCGTGACGGCGCCAACCAGGCGCTCAACCGGCTGGTCGACTATCTGCAACGCCAGGGCGTCAACGTGCGCATCTATTCCCCGACGACCGACACGCCGGCGTTCGCGCCCACCGGCGATCTGGTCAGCGTGCCGTCGATCCCGATTCCCGGCCGCGGGGAATATCAACTGGGGATTGCGCTAAGTCCTCGGCTGCGCCGCGACCTCGCGGAATTCGCTCCCAACATCGTCCATATCTCGAGCCCGGACATCGTCGGCCATCGGGCGGTGACCTGGGCCCGGCGAAGGAAGATCGCGGCCGTCGCGTCGGTCCACACACGGTTCGACACCTATCTTGAATATTACCGGCTTCAATGGCTCGAGCCGCTGGTCCGGATTCTCCTCCGCCGGCTGTATCGCCGTTGCGAGGCGATCATGGCGCCGGCCGAATCCACGGCGGCGGTGCTCCGCGCGCAGCGCATGAACCGCGAGATCGCGATCTGGGCCCGCGGCATCGACCGCGAGCAGTTCAACCCAGCGCGGCGCGACATGGATTGGCGCCGCTCCCTCGGGATCAAGGACGAGGAAGTGGTCATCGCCTTTCTTGGGCGGATCGTGATGGAAAAAGGCCTCGACGTATTTGCGGACGCCATCCGCGAGCTCGACGGGCGAAAGGTCAAGCATCGGGTTCTGGTCATCGGTGAAGGCCCGGCTCGGCCATGGTTCGAGCAGCAGCTGCCCACCGCCATCTTCGTCGGCCACCAGGAAGGCGCTGACCTCGCGCGAGCGCTCGCCAGCACCGACGTCTTGCTCAACCCGTCGATCACTGAAGCGTTTGGCAACGTGACGCTGGAAGCGATGGCCTGCGCTCTGCCAGTGGTGGCGGCCGAAGCGACCGGAGCGACCAATCTCGTTCGTGACGGCGTGACTGGAATGCTGGTCGACTACAGCGACATCGAAGGCTTCGCCGATGCGCTCGAGGCCTATGCCCGCGACCCCGAGCTCCGCCGCCGCCACGGCGAAGCGGGGCTCGAGGTCGCCAAGACCATGGACTGGGACCGGATCAACTCCGAAGTCCTGCGCGTCTATCGGCGGGCGCTCGCCAAGCGCGAGCGCCTCACCCGCATGACGGGACGGTAACGTCATCCTGACGGACGTCAGGATCCATGAACACAGGCGTTAGAGTTCATGGATGCTAAATCAAGTTCAGCATGACGACCTTTAGCTCGTCACTTAACCCGCTCGATCCGCTGCGCCGCTTCGTCGAGGATCGCCGCAATCTCGTGCAGCAATTCGTCGTCGAGCCCGTCGCGGCCGATGCGGTGACGCAACGCGGTCATCAGATTCTTGACCGCGCGGCCGATCGCCGGTCCGGCGCCGCTGCCTTCGCGCGGGGCAAGATCGCGGAGGCGCTCGAATAGCGCTTCGACCTCTTCCTCGCGCTCCGCGAGATGCGCGCGGCCTTCGTCGGTGACCTGGAACGCCTTACGCGGACCCTCGCCCGGAGCCTCCTCGATCAGGCCCATGTCCTGAAGCAACGTAAGGGTCGGATAAATCACGCCTGGGCTCGGCGCATATTCGCCGCCGGTCATATCCTCGATCGCGCGGATCAAATCGTAGCCGTGGCGCGGCTCGTCGGCGATCAACTTCAGCAGCACCAGACGAAGTTCGCCGGATTCAAACATTCGCCGCCCTCTCCGTCCACGCCGGCCGGAACCCTCTGGGCCATCGCCGAAATCGAAGTGGAACGGTCCCCAGCTGCGCCCGCCGCGCATCGCGAACAGCGCCTCGGGCCAATTGAACTCGACCCGTCCGCGCGGGCCGCAACCATGATCATGTCGATGGGTCATTAGTTTCTCCTTAAGATGTGTCTAAGATATATCTTTGCTGCATCTTAAGCAAGGCCGAGCGTGCAATTTTGTCCGCGCCCCTTATGGTCTGGCCGCATGGCGGACCTGTTCGGCGATCAAGCGATAGCGGCCACCGCGCCCGAAGCGCCGGCGGCCAATGCGCCGCTCGCGGACCGGCTGCGCCCGGCGTCGCTCGCCGACATCGTCGGCCAGGAACATCTGACTGGTCCCGACGGCGCGATCGGACGGATGGTCGCCGCGGGTCGGCTCGCCTCGATGATCCTGTGGGGACCGCCCGGCACCGGCAAGACCAGCATCGCGCGCCTGCTCGCCGATGCGGTGGGCTTGCGCTTCGTCGCCATCTCCGCCGTTTTTTCGGGCGTCGCCGACCTCAAGAAGATTTTCGCCGAGGCCCGGCAAATGGCCAAGGCCGGCCAGCAAACCTTGCTGTTCGTCGATGAAGTGCACCGTTTCAATCGCTCGCAGCAGGATGGCTTCCTGCCTTACGTCGAGGACGGCACGGTGACGCTGGTCGGCGCAACCACGGAGAATCCGAGCTTCGAACTGAACGCGGCGTTGCTGTCGCGCTGCCAGGTGCTGATCCTGCGCCGGCTCGATCATGATGCGCTCGACGAGCTCGTCCGCCGCGCCGAGGCGCTCGAAGGCCGGCCGCTGCCAGTCACTACGGAAGCCCGCGAGGCGCTGATCGCCAGCGCCGACGGCGACGGCCGCTTCCTGCTGAACCAGGCCGAGACCCTGTTCTCGATCGAACTTCCCGAACCGCTCGGTCCCGCCGAACTGTCCGAGCTGCTGCACCGCCGCGTCCCGGTCTACGACAAGGACCGCGAGGGCCATTACAACCTCATCTCGGCGCTCCACAAAAGCCTGCGCGGGTCGGATCCGCAGGCCGCGCTATATTATCTCGCGCGCATGCTCGTCGCCGGCGAGGAGCCACTCTACGTCATTCGCCGCCTGGTCCGCTTCGCGTCGGAGGACGTCGGCCTCGCCGATCCGCAAGCGCTGATCCAATGCCTCGCGGCCAAGGACACCTATGATTTCCTTGGGAGCCCCGAAGGCGAATTGGCGATCGTCCAGGCCTGCCTCTATCTCGCGACCGCACCCAAATCGAACGCCGCCTACATCGCCCAGAAACGCGCTTGGGGCAGCGCCAAGGAGACCGGCTCGCTGATGCCGCCGGCGCACATCCTCAACGCCCCGACCAAGCTGATGAAGCAGATCGGCTACGGCAAGGATTACGCCTACGACCACGACGCCGACGAGGCCTTTTCCGGCCAGAACTACTGGCCCAAAGAGATGGACCGCCAGACCTTTTACGAACCATCCGAGCGCGGGTTCGAGGCCCGCGTCAAAGAGCGGCTGGACTATTGGGCGGAGCGCCGCAAAGAGCTCGCCGGGAAATAGGGGGCAGCAAGGCCGCCGCCCCCACTCAATCAGATCAGCATGTCCATGACGTGCGCGACGGGATGCCCAAACTCAAACTGCGCATGCGGCGCTGCCGCGTGGCCCGTGTCACCAGTCACGTACGCATAGTAAGTCGAGCCGTCGATCGTGACGGTGCCGGCACTTTCCAGTGCGCCAACGTCGTTCCCGTTGTTGTTGATGTCGACGGTACTGCCGCCGAACAGCTCGAGGCTCGATCCGAGCGTGATCGCGCCGCTGCCGAGCGACACAGTCGTCAGCAGCAAATCGCCCTGGCCGAAGTCGGTGATCGCGTCATTCCCGGTCGCCGCGCGGTTGTCGAAGATGAACCGGTCGCCGCCCTGCCCGCCGCTTAGCGTGTCGTCGCCAGTGCCGCCGATCAGCGTATCGGAGCCGCGGCCGCCCGTAAGCGAGTCATTGCCCGCGCCGCCGTCGAGCCAGTCGTCGCCATTGCCACCGTCGACCGAATCGGTTCCCGATCCGGCCCGGGCGATATCGTCGCCATTGCCACCGGTTAGTGTTTCATCAGCCTGGCTGCCGAACAGATTGTCATTGCCGTTGCCGCCGGTGAGGAACGGGTCGTCGACATACATGACGAGCAATTGACCGTGCTCGACCGTCGCCGGATTACCGGTCGCGGCATGGATCTGGGTATCGAGCAGATAGGCGCGGGTATCGGAATCGCCGAGCAGCCCCGTAACGTCGATGACGCCCGAGCTTTCCTCGTCATTGGTGATGAAGTGGGGGGCGCCAGGCGCGAACTGATCGGGATTGAAGGTCGCGACCTCGTTCAGTGCGTCGGTCGCGATATTATAATCCCAGACACGGGCGACATAATCGTTCCCGCCCGGGTCCTCCTGGATGATCACGTGGCCGTTATTGACCGTGATATTGTCGAACATGTGCGCGCCAACGTCGGCGCTGTCGGCGACCATGGTGATCGTGCCGCCGGCAGTCGGATTGCCGATATCGGTGAAGTGCAGCTGGTACAGGCGCGAATGGCCGGTAAAGCTGTTGGTCGTCACGAAATAGGCGGTGTCGGGGTGCTGAGGATCCCATGAAAAGTCCTCGGGACGGAGGAAGCCGGTAACGCCATTGGCTTCGCTCCAATTCTCGATCGTCAACCCATCGAGCGCGCTGACGTCACCGCCACTGGGACCGACCGCCTTCAGCGTGAAGCTGCCGTTGACTCCGGCCGCGCTGCCCTCGTCCGTGATGCCGGCGACGGCAACGCCATAGAGCAGGCCATTGGTCAGGCCGGCCTTGTCGACCTCGGTGCCGGTCGACTGCTTGCTGCCGACGTAAATGTAGATTTCGCCGCCGGTCTCGTCGTCGGTCAGCCCCACCACTGTCTTGTTCTGCTCGAACGGATTGGCGACGACATTCTCGAAGCCCATGTTGCCCATGCGTGCGAGTTCGTAGGTCGTGCCCGCGCCACTGCCGTCAACGATCGTCGCCGTCGCGCGGCCGCCGATCGGGCTCGAAGCGCTCGGGCTGTTCTCCTCGCCGGTGAAATAGATGTGCGATTGCGAACCGAGGCCCGTCGCCGAATTGAAGAGCGCGCTTTCCGTCGGCAGGTCGCCCGAACAGAAGCGCTGGAAATTGACGGTCGACTGGACGTAGCTGCTCGACCCGATGTCCCATAGCATCACGGTCTTGATGAGGTCGTCGGCACCAACGACTTCCAGCGTCGATTTGTCGATCACGAGCTTGTCGACATACGCGCCCGTGCCGCCGTGATCGCGGGTTAGGCCAGCGGTCGATCCGAACTCGTGATTGGCGAGGAGCGTGAACGTTCCATCGCCATTGTCGAACGCGCCCAGTCCGTCCGGAATTCCCCCGAACACGCCGTCGTCCGGCAACGCATCTCCGCTCGTAACGATGGACGTGAAGCGAACATTGGGCTCGCTCGCGATAAGGAAGGGATCGGTTGTCGTGCTGGGACCCGTAGGCATCGTTCGCGACTCCTTTTGCTGGATGGATAGTCGCACCTAGGCGGCGGGATTTACGGTTAGTGGTCCGGGGCTTTACAACGGGCCTGACGCAACGATGACAGGTCCGAGACACGGCCCGGAAACAAACTTTCGGCCGGGGGTTCAGGTCTGATCGGGAAAGGGAGCAAACGGACATGTATCAATCCGATCAGGGCGCCTACTGGCAAGCACAGCTGACGTTCTGGGGACCCAAGGTCCTGATTGCGCTTCTGATCATCGTCGCGACGTGGATCGTTGCGCGCGCGGTCAAATGGGCGCTCCAAAAGGCGATCGACAAGAGCCCCGCGCTCAAGAAGCACGTTACCGGAACGCCCGAGGAAACCGTCGGCCACCAGCTCGGCGTGATCGCCAAGCTGATCATCTGGCTGGTCGGCATCATGGCCGCGCTGCAATATCTCGGGATCGGTCAGATCCTCGCCCCAATCAACCAGCTCAATGCGGAAATCTTTTCGTATTTGGACAATATCCTTGGCGCCGGCGTTCTCTTCTTCATCGGTCTGATTGTCGCCCGCATCGTCCGCCGGCTGGTCGAAACCGTCCTGATCGCGACCAACGTCGACGGCCTGATGGCGCGCATCGGCATCGGGGACGCCGCCGGGACCGTGCCCACGCCGCCAGAAGCGGTGCCACCGGGGGCGGCCCCTGGCGCCACACGGGCGAGTCTCGCGCGGGCCGCCGGGGTTCTGGTCTATGCGCTGATCATCATCCCGGTGGCGATCGCCGCGCTCCAGGCGCTCGGGATTGAAGCCATCTCCGGGCCGGCAATCGCGATGCTCGACCAGATTCGTTCGGCAATTCCGCACGTCTTCGCGGCGGCGCTGTGGATCGGCATCGCGTTCATCGCGGCGCGCTTTTTGAAAACGATCATCGAGGCAATCCTTCCGCCGACCGGCTTCGACCAGGCGATCCTGTCGACCGGAGTCCTTCCCGCGACCGCCCGGCCGTCGCGGATCGTCGCCAATATCGCGATGATCGCGATCATCCTCGCGGCGTCGATCGAGGCCGCGCGACAGCTCGGCGGCGACGAGGTCGCGGCCTTTCTCAAGCAGATCACGATCACCGGGTCGCAAGTCATCTTCGGCTCGCTGATCATCGTTGCCGGCGTGTTCATCGCCCGCATCATCTCCAACCTGACGTCGAGTTCGACCGGCGAAGGCAATTACGCCGAGACCCTGATCCACTATGGAATCGTCGCGCTGTTCAGCTTCATGGGCCTGAGCTTTATGGGGCTGGCGCCAGAGATCGTGACGCTCGCGTTCGGCCTGATTCTCGGCGCCGTCGCGGTTGCTGCCGCACTGGCGTTCGGGCTCGGCGGGCGCGACGCCGCTGCGCGCATCGTCGAACGTTGGGCCGACAGCGCCGGCCCGCCCGCGCCACCTCCGGCGCCGCGCCGCATCCGCGGCATCTCCGAGCCCGACGACAGCCAGCCACCTTTGGTTTGATGACCTTTGAAGAAGCCATCGCTTACGCCTTGACGCTGCCCGACACCAAGCGCGGCACCAGCTACGGCAAGCCTGCGGTCAAAGTCGTCTCGAACGGCCGCGCATTCCTCTTTCCGAGCCACGAGCCGGATACGTCGTTCGGGGTTGCGATCGACCTCGACACGATCGAAATCCTCAAGGCGACCGACCCCGACACCTTCTGGCAGACGCCGCATTACGAAGGCTGGGAGGGCGTGCTCGTCCGCTACGACAGCACGGATGAAGAGCGGGTGCGCGAAGTCATCAGCCGCAGCCGCGACTGGGTCGCCGCGAAACCACCGGTCAAACCGCGCAAGCGGAAGTGACCCGTTTCGCCAATTACGTCGCAATCGACTGGTCGGGCGCGAAGGGCCGCCGTCACAAGGGCATCGCCATTGCTGAGGCCCGCGGTGATTCCGCGCCGCGGCTAATCCGCCCAAACCACGTCTGGTCGCGTTTCGAGGTGATGAGATGGGTGGCCGATCGCGCGCCGAAGGAACCGACCCTGTTCGGCTTCGACTTCAGCTTCGCCCCGCCGATCGTCGAACGCGGTGAGTATCTCCTCGGTGAGCCGGACATCCCGAAGAATGCGCGCGAATTCTGGGCCTACGTCGATGAGCTGTGCCGGGACGAGGACCTCGGCGCGGCGAGCTTCCTCGAAGACGTGCATCGCCGGCATTTCTATTTCGGCATCGCCGACGGCGTGAAGGCCGACTTCGTCCGCTTCCGCCAGTGCGACGCGCGGCTCAACGCCCAGGGCGGCCGCAAGACCGCGAGCGCCTATGACGCAATCGGGGCGGCGCAGGTCGCCAAGGCGAGCTTCTCGGGCATGCGTCTGCTTCACCAAATCGATGGCAAAGTCGCAATCTGGCCGATGGACCCAGTGCCAGTGAACGGCAGCGCGGTGGTTGAGATTTACACCCGCATCTATCTGCGCCGCGCCGGCATGCCCGGCTCGAAGCTGCGCAGCCGCGCCGCGCTGAACCTCGCGCTCGAAGGCCTTGGCTCACCGCCGGCACGCCTCCGATTCGAGCCCAACGACCACCAGACCGACGCCTTGGTCACCGCCGCCGGGATGCGCGCCCTCGCCCGCGACGAACCGCGCGCGTTCGACCCACAGGGCCTCACGCCGGCCATCGCGCGCAGCGAAGGCTGGACGTTCGGCGTGCTATAAAGCACAGGCGCTGTCGGGCCGGATTAGCTCAGTTGGTAGAGCAGCGGTTTTGTAAACCGAAGGTCGCGGGTTCGACTCCTGCATCCGGCACCACACAGAACCGCTTGGCCTCGGGCTCGTTCAGGCCGCCGAGACGGCGATCGCGATTCACGGTCGAGCCAACACGGTCGATGATAAGACAATTTGGCTTGGAGGGAGGAATGTGGCGCTCCGCGATGCGATTGGCTCATCGCTCCGGCATGCACACTTCGAAGTGGCTCCTGCGGGCGATAAACTAGC
>DATFUB010000142.1:0-4123 GCA_035261225.1 Sphingomicrobium sp.
GCTCGATGGTTCTCAGCAACCGGTAAGTCTGCGCGAGTTCGCCCGCCGCTGCCTCATCGAGCCGCCCGGCGGCGACCAGTGCCGCGATCGCATCGAGGGTCGCCCGGGGACGGACCGACGGATCGCGCCCGCCGTGGACCATTTGCTCGATCTGCACGAAGAATTCGACTTCGCGAATACCCCCGCGCCCGCGCTTGAGATCGAAACCGGGCCCAAATCGGGCGCTTTGCGCGAAGTGGTCGCGGATTCGCGCCGAGATCTGGCGCACTTCGTCGATCACCCCGAAATCGAGCGAGCGGCGCCACACGAACGGTTCGATCGCGCTCAGGAACCGCTGGCCGAGCACGATATCGCCGGCGCACGCCTCGGCACGGATGAAGGCGGCGCGCTCCCACGGCAGCGCGGAAGATTCATAATGCGAGATCGCGGCGTTTATCGGGAGTGCGATCGGCGTGACTTCGGGCGATGGGCGGAGCCGCAAGTCAACCCGCGCGACATAGCCGTCGGCGGTCCGTTTCTGCAGCAATTCGATCAGCCGGCGCCCGATCCTGACCGCGGCCTCGCCGGCATCGTCGCGAGCGCGCCTGGGCAACGTGTCCGGATCGAACAGCAGCAACAAATCGACGTCCGATGAATAATTGAGTTCGCGACTGCCGAGCTTGCCCATGGCGATCACCGCGAAACCGTGAACGTCGGCGTCCGGCACGCGCTCGTGGATCGCGGCCTCAACCGCGCGATGGATGGCGCGATCGGCAAAGCCGCTGAGCAAGCCGGTGACGTCTTCGAGTGACAATTCCCCAGCAAGATCGCCCAGCGCGACGGCGAGCGCGAGCCCGAGCCGTTGTCGCCGAAGCTCGATGCCGAGCTCCGCGTCCGTCGCTTTCAGCGCGAGGTCGGCCGCTTTCTCCGCGCCATTAAGCTCAAAGTACTCGGCAATATCCGGACGCGCGCGCAGCGCCTCGCGCAGGAACGGAGAAAACCGCTCCGCCCTGGCAATGGCGTGCTGTCGCTTTCCGGACGGCTGGTTCGAATCCATCGCCGGCTGAATGCAGCAAATCCGCCCGCCACGAAACTTCCCTGGCGCCTCGCTCGTTTCCCCAGCGAATGAACAAGGAACATGATACGCGCGAGTTCGAGCGAAACAGCGGAATGGATCGACAGATCATCCAGGTCGACGTCACACCCTCGCATGCCGGCATCATGGCCGCGTTGCGTCGCGCATTCGAAGCGGCGGCGTCGGAGCCGTGCGACCGCGATTTCGCCGAGCTGCTGCGTCAGCTCAACTGAGGATCAGCCGTGGTCGCGGCTGAGTTCGTCGACCTCACCCATGATCGCCTGAAGCGCCGATTTGTCGGGATTTGTCTTGTGCTGTCGGCGTGACGGCAATTTTCCGCTGGTCAGCAATTGCTCAAGCGCGACCCGGCCGCGCGCGACCCGGCTCTTGATCGTGCCGACGGCGCAGCCGCAGATTTCGGCGGCTTCCTCGTAGGCGAAACCGCCGGCACCGACGAGGATCAGCGCCTCGCGCTGGGGCTGCGGCAGATGCATTAGCGCGCGCTGCATGTCGGCCAGCTCAATGTGCCGGTCCTGGCTCGCCGGAGCGGCAAGAATTTTGGACGCGGTGATCTCGTCCCACTCGCCCTTGAACCGCGCACGCCGCATCTGGCTGAGAAACAGGTTCCGGAGAATGATGAAGGTCCAGGCGCGCATATTGGTGCCGGCCTGAAATCTTTTGCGCGCCGCCCACGCCTTGAGCAGCGTTTCCTGGACGAGGTCGTCGGCTAAATCGCGGCTACCCGACAGCGAGCGGCCGAACGCGCGCAAATGCGGAATGACCGCGGCAAGCTGATCCTTGAATTCGGGATCCGACAGCGGGACGGTCTCGAACGGAGCGTCCACCACGGTGTCCTTGTCATGATCTTCAACCAAGCTCACCCCACCACTTGCGGACACGACCAATGGGGTCGCACCCTTTGCCTCACGATGAACAGCGATTGGGACAGAAGCTAGGTACTCAGGACCCGCCAACCAAGACGATGATCGCCAATATCACGATCACCAGAAATAATCCGACGGTGAGCACATAGCGCGTCACGTGCGGAGTCGAGCCGGCCCGGGCTTGCGTTGCAGTCTTGTGAATCGCTCCGCTCTCGCGGTCGTTCTGGGCCATCGTTGCTCTTCCGCACCAATCACAGTTCGGAAGGGCCAACGCGCCTTTACCGGCGGTGTTCCCGCCGACGGCCGATCAACCTGCCGGAACCGTCGCCGCGTCGAAGAACAGGGCCTGCGCGATCGCCGCTTTTACGGTCGAGCGCTGGAACGGCTTGGTGATGAGGAATGTCGGTTCGGGCCGGGTCCCGGTCAGGAGTCGCTCGGGGAAAGCGGTAATGAAGATCACGGGCACCGAAAATTCCGCGAGGATATCCTTGACTGCATCGATGCCGCTCGAATCATCCGCCAGCTGAATGTCGGCGAGGACCAGGCCCGGCGGATTCTGCCGCGCCTGCGACACCGCCTCGTCGCGGGTAACCGCGACGCCAGTGACGTTGTGGCCGAGATCGCGGACGATGGTTTCGATATCCATCGCGATGATCGGCTCGTCCTCGATGATCAGCACGTCGGCGAGTGTTTGCCGTTCAATCTCTTCAAGCGCCTCGGCGACCAGCGAATCGACATCGTTGGGGGTGGCGCCGATCAGATAACCGGCGTCCTCGGACGAAAATCCTTCGAGCGACGTCAGCAAAAGCGCCTGCCGCGACAACGGCGTAATTCGCGACAGTCGGGCGTGGGCGATCCCTTCCGGGCCGGCCAGACCTCGCGATGGCTCCTCGCCTTCTTCGATGTTCGCGGTCGACCAGATTGCGTGAAAAGTCTTGTACAGGCCGAGACGCGGATCGACGTCCCTCGGAAATTCATCCGGCTTGGCGACGATCGCTTCAAGCGTAGCGCGAACGAACGCATCACCGTGCGTCTGACTGCCGGTCAGCGCACGCGCGTAGCGGCGCAAAAACGGCAGATGCGGAGCAAGTTCCTGGCCTAACGACATAAGTGAAGAACTCCCTCGAATAAGCCTTGCGGCGTCTTTGGCCGCGCGACCTGATTGTTGCAACCCTGATGGCCTGTATCCCCCACCGGGTTACGCCCTTCCCCTAAGAAGTGAGGCACAGGTGGAACCAAGGACAGCCGATTTGGTTTCCCCTTCGCGGTGGCGGGCCTAAGGCGAGCCAGCGTGCACGCGTGCGTGGAGTGTCAGATGGGGACAGCTCGATGGCGAACCCGTTGCGCGCGAAGTCGAGATTTGTATGAGGCGCGTGGACCCACGCGAGGGGGGACGAGAGGTTGAGTGGTACGACACGCGGCAAGCACGAAGGAACCGAAGGTTCCGGCAAGCCGCAGAATCCCCCAAGGAAGAAACGAGCGGCCGATCTCGGCCGGGCGTTGCGCTCGGTTTACGACGACACGCTGCGCGAAAGCGTTCCCGACGAATTTACCGACCTGCTTGGAAAACTCAGCTGAGCCGATGCTGCTAGGCGCTGCGAGATGTTGAGCGCAGCCCTTCGCCGGTTCGCCGGACTCCCGACCGCCGCAAAGTTGCTCCTAATCCTGACCGTGCTCCTGTTGCCGATCGGGATTGCGCTGAGTCTTATCGCCACCTCCGGAATTCGGGACGCCAACACTATGCTGCGCGATCGCAGCGCCAACGAGGCCCGGTCCGCCGCGCGCGCGATGGAAGACCTGATTGCTCGCAATGCGCTGGCGCTGCGCATCGCCGCGGCCGGAGCGATCCCCGCTCAACGCAGCAACGCTTGCGACGAAGCCCTCAAGGCCCTGGCCACCGCGCCGGCCATCACCCGCAGCTTTGCCCTGCGCAACGGCGATGGCGCGCTGCTGTGCACGACCGAAGGATTCGTTCCGCGCGAGGAGTTGCCGCTCGTTGCCCCCGGCGACATCAGAGCTTGGATCGATCCTGGCGGACAACAGGTCGACATCCGCGTCGGCGTGATCGGCGGAATGGCGACAGCGAGCGTGACGGGGGACGGTCTCAAGAGCGCCGCTCTCGACGCGACGAGCGGCATCCGTTCGCTGCAGCTGGTCGATGGCCACAACGCGCTCGAATTGATCG
>DATFUB010000143.1:0-4901 GCA_035261225.1 Sphingomicrobium sp.
CGGGTCGGCCGCCAACAGCATGGCCGGGCTGGCCGGGTTGGGGCTCGACGTGGCGTTCATCGGCCAGGTCGCCGACGACCAGCTCGGCGAGATTTTCGCGCACGACATGACCTCGCTCGGGGTGCGCTTCGAAACCGCGCCGCTGAGCGATGGCCCGCCAACCGGGCGCTGCCTGATCCTGGTCACGCCCGACGCCCAGCGGACGATGAACACCTCGCCCGGGGCGAGCCATGAGCTGACTCCGCAAGCGCTCGACGAACCGCTGATCCGCTCAGCGGCGATCACTTTTCTCGAAGGCTATTTGTGGGGTCCTGAACGCCCGCGCGCGGCAATGCTGAGGGCCGCCGAGATCGCCCACGCCGCCGGGCGGACCGTGGCGTTCACGCTGTCCGAAAGCCTGTGCATCGCAGGCCGGCGCGAGGGCGTGCGGGCGATGATCGACGCCGGGACGATCGGCATATTGTTCGGCAACGAGGACGAAATCCGCCACCTGACCGGGCGCGGCGACCTCGACGCGTGCATCGCCGAGCTCGAAGGATCGGTGAAGACGCTGGTCGTGACCAAAGGCGCGGACGGGGCGCTCGCCGTGGAGGGCGGTCGCAGGGTCGAGATCGCCGCCGCGCCGGTTGCCAAAATCGTTGACACGACCGGCGCCGGCGACCTGTTCGCCGCGGGGTTCCTCGCCGCGCGGTGCCGCCGACGCGACCTCGAAGCCTGTCTCCAGGCGGGCGCTGCCTGCGCGGCCGAAATCATTTCGCACTTCGGCGCTCGGCCGGAAAAGGACCTCAAGACATTGGTGAAACTGTGAACCACATCAAACGCCTCGCGGTTTATTGCGGCTCGGCTGCCGGGAGCCAGCCGGCGTTCGCGGAAGCTACGCGGGCGACCGCCAAGGCGATGGTCGAGAATGGCGTCGAGCTGGTTTACGGCGGCGGACGATTGGGGCTGATGGGACTGATCGCCGACGGCGTGCTCGAGCTCGGCGGCAAGGTCTACGGCGTCATCCCGCAACTGCTGGTCCACCTTGAGGTCGCGCATACCGGCCTGACCGAGCTCCACCACGTCGTGACGATGGGCGAGCGCAAGGCGGTGATGAGCGAAATGTCCGACGGCTTTCTCTGCCTGCCCGGCGGGGTCGGCACGCTCGACGAATTGTTCGAGGCGTGGAGCGAGAATGCGCTCGGCTTCCACAAGAAGCCGTTCTGCCTGCTCAACGTCGACGGCTTCTGGGACGGACTGATCGAATTCGTCGAACACGCACACCAGTCGGGGTTCCTGTCGGCGCAACGGCGCAAGCAATTGCTCGTCGCGCAAACCCCTGAGGAAGCCTTGAAATTGCTGGACGATGCCGCCGCAGCCGCTACGCAGGGCATGGTCTGGTAAGGGCGGGGAGCCTTTAAGTGCTGAATCAGAAATTGCTCGGCGTCGCCGGGATTGCAGCCATTCTTGCGCTTGCCTGGCTGGTCTCCACCAATCGCAAGGCGATCAAGCTCAGAATCGTCGGCGCTGCGTTCGCTTTGCAGGCGGCCATCGCCTTCCTCGTGCTGTGGACCAGTTGGGGCCGGGCGTTCATCGCGGGCCTGTCGGAAGGTGTCGCGAGCCTGCTCGGCTATGCCACCAAAGGCACCGAATTCCTGTTCGGCCCAAGCGAGGCAAACCCCCTCGCCCACACCTTCGCGATCGCGGCTTTGCCGGTGATCATCTTCTTCGCCTCGCTCGTCGCGATTCTTTATTATCTCGGCATCATGCAGCGGATCGTGCGCTGGGTCGGCGGCGCGATCGGCTGGGTGACCGGGATCAGCCGGGTCGAATCCCTGAGCGCGGCGGCGAACATCTTCGTCGGCCAGTCGGAATCGCCATTGGTCGTGCGGCCATATCTCGCCGCTCTGCCGCCGTCGCGGCTGTTCACGGTGATGGTCGTCGGCATGGCCGGGGTCGCGGGGACGATCCTCGCGGCCTACGCGAGCCTGCTCGGCGAACGCTATCTGCCCTATTTGCTCGCCGCGGCCTTCATGTCTGCGCCGGGCGGCATCCTGATGGCCAAGATGATCATGCCCGACGATCCCAAGGACACCGACGCGATCGAGGACCACAAGGTCGAGGTCGCCGAGACGTTCGAGGAAGGCGAGCAACCGGCCAACATCATCATGGCGGCGGCGGCCGGCGCGCAAACCGGCGTCAAGCTCGCGGTCGCGGTCGGGGCGATGGTGCTGGCGTTTGTTGCCCTGGTCGCGCTCGCCAACGGCCTGCTCGGGAGCGCCGGCAATCTGGTCGGCATCCCGGATTTAAGCTTCCAGCGGCTGGTCGGTTATGTGTTCGCGCCGTTCATGTTCCTGATCGGCGTGCCGTGGAACGAAGCCGGCACGGCGGGCGGGCTGTTCGGCACCAAGCTCGTCTTGAACGAATTCGTCGCCTTCATCGACCTCGGCAAGATGGATGCGGCGGCACTCAGCGACCGCAGCCGGGCGATCGTCACTTTCGCTTTGTGCGGCTTCGCCAATTTCAGCTCGATCGCGATCCAGATGGCGGTGACCGGCGGGCTCGCGCCCAACCAGCGCCCAGTGATCGCGAGGCTCGGCCTGCGCGCTTTGCTCGCCGGCAGCCTTGCCAATCTGATGAGCGCGGCGCTGGCGGGGCTGATGATTCCCTAGTAAAACTCGACACCATGGCTACCATCACTGCAGATCACATCGCGTCCGTTTCGCTCAAGGATGCCGAGCGCGAACCCGAGGCGTTCGCCGAGCAGCTCGGGCACAGCTTCGAGGATTATGGGTTCGCGATCATCGCCGATCACGGCATCCCCGACGAACTGATTCACCGCGCCGAGGAGCAGGCCAAGGCGTTCTTCGCTTTACCCGACGACGTGAAGCGCAGCTATTTCATCACAGGCGGCGGCGGACAGCGCGGCTACACGCCGTTCGGGATCGAGACCGCCAAGGGGATGACCGCGTTCGACCTCAAGGAATTCTGGCACGTCGGCCGCGACCTGCCGCCCGGCCACAAGTTCTGCGACCACATGCCCGATAATGTCTGGCCCAAGGAAGTCGCGAGCTTTCGGGAAACGTTCGAGGAGCTTTACGCGGCGTTTGAAAACGCCGGCCTCAAAATCCTCAAGGCGATCGCGCGCTTCCTCAAGATCGACGAGGATTATTTCATCGACACCGTGCGCGACGGCAATTCGGTCATGCGCCTGCTCCATTATCCGCCAATCCAGGGCGAGCCGGGCAGCAACGTCCGCGCCGGAGCGCATGAGGACATCAACACCATCACGCTCTTGCTCGGTGCCGAGGAAGCGGGATTAGAGCTGTTGACCAAGGACGACCGCTGGATCCCGGTCGCTCCGAAGCCGGGCGAGCTGGTCGTCAACATCGGCGACATGCTGCAGCGGCTGACCAACGGCGTGTTGCGGTCGACCACCCACCGCGTGGTCAATCCGCCGCCTGAACGCCGCGGCAAGTCGCGTTATTCGATGCCGTTCTTCCTCCACTTCCGCTCGGATTTTCTGATCGAGGCTTTGCCCGGCACGGTGCCGGCGGGCGAGCAGCCCAAATGGCCGCCGATGACCGCCAACGACTACCTGCGGGAGCGCCTGCGCGAGATCAAACTGGTTTAGCATCCAGCTCCGGTTTCCAACTACTCGCGGGACGCTCGGCGAGGATCGGCACTGGACCGCGCCGCGGCAGTGACGCGCCAGACGACATTGCCGACGTCGTCCGCGATCAAAAGCGCTCCGGCGCGATCGACGGCGACGCCGACTGGCCGCCCGCGAACGGTCTTGTGATCGGAGGCGAGGAAGCCGTCCACGATATCGCGCGGCGCACCGCTCGGCCGCCCATTCGCGAACGGCACGAAGATCACCCTGTAGCCGTTCAAAGGCGTGCGATCCCAGCTGCCATGCTCGCCGACGAACGCCCCGTCGGCGAGCGCGGGAGACAGGCGTTGTCCCTGGCTGAACGCAACCCCAAAGGGAGCGACATGCGAGCTTAGGCCATAATCCGGGACAATCGCCTTCGCGACCATGTCCGGGCGTTGAGGGTGGACCCGAATATCGATGTGCCGGCCCCAATAGCTGTAGGGCCAGCCGTAGAAGCCGCCGTCCTGAACCGAAGTGAGATAGTCCGGGACGAGGTCGGGACCAATCTCGTCCCGCTCATTTGCCACCGCCCACAACCGGTGCGTTTGCGGCTCGAATGCGAGACCGGTCGGATTGCGTGTCCCGGAGGCATAAATCCGTTTGGCGCCGGTCGCGCGGTCGACTTCATAGATCGCCGCTCGCCCATGTTCGACGTCCATTCCATTCTCGGTGATGTTGCTGTTCGATCCGACGCCCACGTAGAGCTTTGAACCGTCGGGACTGATCGTCATCGATTTGGTCCAATGATGGTTGATCGGGCCGGCGAGAAGATCGGTCAGCTGAATTCCAGGGTCCGTGATCCGGGTCTGACCGGGGGTGTACCGATACGCCCGAACCGCGTCCGTGTTGGCGACGTAGAGCGTGTCACCGATGGCGACGATGCCAAACGGCGAATGCAGCTTGTCGAGGAAGACCGTGCGAAGCTCGGGCTGGCCGTCGCCGTTGGCGTCCCGCAGCAATGTGATGCGGTTGCCGCCTTGCGCATTTGCCCCAGCGCGGCCCTTCACCTTGTTCTGGATGTAATCCTTCGGCCGGAATGCCGTGGTTCCCGGGCCGTTGCTTTCGACCACCAGGACATCGCCGTTCGAAAGGGGGTAGACCATGCGCGGGTGGAGGAACCCGGCGGCCATGGCCCGGATCTGCAGGCCGGCGGCAACGGCTGGCGTCTCGCCCGGCTTCCACCCGACCGCTAGGGGGACGCTCATTGGCGGCAAGAGATATTGATGCGGCTCGGGCAGCTGCGGGTTTGGCCCATATTGTTTCGCCG
>DATFUB010000144.1:0-63057 GCA_035261225.1 Sphingomicrobium sp.
CAGCTCGGGCTGTTCCCATGCGGCGAAGTGCCCGCCTTTGTCGACCGCGTGGAAATAAATTAGCTTAGGATAGGCGCGCTTGGCCCAGGTCTCCGGCGCTGGATAGCTTTCGTAGGGAAACACCGTGACTGCCACTGGAACCTTGATCTGGTCGGTCTTGAAGGCCGCGGCGAACACCGGACTGCGGCCCTGGTTCTCCCAGTATAGGCGCGCCGCCGATGCCCCGGTATTGGTCAGCCAGTACAGGCTCAGATCGTCGAGCACGTCGTCGGTGCTCAGCGGGTTCTGCAGCGTGCCCCCCGGCTTCCACCGGGAGAACCCGCCATGGACGAGGAGGAAAGCGGCGAGCGCGGACGGGGAATCGCTCATACCGTAGCCGATCGCCTGCGGCCGTGCGGTGAGCATATCGAAATAAGCGGTGGCGCGGGCCTTGCGCCCGGCAACGAGCGCGTTGAACGCCGCTCGCTCCCGGTCGGTTAGGCCCGGCGGAGCGATGCCGGTCGCAAGTGCTGGAGCGATGTCCGCGGGCACCGTGGCCGGAAGATTGACGTGAATGCCGAGCAGCCCCGAGGGTGCCTGCTCGCCCATCAGCTCAGCCACAGCCGCGCCCCAATCACCGCCTTGGGCGACATAACGCGTGTAACCGAGCCGTTTCATCAGGACGTCCCATGCTTGGGCGATGCGCTCGGGATTCCAGCCCACCTCCGTGGGCCGATCGGAAAATCCGTAACCCGGCATCGACGGGATGATGACGTCGAACGAATCCTCGGCCTTGCCGCCATGCGCCGTCGGGTTGGTCAGCGGATCGATCGTCTTGGTCAGCTCGAGCACCGAACCTGGCCAGCCATGGGTAATGATCAGCGGCAGCGCGTGCGGGTTCTTCGACTTGACCTGGATGAAGTGGATGTCGAGCCCGTCAATCCGCGTCTTGTATTGCGGCAGCGCGTTGAGCTTCGCCTCGGCCTTGCGCCAGTCGTAGCGGCTTCCCCAATAACGGACGAGCTGCTGGAGTTCGGCGAGTTGGAGCCCTTGCGAGCGATCCGCTACGGTCTCCTTGTCGGGCCATCGAGTCATCGCGATCCGGCGTCGCATGTCGTCGATCGCAGCTTGCGGAACGTGCGCCTTGAACGGCCTGATCGAAGTGTCGTTTGCCGGCTGGGCAGCGGCGGCTGCCGCATTCGCAAGCATCGGCAGAATCAGGGCGGCAATGAACCTGCTCACCATAGGGGTATCCCTTGACGGAGACTGTTGGGGCGGCGCCCGCTAGCGCCGCCCCAGGTCTAGCTCAACGCAGCGACCGGAAGCCGTTGCGCAGGTCGTCCACGATTGCCGCCGGTTGCTCCCACGCCGCGAAGTGCGCACCCGCCGGATGCTTCTGATAGTAAAGCAGCCCGGGATAGGCCCTTTCCGCCCACTTACGCGGGATCGGGCAGATCTCCTCGGGGAAGGCGCTCACCACCGCCGGGACTTTGACGCCCTTCGGTGAGAAGAAAGCGTTCTTGTTTTCCCAATAAAGCCGCGCCGAGGACACGCCGGTGTTGGTCAGCCAGTAGAACGTGATGTTGTCGACGATATCGTCCTTGGTCAGGCCCATTTGCTCGCCGTCGAACACCCGGGCGATCTGACGATAGGTCCAGATGTCGTGGTCGATGATCCACGCCGCGAGCGCGACTGGCGAATCCGCCAGCCCGACGAGCGTCTGCGGACGGGCCGCCATCTCCTGCGCGTAGCCCAGACCATGCTTGTAGAAGAACGAGACGTGGTTGAACGAATAAAGCTCCTCCTCGTCGAGCCCGGCCAGCGCCGGCGCGCCGGCAAACGCCGCGGCGTCGATTTCGGGCGGGATCGCGCCCGCCATGTTGGTGTGGATGCCGAGCAACTCCGGCGGCGCTTGGACGCCGATGAAGTCGGTGATCAGCGCGCCCCAGTCGCCGCCCGAGGCAACGAACCTCTCGTAGCCGAGCCCCTTCATCAGCGCGATCGAACCGCTCGCGATTCGTTCTGGTCCCCAGCCCGCCGCGCTCGGCTTGCCTGAAAAGCCGTAGCCCGGCATCGACGGAATAACGATGTCGAATGCGTCCGCCGCCGTCCCGCCGTGCGCGGTCGGGTCGGTTAGCGGCTCGATGATCTTCAACTGCTCAATCACCGATCCCGGCCAGCCATGCGTGACGATCAGCGGCAGCGCGTTCGGGTGCTTCGACTTCACATGGATGAAGTGCATATTGAGCCCGTCGACCTCGGTGACGAAGTTCGGATAGGAATTGATCCGTGCCTCGACCTTGCGCCAGTCGTGGTTGAGCCAATGGTTGGCGAGTTTCTGGATCGTGTCGAGCCGGACGCCCTGCGTATCGTCGTTGACGGTTTCGCGCTCGGGCCATCGCGTTGCCGCGATGCGCCGCTTGAGTTCGGCGAGTTCCTCGTCTGTCGCGTGGAAGCTGAACGGCCGGATCGCCGTCCCTCCAGCCAACTCCACTGTCACGGTCGCGCCGATGAACGGCCGTTCTGTGCTGCTTGGCTCGAGCGTTGGTGTCGGGGCGGCGCCAGGCGTCGTCGTGGTGTCCACGGACATGTGTCGATCTCCTGATCTGTAAAGGGCGGATGCTTAGTTCACGGCAGGAACGCGGTCGCGGATCAGGGATGCGCCACGGGATGGGCGGCCGTCGCCGCTCTGCTCCTGTTGTTTCGAGTCGGTCAATGGTTGTTGATCAGGGTGAATTGGCGATGATATCGCTCCGGCCCAGGAGGCACATGGCATGACCGACACCCAGGAGATTGACGCCCGGATCGCGGCGCTCGGCGGCTGGCGCGGTGAGACTCTCGCCCGTGTCCGCGCGCTCATCAAATCCGCCGACCCCGACGCCGTCGAGGAGATCAAGTGGCGCAAGCCGTCCAACGCCATGTCCGGCGTCCCGACCTGGAGCCACGCCGGGCTCATCTGCACCGGCGAAACCTACAAGGACAAAATCAAGCTGACTTTTGCCAAGGGTGCCGCGCTCGACGACCCGGCCGGCCTGTTCAACGCCAGCCTCGAGGGCAACACCCGCCGCGCGATCGATATCCGCGAGGGCGAAGCGATCGACGAGACGGCGTTCAAGGCGCTGATCCGCGAGGCGGTGGTCGCCAACGTATCGGGTGCCCGGCGCTAACCGGGCACTCGACATCCGCCTAGAGCGCGAGCGCCGGAACCGCGTCGTTCGCCGCGATCAGCTTGGCGAAATGCTCGCCGACCAGTTCCTCGCTCTTGGCCCACAGCGCCTTGGCCCGCTCCGGGTCGAGCGCGTAGGGCCGGACGCCCTCGCTGAGCCGGCTGATCGCCGGATCGGTGACGATGGTCGCGACATGGCAATTCTCGCAATAGCGCCCGCCGACTTCATCGCCCGAAGCGACCACGCCCGCCCACACCGACGTCGCGGCGCCTTGCGGGATGGTCTTGAACTCGAACGGCGGCTTGCCCTCCTGGGCGAGTTCCGCATTCAACTGCACGACCAGGTTCGGCAGCGCGTCCTCGGGCATGTAGCGGGCAAGCTCGGTCTGGATCCCGCCCGGGTGGACCGCCGTCGCACGCACGCCGCGACCCTTATGCCGCCGGTCGAATTCGACCGCGAACAGGATGTTGGCGGTCTTCGAGCGGCCGTAGGCGACGAACGGGTCGTACGGCGTCCGCTCGAAGTTCGGGTCGTCGAGGTCGACGTCGGCGAAGCGGTGGCCCGACGAAGCGAGGTTCACCAGCCGGCCACCGTCGCGGATCAGCGGCGCGATGCGGTTGATCAGCACGAAATGGCCGAGGTGGTTGGTGCCGAACTGGGTCTCGAACCCGTCGGCGGTGTGGCCGAACGGCGTCGCCATCACGCCGGCATTGGCGATCACCAGGTCGAACAGCTTGCCGGCGGCGTTGATCAGGGCCGCGCCCGCCCGCACGCTGTGCAAATCGGCGAGGTCGAGCTCGACTAGCTCGATCTCGTCTGCGCCCGCGGCCTTGAGCGCGCGCTCGGCCTTGGCCAGGTCGCGCGCGGTGCCGACGACCTCGGCGCCATGCGCCGCGAGCGTCCGCGCGGTCTCGACTCCAAGGCCGGCTGACACGCCGGTGACCAGCACGCGCTTGCCGCTCAAATCGATGCCGGCAAGCACGTCTTCGGTGGTGGAAGTTGCTCCAAACTGTTGAGTCACGTTGTTCTCCATGGGGGGCAGTTGCTGGGGGAGCGCCTCGGTCTCGCCGGCCGCTCTGGGGATTGCGGATAAGCGAACGAATCACTAGTACTGGAGGACGCCTCCGCTTATATACGGAGGGTTCCTCCGTTTAGCAAGAGACGATTCACGTGGCCGCCGATTTTTCTGATGCCCCCGCCCGCAAGCCGCGCGCCGACGCCGAGCGCAACCGCCTGCGTCTGCTCGAGGCGGCCCGCGCCGCCTTCGCATCTGGGGGTACGGGGGCGAGCCTTGAAGACATCGCGCGCTCGGCCGAGGTCGGAATTGGCACGCTCTACCGCCACTTCCCGACCCGCGATGCCTTGGTCTCCGAAGTCTACCGCAACGAGGCGGAAAAGCTCGCCGCGGCCGCGCGCCAGCTCGCCGAGACCGAGGCCCCGCTCGACGCGCTCCGCGCCTGGCTGCTGCTGTTCGTCGATTATCTGTCGACCAAGCTGATCCTCGCTGAGGCGCTGCGCACGATGATGTGCGACACGTCGGATCTGACCAAAGCGTCGGTCGAGCAACTCACCGCCTCGATGCGCCTGCTGATGGACCGCGCCCGCGCCAGCGGCGACTTCGCCGCCACCGACACCGACCCGCTCGACCTGCTGCGCGCGATTTCCGGCGTGGCCTTCGCCGGCGCCAACCCCGGCTGGGAAGCCGGCGCTCGCGCCATGGTCGACATTTTGATCAACGGCTTGCGCCGCTGAGCGCCGTCAGTTCGCCAGCGCGTAAAGCAGGCCGATCGCGACCGTGATGAACGCGGCCCACGCGAGCAGTGCGCCGAGCCGCCCCTCATTGTCGCGCTGGAGCTTGAGTTCGCGCCACGCGGCGACCGAAAGGCCGACGAGCGCCGCCGCCTCCAGCGCGATCAATCCCCGGGTGATGTCGGTCGCGATCCAATAGAAGATCGCGGCGACCGCGGCCGACGCCGGGATGGTGATGATCCACGCGACCATGACGTTGCCCGCGACGCCCCAGTTCACCGCCGACGCCCGCCGCGCCGCGCCGGCGCCGATGACGCAGCCGGTAATGGTGTGCGTCGTCGACACCGGGATGCCGAGATAGGAGGCGGCGAACAGCATCACCGATCCCCCGGCGGAAGCCGAAAAGCCCTGGTGCTGGTTGAGCTTGGTGATCCGCGTGCCCATCGTTTCGATGATCCGCCAGCCGCCGGTCAGCGTGCCCAGCCCGATCGCCACGTAGCAGCTGAGCGCGACCCAGTGCGGCACGTGGAAATCGCCGTGCAGATAGCCGGTCGAATAAAGCAGCACGGTGATCACGCCCATCGTCTTCTGAGCATCGTTCAGGCCATGGCCGAGCGAATAGGCCCCGGCCGACACCAGATGCAGTCCGCGAAAGCTGCGCTCCGCTCCCGCCGCGCTGGCTCGCGTCCCGAGCCAGCTGGTGGCGAGCATGATCGCCATGGTCAGGATCAGGCCCAGCGTCGGCGACAACACGATCGCGATCAGCGTCTTGTTGAGCCCGGCCCACTGAATCCCGTTCAGCCCGCTATGCGCGACCCCGGCGCCGATGATCCCCCCGACCAGCGCGTGGCTCGATGACGACGGAATACCCTTGAGCCAGGTGACGACGTTCCAGAACATCGCCCCGACCAGCGCCCCGAACACCACCGCCGGCGTGATCAAATCCTTGTCGATCAGCCCTTTGCCGATGGTGTCGGCGACCTTGTGCAATTGCGGCCATTGCAGCGCCAGGAAGTAGGCGCCGAAGTTGAAGAAGGCGGCGAACGCCACCGCCATCGCCGGGCTCAGCAGCCGCGTGCCGACGACGGTCGCGATCGAATTGGCGGCGTCGTGCAGGCCGTTCAGAAAATCGAACGCGAGCGCGACCGCGATCAGGCCGATCAGCAGCGGAAGGGCGAGCTCGTGCACGTATGTCAGCTAGGCATGATCGATCACGATGCCGTCGATCTCGTTCGCGACATCCTCGAACGCGTCGGTGATCCGCTCGAGATGCTTGTAGATCTCGCGCGCGACGATGAACTTCATCGGCTCGGTCGCATATTCCTCATACGCCTGCTTGAGGCCCGCCGCGTGGACGTCATCGGACGCGCCCTCCAGCCGGACGATCTTCTCGGTCAGCACGTGGATCCGCGCGCCGTTGCGGCTGATGTCGCGGAGCAGATGGATCGCTTCGGCGGTGAGCGCGGCGGACTCCGCGGTCATCGCCACCATCTCTTTCATTTCCGGGCGGAAGCTGCGCAGATCGTAGAGATCGATCGCCACCGCGGTCGAATGCATTTCGTCGATGGAATCGTCCATCGCCGCGATCAGCGAGGTGATCGCGCCGCGGTCGAACGGGGTAAGGAAGGTCCGGCGGACCTCGGTCAGCACCTCGCGCGTAATGTCGTCGGCCTCGTGCTCGTGGGTCTCGACCGCCGCGATCTGCTCGGTGCGCGGCCCACCATCGACCAGCCGCGTCATCGCCGCCGCCCCCGCGACCAGGGTCGCGGCGTGGGCCTCGAACATGCCGAAGAAATCGCCCTTGCGTGGCAACAGGCGCTGAAACCAGGCGAACATCGAGGCCCCCAAACCACCGTCCCCAGCCGGACTATGTCAAATCCATGACAGGGTTTCAGCCAAGAGCAAGCCTCTAGCGTCAGAGACCAAAGACACTTCCCCTCTCCCTTTGGCGGGAGAGGGCAGGGAGAGGGGGCGCAGCAGATAAAGCGGGACATGCGTCTCCGCCAGAATCCTGCTAATCGCCACCGGCGCACGCCGACTGCTCGGCGGTCCAGAGGGAGGAGCGACACATGGCTGTTGGCACCGTCAAGTGGTTCAATGAAATGAAGGGTTTTGGCTTCATCCAGCCGGATGAGGGCGGCGCCGATGCGTTCGTCCACATCACCGCGGTGGAAAAGGCCGGCATGCGCACGCTGAAGGAAAACCAGCGCATCGCCTACGACCTCCAGGAAGACCGCCCCGGCAAGATGAGCGCAACCAACCTGCGCAGCGCTGAGGAGTAGGCGAGCGCCCGAGCCTAAGGGAGCGCTCTGCGTAGCACGCAAGAGCACGGCCAGCGAGGGGCGCTGATCGCGCGCAGTGCGCGAGCTTATGTCGAAGAGAGCGCGAGCCCCGGCCGGCGGGGCGGTCGGCCTAAAGCCGAGCGAGCCCGTCCGACGCGGTCACGCGATTCACTCGCATGACCTATTTAGTCGCCCTAGTCCCTTCGCTTGTTCCCCGGCGAAGGCCGGGGCCCAGGCCGACAGGTACTCGTCCTGAGCTTGTCGAAGGGCGCCCCTACCCCGGCCGGCGGAACGTTCGCTCGCTCACGTCAAAGGATGTGAAATGCGCATAGAGTGTCGGAAGAACGAACAATGTCAGCAGCGTTGAGGAGATCAGGCCCCCGATGACCACGGTCGCCAGTGGCTTCTGCACCTCCGCCCCGGGGCCATGTGCCAGCGCCATGGGGACGAACCCGAGCGAGGCCACCAATGCGGTCATGACGACAGGCCGGAACCGCTGAAGCGCGCCCGTGCGCGCGGCATCGGCCCTGCTCATCCCCTGTCGCATCAGGTCCTGAATTGAGCTGACCATCACCAGACCGTTCAGCACGGCCACCCCGGACAGTGCGATGAAACCCACCGCGGCGGAGATGGAGAATGGAATTCCGCGCAGGATCAGGGCCAGGACGCCGCCCACCAGCGCCAGGGGGACGCCGGTGAACACGAGCGCGGCATCCCGAGCGCTGCGAAGCGCACCGTACAGGAGCAGCATGATGATTGCGAAGCAGATCGGCACGACGATCTCGAGTCGTGCGCGGGCCGTTGCGAGATTCTCGAATTGCCCACCCCACTGGAGGTACGTGCCCGGCGGCAGTGGAACCTTCGCCGCGATCTGCCCTTGGGCATCCTTGACGACACCAGCGACATCGCGACCACGGACGTTGGCCTGGACCACGACGCGGCGTTTTCCGTTCTCGCGGCTGATCTGGTTTGGCCCGTCCCCGATTCCGATGTCGGCCACGCTGCTCAGCGGCACGAACGAACCACCTGCGATGGGCACTGGGATCTGCCCGATCGACTGCATGTCCGAGCGGGCCGTATCGGCAAGGCGGATCACGACAGGAAAACGGCGGTCTCCCTCGAAAATGACGCCCGCTTCGCGGCCTCCTATGGTTGCGGCAACCACATCCTGCACGTCACCGGGCGTCACGCCCACGCGCGCCATGGCGTCGCGGTTGGGACGGATGTCGAGAAGAGGTAGGCCCTCGGTTTGCTCGACGCGGACGTCCACCGCGCCGCGCACCTTCCTCAGCACCTCCGCTATGCGGTCCGCAGTGGCGTTCATGCTGGCGAAATCGTCGCCGAAGACCTTTACGGCGATATCGCTGCGGACACCCGTGATCAGCTCATTGAACCGCATCTGGATCGGCTGGGTGATCTCGTAGCTGTTGCCGGGGATCGTCGAGACCTTCTTCTCGATCCGCTCGACGAGCTCCTCCTTGGGGAGGCGCGGGTTCGGCCATTCGCTGCGCGCCTTCAGGATCACGAAGGTGTCGGTCGCATTCGACGGCATCGGGTCGGCGCCGATCTCCGAGGTGCCCGTCCGAGAGAACGCATATTGCACCTCCGGTTCGCGCGAGATGGTCGTCTCAACCGCGAACTGCATGCGCTGGCTTTGCTCAACCGAGGTGCCGGGTGGCCGCCAAGCCTGGACGAGCAAATTCCCCTCGTCGAGTTGGGGCAGGAACTCCTGGCCGAGGCTGGTGAATGCGAGCGCGGCCAGAACGACGGCCCCGATCGCGCCGCCAATCGTCATCCTTGGACGACGCATGGCGGCGTCGAGGCCGGGCTCGTAACGGGATTTCAGCCACGCGACGATGGGGCTCTCCTTCTCTTCGATGCGTCCCACCAGGAAGGCCGCGATCGCTGCCGGCACGGAGGTGAGCGAGAGTATGAAGGCAGAGACGAGCGCAATGATGACGGTCAAAGCCATGGGCTCGAACATCTTGCCTTCAACGCCGGAGAAGGTAAGCAACGGCACATAGACCAGGATGATGATCGCTTGGCCGTAGACGGAGGCCCTGATCATCTCGCGCGCGGAAGCAGCGACTATCGCGAGCCGCTCGGATATCGGCAGCTCGCCTCCCGCCTCGTGCTGCCGCTCACCAAGCCTGCGCAATGCGTTCTCAACGATGATGATCGCGCCGTCGACAATCAGTCCGAAGTCGAGGGCGCCCAGGCTCATCAGGTTCGCCGAAACACCGGCCCGCAGCATACCGCTCGCAGTCAGCAGCATCGTGATCGGGATGACGAGAGCAGCGATGAGAGCCGCCCGGAAGTTGCCCAGCAGCAGGAAGAGCACGACGATCACCAGCACCGCGCCCTCGGAAAGGTTGCGCGCGACGGTTGCGATCGTCGAGTTCACCAGCACCGTGCGGTCGAGGACCGGCTTCACAACCACGTCCGCCGGAAGCGAGCGGCCGATCACCTTCAGCCTTTCGCCCACGGCACTGGCCACGGTTCGGCTGTTTTCGCCGATCCGCATGATGGCCGTCCCGATTACGACCTCGCGCCCGTTCTCCGACGCCGAGCCCGTGCGTATGCCCTGCCCGAGCCGCACCACAGCGACCTGGCTGAGGAGGATTGGCACGCCGTCGCGCGTCGCAATCACGGTCCGTGCAAGTTCATCGGAGTTGCGGACGCGCGCGTCAGACCGAACGAATAGCCCGGCGCCATTATAGTCAACGGTCCCGGCGCCGATGCTCGTGTTGCTGCGCTCCAGGGTCGTGGCGAGGTCCTGTATGGGAATGTTGAGCGCCGCCAGCCGCTGCACGTCAGGGATGACAAGGTATTGCCGTTCGTAACCGCCGAGCGAGTCAACGCTCGCCACACCCGGAGTTCCGCGCAGCCGCGGGGCGACGATCCACTGCTGCACTGTTCGGAGATAGGTCGCTTTGTCTGCTTCGGTGGCGAGGCGCTCGCCTTCCGGCGTTACGTAGCTGCCGTCGCTCTGCAGCCCCGGATCGCCAGTTCGCTGGCGGGCCTTGTCGAGTTGGCGGAACTCGACCGTCCACATGAAGATGTCGCCAAGCCCGGTGGCGATCGGCCCCATCTCGGGCATGACGCCTTCGGGCAGCCGTCCTTCGGCCATGCGCAGCCGCTCCGCCACCTGTTGGCGCGCGAAATAGATATCGGTGCTATCGGAGAAGACGGCGGTAATCTGCGCGAAGCCGTTGCGGTTGAGCGAGCGCGTGTATTGCAGGCCCGGGATGCCGGCGAGCGACGTTTCGATGGTGAAGGAGACCTGGCGTTCGATCTGGTCCGGCGACAGGGACGGCGCGAGTACGTTCACCTGGACCTGATTGTTGGTGATGTCGGGAACCGCGTCGATCGGCAGGCGCTGGAGCGCGAACACGCCCGCGAGTGCTGCCACGGCGGTGACCAGCAGGACCAGCCAGCGCCGCTCGACGGAGAAGGTGACGAGGCGTCCGATCATCAGCCCATGTCCATTTCGCCGCCCTTTTCGAGCTCGGCCTTGAGTGTGTAGCTGTTGGTCGCGGCGATCCGTTCATCCCCGGTCAGGCCGGAAGTCACGACTGTCTCGTCGCCGTCCTGGCCGCCTAGGGTGACCGGCACGGCACGGAAGCCCGCTCCCGTTCGGACGAACACCACGTTTCGGCCCTTGACGGTCTGCACTGCCGTGGTCGGCACGCGAATGGTGCCGCCGGCACCGCCCGCGACCTCGATGGCGACGCTCACCGGTTCGCCGACGCGCCACTGGCCGCTGCGATTGTCGAGACGGGCGATCACAGGAACCAGCCGCGTCCTGGGATCGAGCGCCGGCGACACGAAACGGATGCTTGCCGTGGAGCGGCGGCCGGGCGCGGTCACCTGGACAGCGCTGCCGCGAGTGACTCGCGCCGCATCGGCGGCGGAAAGCGAGAAGGTGACGCTCAACCGGTTCGTGTCGGCGATGCGGAACAGCTCGGTGTTCGGGGCATCGGTCATGAAGACCTGGCCGAGCACGGCGCTGCGCGCGATCACATAGCCTGCGATCGGGGCCGTGATGACGATGCGGTTGAGATTGCCGCCCCGCAACCCGGAAGCGGCCACCTGCTGGCTCGCCATCCGTAAGTCGGTTTGCGCCTGCTCATACGCCGCCTGTGAGATCTCCAGCGCGCTCAGCGCCCGGAACCCGCGCTTATACAAGGCGCGGTCCCGGTTCACGGTTGCACCAGCGAGCTTGAGCCTTGAGCGTGCTTTCTCCACCTCCGCCTGGAGGGACGCAGCTTCGCGGCTTTCGATGACCGCAAGCGTATCCCCGCGCCGGACGGTATCGCCGAGGTTGCGTGTCAGTGCGACGATCCGGCCCTCGATTGGCGCGGCAATCACTCGCGTACCGTCAGGATCACTCTCAACCAGCGCAGCGGCCTGGATGGCGCCGCTGATGCCGCCAATGATCGGCTGGGTCAGCTGTATGCCGGCTGCGGCGATCTGCTGCGGCGACATGGTGATGAAACTGCCGCCAGCCTTCTCGCCGCCTTCCCCCATGCCTTCCATACCGGCCATCTGGTTGGAAGAGCTGCCACCGCTGCCGCACGCCGTGAGCGCGAGCGAAAGCAGTGTGAGCAGGATGATGCGCCTGCCTGCGGCCAAACCAGCCGCGATCAAATCAGTCATGAATGCTTGCTCCGTTCGATTCCAAAGCTTCCGCGACCGCAGTCACGGACTTAGGATCGTCAGGCGCGCGGAGGGTCGAGCAGGGGTTTCCAGCCAGACGCCGCGAGGTGCTTCGTGACCGACGCTACAGCAGCTGCGCGGGGCGCAGGCAGCATCGAGAAATCTCCCACGTCGGAAATCCCGACCACTTGATACCCACAACAGGCATCGTGAGCGCACTTATGCACCTTGTTCTGGCCCATGTCGCAGTCGGTCTCATCCGCCGATACGCTCTGTACAGCAATCGGCGAATCAACGCAGGCGGCGCTCACCGGCCCGGCGAATGCCAGCGACACGAGACAAAAGACGATGAGGGCGAAGTACCGCATCCACCTCGACATACCAGATCGCTCACCAAAGGTAAGCTGATGTCTGTCTTGCCTTGGACGCATCAAAAGCGCCCCGCCGCCGAGCGGAAGCGCCTCCCGTTCAATCGGGCTCGGATTATTGCGCCGGCGGCGGCGCCACGATCGGCTGGCCACCCAACTGCGTCACCAGTTTCTTATACGCGTCGAGGTAAGCCAGCACGATGATCTGGCCGATCTCGGTGTTCTGGTAACCGCCGCCGCCGGCCGCACCGAAGCCGCCCCACCAGCCGGCGCCGCCGGCGCCCGCGAAGCTCAAGTCGCGCTTGCGGAAATAGCCTTCGGTGATCGCTTCCTCCTCGGTGGTCGCGGCATTGACCAGGCTGAGCGTGACGTTGGCCTCGCCCTTCTTGACGCTGATCCCGCCGGCGACGCCGCCGATGACGCTGCCGGCCGATCCGCCGAACAGCCCGCCGATCGCGCCGCCAAGCCCCGCGCCGACGCCGCCGCCGCCCGAATTCTTGTTGGTCGAAACGATGTTCGGCTCCATGAAATATTGCGCCGCGATCACCTGGTGCTTCTTTTCGACCTGGCTGCCGCGCTGCAGCTCACCCTGCTCGGCGATCGCTTTTTCCATCGCCCGGCTCTGCATCGATCGGCCGCGATTGACGAGCGTGAAGCAGCCCGATTGCTGGACGAACACGCGCAGGATCGCCTCGGGGCTGCCGAGGTTCAGTTCGCGCCACCACTGGTTTTCGGGCTCGACGATGGCGAGGCTGCCGATCTTGTGCGCGCAGCGGGGGATTTCCGCCGTGCCCTGCGCCTGGTCCTGGCGGCCCGAGCTCGCTTTCGAGCTTTTGGCATAAGCCGGAGTGGTGACGACAAGCGCGACTGCCGCGCCCGCGAGAAATGCGAACTTGGTCATTGGATTAGCCCCCTGTTGATGCGCTTTGTTTAACAGGGATTGTAGTGAGTCGGAAGGCTCCCCTCTCCCGCCGGGAGAGGGGGCGGCTGACAGCGCCATGACCCTCTGCTAGCGCCGCCGGCAAATGACCGACATCACCAAGATCCGCAATTTCTCGATCATCGCGCATATCGACCACGGCAAGTCGACGCTTGCCGACCGGCTGATCCAGGCGACCGGCGGCCTCACCGACCGCGAAATGACCGGCAACGCCCAGGTGCTCGACAACATGGACATCGAGCGCGAGCGCGGGATCACGATCAAGGCGCAGAGCGTGCGCCTTGCCTGGCAAGGTTATGAGCTCAATTTGATGGACACGCCGGGCCACGTCGATTTCGCCTACGAAGTCTCGCGCAGCCTCGCGGCGTGCGAGGGCGCTTTGCTGGTCGTCGACGCCGCGCAAGGCGTCGAGGCGCAGACGCTGGCCAACGTCTATCAGTCGATCGAGCACGACCATGAGATCGTGCCCGTCATCAACAAGATCGACCTCCCCGCCGCCGATCCCGAGGGCGTCCGCCAGGAGATTGAGGAGATCATCGGGCTCGACGCGTCCGAGGCCGTCCTCGCCTCGGCCAAGACCGGCGTCGGCATCACCGAAGTGCTCGACGCGATCGTCGCCAAAATCTCCCCGCCCACGGGCGACGCCGCCGCGCCCTTGAAGGCGATGCTGGTCGACAGCTGGTACGACCCCTACCTTGGCGTGGTCATCCTCGTCCGGGTCATCGACGGCGCGATCCGCAAGGGCCAGCAGGTCAGCTTCATGGCGGCGGGGACCACGCACCTGGTCGACCGCGTCGGCTGCTTCCGCCCCAAGATCGAACAATTGTCCGAGCTCACCACCGGCGAAATCGGCTTCATCACCGCGCAGATCAAGGAAGTCGCCGAGACCCGCGTTGGCGACACCATCACCGACGCCAAGCGGCCGGCCGCCGCGGCTTTGCCCGGCTTCAAGCTGGTCCAGCCGGTCGTGTTCTGCGGCCTCTTCCCGGTCGACGCCGCCGACTTCGAGAAGCTCCGCGACTCCCTCTACAAACTCCGCCTCAACGACGCCTCGTTCAGCTTCGAGACCGAGAGTAGCGCTGCGCTCGGCTTCGGCTTCCGCTGCGGCTTCCTCGGCCTCCTCCACCTCGAGATCATCCAGGAGCGGCTGACCCGCGAGTATGATCTCGACCTCATCACCACCGCGCCATCGGTCATCTACGAGGTCCACCTGCGCGCCGGCAAAATCATCGATATCCACAACCCCGCCGACTGGCCCGACGCCAACGCGATTCTGAGCGTCGAGGAGCCGTGGATCGAGGCGACCATCTACCTCCCCGACGAATATCTCGGCTCCGTCCTCAAGCTGTGCCAGGACCGCCGCGGCATCCAGAAGGACTTGACCTACGTCGGCACCGGCAGCCACGCCCGCGCCCAGCTCCGCTACGAGCTCCCGCTCAACGAGGTCGTGTTCGACTTCTACGACCGCCTCAAATCGATCAGCCGCGGCTATGCCAGCTTCGACTATCACCAGATCGGCCACCGCGCCGGCGACCTCGTCAAGATGAGCATCCTGGTCAACGGCGAGCCGGTCGACGCATTGAGCATGGTCGTCCACGGCGCCAATGCCGAGGCGCGCGGCCGCGGCATGTGCGAGCGCCTCAAGGACCTGATCCCGCGCCACCTCTTCAAAATCCCGATCCAGGCCGCGATCGGCGGCAAGATCATCGCGCGCGAAACGATTGCCGCGCTGCGCAAGGACGTCACTGCCAAATGCTACGGCGGCGACGCCACCCGCAAACGCAAGCTGCTCGAGAAACAGAAGGAAGGGAAAAAGCGGATGCGCGAATACGGCAGCGTGAGCATCCCGCAGGAAGCGTTCATCGCCGCCCTAAGAATGGGCGACGACACTTAGCCCCTCCCCCGCGAGCGGGAGAGGGCGACTCAGGCGCAGCCTGAGCGGGGAGAGGGCAATTCCTACCGCGGAAACCCCGCCGCGTGCATCACCACCGCCACCGCGACGCTGCCCAGCAGTACGAGCAAGACCCCGCGCTTAACGGCTTTCTCGCGTGAATGCCGGGCATAGCGCCGCCGGCTCTTCTCGCGAAAGGAAGATTCCCACGTGTCCATTCGGTCGCTCCCTAACCAGCGGGGGCGATTCGGCGAAGTGGGCGTTACGCGAGAGCACCGAGATTAGCGAGCAGGCGCGCTCGTTCGGTTGGCTTGGCTGGAACGAGCCACCCAAGCGCGCCACGCCGACTTGTGTCGAAGCGCGATCGAGCGGAGCAACGGGGTTGCTCCGTGCTAGGAGCGCGACGGGCTTTTACTCCCTTTTCGTCATTCCCGCGCAAGCGGGAACCCAGCTTCACTCGCGTGACGGGCCTCTTCCTTACGTCGAAGAGATGCTGCGCCGCGGCCGGCGCGCAAGCGAGCGGCTATACCGCGAAGCGATGACCGCCCAACGTCACGAATTTACTTCGTGACGGCTCCGTCAGCTAACACCGCTTGATCCAGCGCGAGCCGCCGAACCCGCTCCCGGTGGACGCCGTGCGGATCAGCCGGTTGCCCTGCATGGTCAGGCTCAGCGTCCCGGCGCCGGTATTGCCGCGCACGTCGGCCCAGCGGCCGTTGATCGTCGCGCCGCTGCGATAGCCGGTGAACATGTGGGTCCAGCCGGCGCCGTTGGTGGTGGAATCGAGCCCGACCCAATAGACCGTGTTACCGATCTCGCGGATGTAATAATCGCCCTGGTCGTTGCCGCGCCAGTGGCCGCTGAGACCCGGCGGCGGGACGCAGATTTGGGCGGCAGGCGCGGCGCCAGGCGCCAGCGCGACGCTCGGCACAGCGGTGAACGCCAACAGGACAAGCCGTTTCGGAAATGAGTTCGACATCGCGAACCTCCCCTCGATGAAGCCGACATCAGGTCGACTCGCGGGTTCGATCCGGCACGGATGCTTATTACGCCTGTTTATTGATCGAAGCGAATCCTCGGCGAGGCGTCTTCGCATATTGTTCCCCTGCGAAGGCAGGGATCCAGTCCCCCTTTCGTCATTCCCGCGAACGCGGGAATCCACCTTCCTTGCGGGCCGAAGGCAACGACCCGGCCGACCTGCGTCCTGAGCTTGCCGAAGGGCGACAGGATCGACGTCACGTCGGATTTACTCCGCGTGACGGATTCCCGTTCCCCGGCGAAGGCCGGGGTCCAAACCTAGAACGGGCTTAGTGCAACTTGTCAGCTACGAATTTCGCCCATTCGGTGACAAAAGGCGGCTGGGTTTACATCATGACCGATCGCTATCGAGGAACGCTGTACATCGGCGTGACCAGTGACATCGCGGCCCGGGTCTGGGCGCATCGCAATGGCCGCAGTTCAAAATTCTGCACGCGTTATGGCCTGACACGTCTCGCCTATGCCGACCAGGCGCCGACCATTGAAGAAGCCATCGCTCGCGAGAAGGCGATGAAAAAGTGGGATCGCGCGTGGAAGATCGAGCTGATCGAGCACGCAAATCCGGCCTGGGCGGACCTTTTCGAAACGATCAACGATCCCTCTCCGTCATTCCCGCGAAAGCGGGAAACCCGCTAATCTTCTCCGCGTCTCTGCGTCTCTGCGCGAACCCCCTACCCTTCCTTCGCGCCTTCGCGTCTTCGCGTGAACCGACTTCTTTCCTTCGTGGCCTTCGCGTGAACCATCCCCGCTTATAAAAATGGAACTGTCCCGTAGCGAGATGATTTCGCACCTTCGACTTGGACCGAAAGGGGCGTAACCTGAACCGCATGGCGAAGGGGGGCAAAGGCGAGGGAACGTGGACGGCGGGCGACGCCGACGCCTTGCCGCTGCCGATCGAGCTGCCGGCGGCGATGTTCACCGGGCCGGGGCTGCTCGCGCTCGCCGATCTGCTGCCGGTGATGACCGCCTACCTCGACCGCGACCTCCGCTACCGGTTCATCAACAAGCCGCTCGCCGAATGGCTCGAACAGCCGCGCCGCGCGATGATCGGCAAGCCCATGCGCGAGGTGCTCGGCGACAAGGCGTTCAAGGAGCGCGTGCCGATGCTCGAGGCGGTACTGCGCGGCGAGCGGGTGTTCTTCGCCGCGACCTTCGACCATCCGAGCCGCGGGCTGGTCGCGGCCCAGAGCGATTATACGCCGTGGATCAACCCCGCGACCGGCGAAGTCGACGGCGTCGTCATCGTCGTCACCGACATCACCGAGCAACGCACCACCGAGCGCGCGCTGCGCGAGAGCGAGGCGCGGTTCCGGCGGATCGCCGATTCCGCCCCGGCGATGATGTGGGTGACGCGGCTCAACCGCATGCGCGACTTCGTCAACCAGGCCTATATCGACTTCGTCGGCGGGACCGAGGAGGAGGTGCGGACGCTCGACTGGCGGACCCGGATCCACCCCGAGGACGTCGATCGCATCGTCGCCGAGAGCATCGCCGGCGAGGCGTCGCAGCAGCGTTTCACGCTCGAGGCGCGCTATTTGCGGCACGACGGGCAGTGGCGCTGGCTCCGCAGCGTGTCGCAGCCGCGGCTGGGGACCGAGGGCGAGCTGGTCGGGTTCATCGGGGTCGCGACCGACATCACCTTGGCCAAGGAGGCCGAGCTCGATTTGCGCCGGCAGGTCGACGAGCATTCGCGCGAGCTGCTGATGGCGCAGGAACAGCTCCGCCAGAGCCAGAAGATGGAAGCGCTGGGCCAGCTCACCGGCGGCATCGCCCACGACTTCAACAATCTGCTGACGGTGGTCGTCGGTGGGCTCGATCTCCTAGCCAAGCGCGTCGAAGACGAAAAACTTCGCCGCTATGCCGAGAATGCGCTGGCGGCGGCCGAGCGCGGGGCGCGGCTGACGGGCCAGTTGCTCGCCTTCAGCCGGGTCCAGCGGCTCGAGGTCCGCCCGACCCATGTCGCGCCGCTGATCCACAACATGCGGCCGCTGCTCCGCAACGTGCTCGGCCCGGGGATCGAGAAGCGCTTCAACCTCGACGAGGAAATGGTCCCGGTGATGGCCGACCCGACCCAGCTCGAGGTCGCGGTCCTCAACCTCGCGATCAACGCCCGCGACGCCATGCCCGACGGCGGCGTGCTCGATTTCACCACGCGGATCGTCGACTGCGGCGGCGACCCCGAGCTCGACGACGGGCGCTATGTCGAGTTGACCATCAGCGACACCGGCACCGGCATGGCCGATGACGTCGCGGCGCGCGCGTTCGAGCCCTTTTTCACCACCAAGGAAGTGGGCAAGGGTACCGGGCTCGGCCTGTCGATGGTCTATGGCATGGCGCGGCAATCGGGCGGCACCGCGCGGATCGCCAGCGCGGCCGGCGAAGGCACATCGGTCAAAATATACTTCCGCGCCGCGGATTCCGCGGTGCTAGTCGATGCGCCCGGAGCGGCCGGCGAAGAGACCGACGCCGCCGGCGAGCGCGGCCCCGCCTCCATCCTGGTGATCGACGACGACCCCGACGTGCGCGACTTCATCGTCACCACGCTCCAGGAGCAGGGCTACAGCGTGCGCCAGGCGAGCAACGGCGAACGCGGGCTCAGGGAGGCGGCGCGCGCGGCTCCCGACCTCGTCATCCTCGATTTCGTCATGCCCGGTCTGTCCGGCTCGGAAGTCGCCAACCGGCTGCTCGCCAAACGCCCCGGCCAGCCGATCCTGTTCGTCTCGGGTTATAGCGAAACCGAGGCAGTGCGCGGCGTCGCCCCCAACGCCCCGCTGCTCGCCAAGCCATTCCGCGCCGAAGCGCTCGATAAGGCGGTCAGGAGCGCGCTCGCGCCGATTTGATCGGCCGTTCTGCTTCAGCGGGCTGGCTCGTGCTCGAAGGTCAGGCCGACGCGGACGCCGGTGCCATGGAACTTGGCGCTGTCGGCCTCGTACCAAATGCGGTTCACACCCACCATCGAGCCGACACCCCCGCCGATCGGCTGGACCCGGCGATACTCGATGTTGTTGTACTTGCCCTTTTCGGGGGTCGCCAGCCAGATGGCGTCGTGCAGCGCCGTTCCATGACCCAGCCACAGCTGATTCGAGCCGTACGGATCATCCAGCTTGGCGGTCAGCAGATGGCCCGTGCTGTCGCCGAGATGGTGGACATCGAACGCGCTGAATCGATAGCTGACCATCCCACCGCGGAAATATTACGCGGCCCCGAGCGACCATGACAGCGCATCCACGCCGCCCCAATAGCGGGCATAGCGGCCGCCGACTGTCAGCACGGTCGTCGGCGTCGCCTTGTAGCTGATGTCCTGAACCAACTAGCGGGTCACGAATACCGGCTGGTCGCTGGCAATGCTCGCCGAGGTGCGGGTGAACAGGCGCGAGTTCCAATCCTGTGCAACCGCGACGGTGACGCGGGTCGCCTTGAACTTGTCATCGCCCGCCTTGCGCGAACCTTGCGACAGACCCAGCGACAGCACGGTGCTGCCGGTGTCGATCCGAGTTTGAGCGTTGACGAAGCGGCGGCTGCCGAAGGTTCCGCTGTAGCTGAGATACTCGCCGTCAACCGGCGCGACGATCTTTTGCAGATCGGGAAGCGGGGCCGCGTGCGCCGAGCTGGCGAACACGAGCACCAGCGGCGCGCAGTGATGAAGTTTCATGATCATTTCCCCCGGTCAGTAAGCTTCGAGTTGTTGGGCTGGCCGGTATCGGCCCGATGGAAGATTCTTTTCAATCGTGCTGCGCGGCGCGAAAATCGAATCAGGCGCCACGACGCGGCCCGGCAGGACGATCACCTGAATGCCCAGCGCGGCGCGCGCGCCGATCAGGCAACCGAGCTTCTCAAGTCCCGTATCGACTGCTTCACCGGCGACCATCACCTTGACGGTCGCCTTGTCGAGCCGATGATTGGAGGTGCGCACCTGCGCGCCCAAATAGGCCCCGCGCTCGATCTTCGAATCAGCGACGAAACATTGCGGACCGATCGCCACATCTTCTTCGATGATCGCATTCTTGATCTCGGTGGCGAATCCGATGCGCGTGCCAGTGCCGATCCGGGCCGGGCCGGGCCGCGGACGATGCACAGATTGCCGATCAGGCAATCGCTGCCGATTTCGAGCGGCCGCGGCTGGCGTCGAGCACGACCCCATCGCAAAGGACGGCCGACCGATCGACGATCCGGCCCGGCGTGCTGCAGAGTCCGAACCCACGCGGCGGCGGATAGGCCGATGCCGGCAACCGCGACGAAGAACATCGGGAGAATGCTGAACAGGCCGAACCTCGTCAGCAATAAGCGCGGGTGCAACCGCATGCAGACCGAATAGCCCATGATCCACCGCCGCCAGCGAAGCCACTCTTCACGCAGCGTGTGGCATTCCTGAGGATAGACGATGCAAAAGTTGCACTGCCGGACGCGGTAGCCGCGCTCGACCAGCGTCCAGGTCAGGTCCAGATCCTCGACCTTCGTCCGATCCGACAGACCGACGGCGCGGAGGACCTCGGTACGGAACAGGCCGCAGGCACCCGAGACCAGGAACGGCGCGCCGCCCAGGATTTGCTGGAACGTGCGCTTGGCCATGATCATCGGCAGCTTCACTGTCGCGCGGATGCAAGGCAGGAGCCCACGCGTACTCAGGTCCGACGACGGCACGCCGCCGACCGCGTCAGCCCCGCGCTCGATCTCCGCCAGCAGGTAGCCGATACCGCGCGACGGCACGTCCGAATCGGAGTGAGTTGTTGAATTGAGATTTATGATTTCTGCATTAACGATCTTTGCACGGCAGCGGGGCATACGGTAAGACGGCTTGGGGGTTGTGAAGGCGTAGAGCATGGATACTGCAGACGATCCGCGATCGGGCGCGATGCATTTTCTTACATTGGCGCTGCGACTGCTCGACGAGAGCGATGCGCCCGCGGACATCGGCGCGCACGTCGACGTCGCCATCTCCCGACTTTCGGAGGTCCTAGGCCAATCCGACCAGGCGTCAAATGACGTGAGTCCGCAAGGCCAAAGCACCGCGGAAATCCGCACCTGACCCACGGATCATGTTTGCGCCTTGGAACGAATTGGCGCGCGTGCTAGTTTCTTCATGGCTCGGTCCAATGATCGCCAATGACGGCGGCAAGGAGCCATACCGTGCAACACCGCAACCGCAGTTTCCCGAATACGTCGGGAAGGGCAGTTCTTGCTGCTTCACGAGAGGGCGACCAAGCCACCTCGCCCGCCCAGCGCGAAATACTGCGTGAGCATGCCAGGCAAATTCGCGCAGCTCGCGACCTGCGGCAAGAATGTTTCGACCGAAACATATTTGGTGAACCTGCGTGGGAAATGCTCCTCGCTCTCTATGTCATCGACGGCGAACAGCGTCGGCTGAGCACGAGACAGGTTGCCAGGCTGGCAAGCCTTTCTCTTACCACCACGCTTCGCTGGCTCGATTATCTGCAGGAGCAGGATCTCGTCCTGCGCCAACCCAATCCATTCGACCATCGGGTGGTTTATACCGAATTGTCAGACAAGGGCCGGGCGGCGATGGACGCGTATCTCACGCGGAACTGCGGCCCCGATGTCTGCAAACCGGCGGCAAAGAGTGAGTCATTAGTGGATTAACGCGCCGATCCGGATCGACCGTGAAGGGTTCGGCAGGAGATCGAGGTTAGAGCGCAATCCGTCGTCCCCCACCCACTGGGACGTCCCCAAGAGAGCGCTCGCCGGCAACCATTGCCGGCGGGCGTTTTTTCCAGCCCCCACCGAACGCCTGAGCGGCGCTACACCATTAGCCGGTAGCCGACGCCGGGTTCGTTGAGGATGAGTTGCGGCCGCGACGGCTGACCTTCGAGTTTCTGGCGGAGCGCACGGATGGCGACGCGCAGATAATCGATGTGGCCGACCTGCGCGGGTCCCCACGCGGAGCGCAGGAGATGGGCATGGGTCAGCACCCGGCCGCGATGTCTGGCGAGTTCCGCCAGGACCGAGAATTCCTTGGGCGTCAGGTGAACTTCTTCACCGCCTTTCGCGACGGTGCGGCGGAACAGATCGATCGTCACGTCGCCGACGTCGATCGGGCGCTGATCGGCCTCGGGAGCGAGTTCGAGCAGATTGGAGATATGCCGTTCGAGCTTCAGCGCCTCGGACGCGATGTTCGACGCCAGCGCCTTGTCGGCCGGAGCCCCGCGCCGCAACTGCCGAGCGGCCCCGCTGATCGCGGCGATCGGCGGTCCCAGTTCCTGCCGGAACGTGGCGAGGAGGGTCGAGCGAACCCGATCGCGCTCACGCAGGCCAGCGAGCTCGCGCGCTTCGTCCTCGAGCCGAGCGCGCTCAAGGGCGAGCGCGACCTGATCGAGCAGGTTGGTGAGGAGCGGCAACTGGTCGTCATCGACCGGAGGCATGCCGTCGTCTCGCGCAAGCCCGACCGCGGCGTCGACCGAACCGGCCGAGCGGACCGCGTGGAACTGCCATTCGGCTGGCTGGATGCGCGGCGTGCCCCGGCCCGACGACTCGCCGGAATCGATCGTAAAGGCGGCGGCCGCGATGTCGCTCGGCGTTAGCCGGTTGCCGTCCGGCACCGCGGCGATCACGCGCGGCTGCGGCGCGCCGGCGACCAGCATGATGTTGCATTCGAACAGCCGGTTGAGCTCGGTGCAGGCGGTCCGCGCGATGTCCTGTTCGCTGCCGCTCGACAGCAACCGCCGGGCAAAGCCGGCGATCGTCGCGTTGCGCTCGGCATGGGTCGCGGCGACGCGCGCCTGGCTGCGAATGCCGGCGGCGAGGCGACTGGTGACCAAGGCGACGATCAGCAGCACGATGACCGTAACTACGTCGGTGGCCCGGTCCATGCGGAAGGTGTGGACCGGTTCGGTGAAGAAGAAATTGTAGGACAAAGCGGCGGCCGCTCCAGCGGCCAGGGCCGGTCCGAGGCCCCATAAAGCCGCGGCGGCGAGCACCGCGGGCAGAAAGATCATGTCGACCGGCGCCGTGCCCCAGCGCGGCGCGATCCAAAGCCCGATCAGGGTGCTCACGGCCACCATTGCGGCGGCGCCGGCGTAGCCCTCGATCGTAGTCGCGACGGAGCCATGGCGGAAGGATGTGATGGTCATGTGCGCTAATTGTGCTCGCGACAGCCCCGCGTCGAGGGGCGAAGCGCGCGATTTAACCGAACGTCCATGGCCGAATCGTCAATTCCACATGGAATCTTTATGATGGGACACCGCACATGACGCCGATGGCCGAAGCCACACCTGAACGAACGTCCGACGGCGACGCCACACCTGCGCACCACGGCCCGAAAGAAACGCTGCCGAAGCTGATGCTCGGCGCGATCGGTATCGTTTACGGCGATATCGGCACGTCGCCGCTGTACACGATGAAGGAAAGCTTTCTCGGGCCGCATCCGCTGGCGGTCGACCCGCTGCACATCTTCGGCGTGCTCAGCCTGATCTTCTGGACGCTGATGCTGATCGTCACGTTCAAATATGTCGGCGTGGCCATGCGCGCCGACAACAAGGGTGAGGGCGGATCGTTCGCCTTGCTGTCGCTGATCGCGCGCAACCTCGAAGGCAAGAAGCGGTGGACCGCGACGCTGGTTACGCTCGGGGTGCTCGCGACCTGCCTGTTCTACGGCGACGCGATGATCACGCCGGCGATCTCGGTGTTGTCCGCGGTCGAGGGACTGACGATCGTCGAGGCGCAGTTGCAACCGGTCGTGGTGCCGATCGCCATCGGGATTCTGGTCGTCCTGTTCCTGGTCCAGGCGCGCGGCACGGCGAAGGTCGGCAATCTCTTCGGGCCGGTGATGCTGCTCTATTTCGCCGTGATTGCCGCGCTCGGCATCATGAACATCGTCAAGCATCCCGAAATCATCGGCATCCTCAATCCGGAGTGGGCGGTCCGGTTCTTCCTGTACAATCCGAAGCTCGCTTTCCTCGCGCTGGGCTCCGTGTTCCTGTGCGTGACCGGGGCGGAGGCGCTGTATGCGGACATGGGGCATTTCGGCCGCAAGGCGATCAATTTCTCATGGCTGACTTTGGTCTATCCGTGCCTGGTCCTGAATTACATGGGACAGGGGGCGTTGCTGCTCGGTAATCCGCACGCGGCCACCAATCCCTTCTATTTGATGGCGCCGGATTGGGCGCGGCTACCGCTGGTCGGCCTTGCCACGATCGCGACGATCATCGCCAGCCAGGCGGTCATCTCCGGCGCATTTTCGGTCACCCATCAGGCGATCCAGCTCGGCTTCCTGCCGCGCCTGAGGACTGAGCACACCAGCGAGAAGGCCGCCGGGCAGATCTACATTCCGGCGGTCAACTGGGGATTGCTGGCGATGGTCATCATCCTCGTCCTCGGCTTCCGCCAGTCGACCAACCTGGCTTCGGCGTACGGCATCGCGGTGACGGGCACGATGCTGATCACCACCGTGATGCTCGGCGTTCTCGTGTTCCAGATCTGGAAGTGGAACCGCGTGCTTGCGACCGCGACGATCGGCACCTTCTTCCTGGTCGATCTCGCTTACTTCGCGTCGAACATCACCAAGGTGCCCGACGGCGGCTGGTTCCCGCTGCTCGTCGCGGCGGTCAGCTTCACCGTGCTGACGACCTGGGCGACTGGGCGGAGGATGATGCGCGAGCGGCTGCAGGAATCGGCGATCCCGTTGCCGGTGTTCATCAAGTCGGCGGCCGCCTCGGTCCACCGCGTCAAAGGAACCTCGGTATTCTTGTCGACATCGGCGGACACGGTTCCGGCGGCGCTGCTGCACAACCTCAAGCACAACCAGGTGCTTCACAGCCGGGTCCTGATCCTCAACGTGAAGGTCGAGGAGGTGCCCCATGTCCCGGCCGAAAAGCGGGAGGAGATCCACGACGCCGGGCAAGGATTCTATCGTGTGATCCTGCACTACGGCTTCATGCAGGATGTCGACATCCCGCGCGATCTGGCCGGCATCAAGACCTGCGGCGAGCCGTTCAACATGATGAGCACGAGCTTCTTCCTCGGGCGTCAGAAACTGATCGCGTCGAAGCGGCGCCCCGGCATGGCACGGTGGCGCGAGCGGCTGTTCGCGTGGATGCTCCAGAGCTCCGAAAGCGCGATGGAATTCTTCAAGCTGCCAACCAACCGCGTGGTCGAGCTCGGCAGCCAGCTGCAAATCTGATCGCGGCCGGGCCCAAAAAGAAAGAGGAGTGCGGGACGGGACCTGCACTCCTCCGGGAAGGTAATGGTAGTGGCAGCGAATTAGCAAAAAGCGCCTGACCCGCGAAGATATCGAAAGTTAGGGTTACGACATCGCACCGCTGGGCGCGGCTGCGGCGATACGCTATCCAACAGCCGTGGGGAGCGGGCTTCAACTTTATTCGGGGCGGGTCATCGCACTCGGGCGGCTATTGCTCGCGGTGTCGTTCCTCGGCGCGATCGCGGTCGACATCAGCCAGCCGGCCCAAGCGCCGACCCAGACCTTTACGCTGCTGATCGCTTACGTGGTATTTGCGGCGGGGATCGCGGCAGCGACGTGGAACAATTGGTGGCTCGACGCCAAGCTCGCCGGTCCCGCGCACGCGGTCGATATCGGCCTGTTCACGGTGCTCGTGCTATTGACCGAGGGCTATACTAGTCCGTTCTTCGTGTTCTTCGTCTTCGTCCTGCTCGCGGCGGCGATCCGCTGGGGATGGCGCGAGACCACGCTGACCGCGATCCTGCTGGCGATCCTCTACCTCGTCGCCGGCCTGGTCGCGGCCAAATCGAGCGTGGGCTTCCAGCTCTACCGATACATCGTCCGCACCGGGCATCTGGTGATCCTGTCGCTGATCATCATCTGGTTCGGAATCCACCAGTGGCGCGCGCGCTTCCTGTCATCGGCCGCGGATCTCCTCGCCGACCCGACGCTCGACCGTTCGCCGCTCGAGACCGGCCTATCGGCCGCAATGACGGCGTTGCACGCGACCCGTGGCATCTTCCTCTGGCTCGACGAAAGCGGCGGCTGTAAATGCGTCGTTTCGGATCCCGGCGAGCCGACGTTCGCGACGTTTAATTGTGGCGCGGCAGTCGCCCCCACGCCTCGCCCGTTCCTCTACAAAGTGGCCAAGGGACGGACGCTGACGCGCGATTCAGAGCGCAATCTCGTGGCCGGCTCGACTGGCGACGTCATCGATGGCGGCCTCACGGCCGCCTTTGGACCCGGCGAAGGCCTGGCCCTCCCGGTTCGGACCGGCACCGGCGAAGGGCAATTGTTCCTTGAAGGGATGCCTGGCCTGTCGACCGACCATATCGACCTTGGCGAACAGCTCGCGGTCGACCTGGTCGCGCATTTCCAGCGACATGCCTTGCTGCAGGCGGCGGCCGAAAGCGCCGAGGCAAGCTCGCGGATCGCCCTCGCCCGGGACCTCCACGACAGTGTCGTGCAATTCCTGGCCGGAGCAGCGTTCCGGCTCGAGGCGATGAAACGGTCCGAGGCGTCGGGCCGCAAGCTCGAGCCCGATCTGAACGAACTCAAGCAGCTGATGTTGCAGGAACAAGGCGAGTTGCGCGCGTTCGTCACCGCGCTCCGCAGCGGCTCCCGGGTCCCATTCGTGGATCTTGCGAACGACCTTCGGACGCTCACCGAGCGCTTGTCGCGGCAATGGTCGATCCAATGCGTTTTTGTCGCGGATCCGACCGAGACTCTGACCGTCCCTAGCGCCCTAAATCTCGACGCGCATCAGCTGGTGCGCGAAGCCGTCGCCAATGCCGTGCGACACGCCGAAGCCCAATCCGTCCGTGTCACGCTCGGCGGAACGCGCGAGGCGATCCACCTCGAGATGATCAACGACGGCGCAGCCTACCCCAAGCACAGTGACCAGGTCGAGCTTCCGCAATCATTGCGGGAGCGGGTCCAGCAGGCCGGGGGCGCGCTGGAAATTTCGCGGGGCATGGATGTGACCAAGCTTTCAATTTCGCTGCCGATCGCGGACCGGGGCCAATGACGCGAATCCTGCTCGCCGACGATCATCCGATGATCCGCACTGCGATCGACGTGCTGCTGCGCGACACTCGCTACAAATTGTGCGGGACCGCCGCGAACGGGACCGAGGCGCTGAGCGAAATCGGCCGCCTCAATCCCGATATCGCGTTGATCGACCTGCAGATGCCGGAAACCGACGGGATGGAGGTCGTTCGCACCTTACAGGCGCGCGACAAGGGGCCACGCATCGTCGTTCTGACGGCAGCGATCGACGATAGCTCGCTGATGGAGGCGCGCGCGCTGCGGGTGCGGGGCATCGTGCTCAAGAATTCGGACCCGGCCTATTTGCTCGAATGCCTCGACGCCGTGCGCTCGGGCAAGAGCTGGATGGACCCGGAGCTCACCGCGCGCAGCGAACAGCTGGAACAGGCCTTCGCTGGGGCGGCCCGACCGGCACTGGCGCCGCGCGAACGGCAGATCATTCGCTTCGTTCGGCGTGGGCTGCGCAACCGCGAGATCGCCAAGGAGCTTGGGGTCACCGAAGGCACGGTGAAAGTCTATCTGCACGCGGTGTTCGAGAAGCTTAAGGTGAGCTCGCGGACCGAACTCGCGATCCGCGCCGATGAATTCCTGGCCGAGAGCTTTTCGAAGAACTGAGGCCGTCTCGGCCGGGCGGTCAGCCCGCCATGCGCTTGGCGCGCAGACCGACGACCATCTCGTTCGCCCGTTCGTAACTCAGCGGCTTGCCGAACAGATAACCCTGGATGGTGTCGCAGCCGAGATCGCGCATGCGCTCGAAATCCTCGGCGGTCTCGACGCCTTCGGCGGTGATCGACATGCGGAAGCTCTTGGCGAGCTGGACGATCGACTGGATGATCGCGACGTTTTCGGGCCGCGAACCGGCCTCGCGGACGAAGCTGCCATCGATCTTCAACTTGTGGAACACGGCCTTGTTCAGATAGCCGATCGACGAATAGCCGGTGCCGAAATCGTCGAGCGCAATGCCGACGCCGAGCGCGCGGAGGCGCTTGAGCGTGTCGAGGGTCGCGCCATTGTCACCGAGGAACACGCCTTCGGTGACTTCGAGCTCGATCCGGTTGCCGGGCAGTTTGTAACGGGCAAGCGCCTCGCTGACGGTGTTCGGCAGCGCCGGCAGAACAATTTGCTTGGGGCTGATATTGAGCGCCACCGTGATCGGCTCTGGCCAGGTCGCGGCGGCGCGGCACGCCTCGTCGATCACCCATTCGCCGATCACCGGCATCAGACCGCTCTCCTCGGCGACCGGGATGAACACGTTGGGCGGGACGAAGCCACGCTGCGGATGGTTCCAGCGGATCAGCGCCTCGAACCCGATCAACTTCTGAGTCTTGGCATTGACCAGCGGCTGGAAGGCCAGATGGAACTGGTTGGACGCGATCGCCTGGCGGAGATCGCTTTCGAGCCGCATGCGATCGTCCTGCACCGACTGGAGCTCGGACGAGAAATAGCGCGCGCAGCCACGGCCCGCGTCCTTCGCCTGATAGAGCGCGAGGTCGGCCTTGAGGATCAAATCGTCGACCGTCGCGCCGTCAATCGGACCGAAGGCGCTGCCGATCGACACACCGATGCTGATCTCGGTCTGATCGACGACATACGGCTCCTTGATCGCCTGGATGATGCGGTCGGCGAGGGTCTCGACCTTGCGCCGGCTCTGCGCGTCGGTGACTACGATCGCGAATTCGTCGCCGCCCATGCGGCCGACATGGCCGTCGGCGGCAACTTCGTCGACCAGGCGCTTGGCGACCGCGCGGAGCACCGCATCGCCTTTGGGGTGGCCGAAGGTGTCGTTGACCGGCTTGAAGCCGTCGAGATCGAGAAACATGATCGCGCACGGCACATTGCCACTGGTCGCCGAGCGCAAGGCTTCGCCCAGCAGCTGGCGGACCCGGCCGCGATTGGGCAGTCCCGAGAGGACGTCGACATTGGCAAGGTGGGTCAGGCGCTCCTGCGTCTGGCGGATTTCCGTGACGTCCGAACCGACCCCGCGGAAGCCTTCGAAGCGGCCGGCGGTATCGACGATCGGGTCGCCGGCGATCGAGATCCAGCGTGATCCGCGCGCGGTCGTGAGCTCCATTTCGAGCGAGTTGAAGGGCTGCTTTTCGAGCAGCACCCGGCCAAGCTCGGCATGACCGCCGAGCAACGAGGGAAGCGAATGGCCGATCAGCTGTCCGGCAGGCTTGCCGAGCAACGCGCTCATCCGCGAGCTGATGTAGGTTACGCGGTTGTCGCCATCGACCTGCCACAGCCAGCCCACGCCGCGCTGCTCATATTCCTGCAGCAACAGGCTTGCGCTCTCGCTTTGGCTGCCGACGTCGGCATTGGTCTTGAGCTGGTGAAAGGCCCAGCGCGCGACCGCCAGGACGCCGAAAATGGCGACGCCGAGCGTGAACAGGATCGACAGCATATGCTGGAACGGGACCGTCTTGTGTCCGATCAGGAGCGATCCCCCGACCCCGAGCGTGAACGCGACCATCCACGTGGTCGCGCAGATGGGAATGACGACCAGGCCGAGCGCGCCGACCCCGAGGCCGGCCATGATCGAGGCGGCGATCACCTGGGTCCCCGGATCGAGCGAGGCAAAGGAATAGAGCGGTAGGCTGAGCCAGATCGCCGCGCGCAGCGCGACTTCGCCGACCAGCAGCCAGGTCGGCACCCGGCGGCCCGATCGTCCGACGCAGGTAATCGACTGATGCCGGGCAAGATGCAGCGCGGCCAAATTGACCACGCCGACCGCCAATACCCACGGCACCAGCCACTCGGAGGCGACGACGCCCCACAGGTTGGCGAGCATCATTAACGAAGCGACGATATTGGCCGCGGCGAAGAAGGGCGCGAGCTGGGCGCGCGAAATCAGCTGGACGTCGCGCAGCGGCGAACTTCCCGTCTCGGCCTCCCGATTCGTGAGACCTGCCGATTCACCGCCCGGAAGCCGGGCCGAAATCAAGCGCTTATAGCGATCTGGTGCTTCGTACATCCGCCCACGGTTTCCACTTGTGGAGAGCGGGTTAGACGAAGAGAGTTGAAGCGCGGTTAAGGGCACGCATTTAATCGCTTCCGTTCGTCGTATCGGCGAAGCCGGAGATTCGGCGCCGGGCGTAGGGTGGTAGGGCGCTGACCGCTGCCCTATATCCCCGGTGATGGCGACGGACAGCGCGACCCTCGACGAGCGGGCCACGATACGGCGGCGCGCAGCTCCGGCGGAGGCGCCTGAGATTCAGTCGCCGGCGGCGCCGATCGCGCGCGGTATCGGGCTCGACCAGCCGTTCTTCGACGACAAGAACCGCGCTTTCTGGCTCCTCCAGTCGATTGGCTGGAGCGGCTATTTCTTCCTTCGCACGATCTCCGGCTTCGCCAACAGCAAGGGCTGGATTTTCCTCGTCCACACGCTGCTGCTGACCGCGACCGGCTATTCGCTGACCTTACTGATGGCTTCGCTATTCCGGCGGCTGATTACGCTGCGGCCAGCGCTGACGCTGGCGCTGTCGCTTGCCGCCGTGGTCCTCGCCTCGATTGCCTTTTCGGTGATCGAGACGTGGAGTGTTTCGACCTTCCTCAATCCGAATTTTCAGCCCGAAGGAGTCGGCTATCTCGGCGCGATCCTGCTCGACTTCGCACTGCTCGCGGCGTGGACTGCTTTATATTATGGAATCAATTACTTCCTGCTGCTCGAGGAGCAGATCCGGCAGCGCGAGCGGCTCGAGAGCCAGGCGTCGAGCGCGCAGTTGGCGATGCTCCGCTATCAGTTGAACCCGCACTTCCTGTTCAACACGCTGAATTCGATTTCGACCCTGGTGCTGCTCAAGCAAACCGAGCGGGCCAATGCGATGCTTGCGCGCCTGTCATCTTTCTTGCGCTATACGCTGGCCAACGAGCCGACCGCCAAAGTCACGCTGGCGCAGGAGGTCGAGACCCTGAAACTCTACCTCGAAATCGAGAAGATGCGCTTCGAGGACCGGTTGCGGCCGCATTTCCGGATCGAATCCGAGACGATCGGCGCGCGCCTGCCGTCGCTGTTGCTCCAGCCGCTGATCGAAAATGCGATCAAATATGCAGTCACCCCGGCCGAAAACGGCGCCGACATCTGGATTACCGCGCAGCGCGAAGGCCAGGCGGTGCGCATCGAAGTCGCCGACAATGGCGACGGCGAAGGCGCGGAATTAGCGGCCAGCCCGTCGACCGGCGTCGGACTGGCGAACATTCGCGACCGTCTGGCGCAAGCCTATGGCGCATCACACCGATTCGAGACGAAACAGAACGAACGGGGCGGGTTTAGCGTTATCGTAGAAATTCCCTTTGAAACCGGAGACACCGCCTGATGAGCATCCGGACCATTTTGGTCGACGACGAACCCCTCGCCACCCAGGGCTTGCAACTCAGGTTGCAGGCGCATGAAGACGTCGAGATCGTCGCGACCGCCGCCAACGGACGCGAAGCCATCCGCCAGATCAAGACCAACAAGCCCGACCTTGTCTTTCTCGACATCCAGATGCCGGGTTTCGATGGATTTTCGGTCATCCAGGGGCTGATGGACGTCGAGCCGCCGCTGTTCGTGTTCGTCACCGCTTATGGCGACCATGCATTGCGCGCGTTCGACGCCCAGGCAGTCGATTATCTGATGAAACCGGTCGACGAGGATCGCTTGGCGGCAACCCTGGACCGGGTTCGCCAGCGGCTGAACGAGATGCGCAGTGCGGACGAGGCCGAACGGCTCAAGGAAGTCTTGGCTGAACATGCGCCCGAAGCCGCCGAGGAGCTGGCCGACGCGGCGCCGGAGGGCCATGCCGCGAACCGCTTCGAGAAAATGATCAACATCAAGGACCAGGGGCAGATCTTCCGGGTCGATGTCGACACGATCGAACGGATCGACGCGGCGGGCGATTACATGTGCATCCAGACGGGCGACAACACCTTGATCCTGCGCGAAACCATGAAGGATCTCGAAAAGCGGCTCGATCCGCGCCGCTTCCAGCGCGTCCACCGTTCGACCATCGTCAACCTCGACCTCGTCCGGCAGGTCAAGCCGCATACCAACGGCGAGTGCTTTCTGGTGCTCGATTCCGGGGCGCAGGTGAAGGTTTCAAGGTCGTACCGCGATGTCGTCGCGAGGTTCGTCCACTAACCTTTGAATTCAGACCGCGGCGGGAAGCCGCACCGTCACGCTCGTTCCCTCGCCAACGATGCTCTTGATTTCGAGCGTTCCGCGGTGGCGCTCGACGATATGCTTGACGATCGCCAGGCCGAGCCCGGTGCCGCCGGATTCGCGGCTGCGCGCCGCGTCGACGCGGTAGAAGCGTTCGGTCACGCGCGGCAGATGCTCGCGCGCGATCCCCGGCCCGCGGTCGGCAACCGTTACCGCGACCCAGCCATGCTGGCGGATGGCGGAAACGCGGATTTTCGATTCCGGCTTGTCGCAGCCGTAGCGGACGGCATTGATCAACAGATTGTCGAACACCTGCGTCAGCTGCGCCGCGTCACCGCGGACGGTCGGCAGGTTGGACGAAAGATCGACGACGAATTCGCAGCCGACTGCGCCGCGCACAAGGCCGGCGCTGGCAATGGCCATTTCGATGATTTCAGTGAGCGACACGGTTTCATCCGGCGCGACGAAGCGATCCGCCTCAATCCGCGACAAACTCATTAGATCTTCGATGATGCGCAGCATTCGCCGTGCTTCATCGCGAATGGTCGCGCCGAACCGGGACGTGAGCTCGGGTGAGAGGTCGTCCTGGTCGGCCAGGGTTTCGGCATAGCCGAGCACCGCGGACAGCGGCGTGCGCAATTCATGACTAGCGTTGGCGACGAAATCGACGCGCATCTTCTCGGCCGAAACCGCAGCCGAGCGGTCGATCATACGCAGCAGAACCGCATGACCCTTGAGGCGGCGGACGATCAGGTGCCACGAGCGCCCCATCTCGCCAATCCCGGTGACCTCGATCTCACCGTCCCGCGCCGACTGGATGTGCTCGAGCGCCTGGGGATGCCGGATGGCGAGGCGCACGTCACGGTTCTCAATCCGGTTGCCGAGAAGCCTGAGCGCAGGTGCGTTGGCGAGGCGGATGATGCCCCGTTCGACGATCAGCGCTGGCTCGTCGATCGCATCGACCAGGGCACGCGTGGCTGAATCCGCTTCCGGCATGCCGCCATCACTAGCCGATTGATGAGCGAGAACCATATCCGATAAGCCAGTGGCCCCCTCGTCGATGAAACGAGGGGGCCGCCTTTCGAGCCGAAGGGGAGAGGGACCGAAAGGCTGGCTTAGAAGTCGATCTGGGCGCGCATCGTGACGACGTCGCTGTTGAACTTGCGCTTGTTGACCGGGTCGGTCAGGTCGTCGCTCAGCGCGTTGCGCGGACCGCCGGTCACGTTGATGTGCGAATATTGAGCCATGAAGCGGACGTAGTCGGTGGGGTTCCAGATCCCGCTGACCTGATACGCGACCTGCTTGCCGCCGTTGACGTAGAACGGTGCGGCAAGCGAGGCCGATGCCCCGTCGACGTCGTCGTTGAGGTTGAGGTAGTCGACACGCCCGTTGATCTGGAAGGCGCCCCAGCCACCGTCGTTGAACGGATGCAGGACCTTCACCCGGCCGAAGCTGCCGCTCTTGTAGGCACGGGTCTCGCCAGTGAGGTAAAAGCCGAGTTCCGCATATCCGCCCCAGAAGCTCGGATCGCCGTTAAGCGCGGTTCCGTTCGGCGTAGTGTTGGTGGTCGGGTCCAAGTTGATCGCGGTCTGCTCCGCCGACGTGTAGGTGCCGTTTACCCAAACCTTCTGGGCTTCCGCAGCGAAGTGAAACTGCTTCATGATCGCGGCGACCTCGAGGCCGGCGATATCGTCGCCCTTGGCCGAGAGAGCGCCCGTGCTGACGAAACGCTGATCGGTGAGCTGGGTCATCGGGCGTGACTGGTAGTTGCGGCTCTGCGCTTCCTTCTTGTTGACCCGGTGCTCGTAGTTCGCGCCAAGGTGCAGCCGAATGTTGCCGAGCGTCGGCGAGTAAACGCCGCGGATGGCCGCGTCCCAACCGGTACGATTGAAGTCGTTAGCGTTCATTTCCTCGCTGAAGATGCCGGCCTGGAAAACCCATTGGTCGGCCTTCTTGTCGTTAGCGACGAGTGCGGCGCCGATGCGACGGTTGTGACTGAACGCATCGGTGATGCCGGCGCGTTCCATGAACGAGGTGTACTTCGAGCTGGTCATCGTCTCGAGACTGGCGAACGGATAGAAATATCCGATCTGGGCCGTGAGCGGCGAGCTCTTGAAGTCGTAAGCGAGCAACACGTCCTCAAAGTCGACAGTCGCCTGAGCGAAGTTGAACTCGGCGCTGTAGCGGAAGCCGCCCGGAAGCGAGCCGTCCGCGCCGATGGTTAGACGACGTGCCCGCGTATTCCAGCCGAGGTTTCCGAAGTTGAGACCGGCAACGGTGCCGCGGCGCTCGTCGCCATTGGGGAAGCCGACGAAGCCAGCGTCATATTGCAACAGGCCCTTGGGCTTGAAGCTGAATCCAGCGTCCTTGTCGTCGTACTGAGGTCCGCCCTTCCACGACGGCGTGGTCTTCACCATCGACGTCTTCATCTGCTCGATCGAGTTTTGCAGGGCCTCGATCTGCTGCTGCATCAGCTCGATCTTGGCCGATGCTTCGTCGACCGCCTGGGCGTTGGCGATCGTCGCGTCGGCCGCCGCGTCCGACGGATCGGGCTCGGTCGGCTCCGGGGCCGCGTCGGCGGCGGGCGGTGCGGTCTGTGCAAAGGCCGGTGCGGAAATGCAGATCGCGCAGCCAGCGAGGAGCGCGGAAACGAGCTTCAACTTCATGTTCTAATCCTTTTCCCCCGCCTCATTTCGAGGCCCTGGGCGCCCGTCCCCCACGGAGAGACGGGTGCTTATTCACTATCGATGATGGTCGGACGCTACTTGAGGCTGGCCAGGTTGAGCGGCGCCAGCGCGCGCGCCGACTGCTGGCTGCGCGCACGGATATTGTTCGGCGACGAGATCAGGCCGGCACGAAGCAAATAGCCGTTCGGACCGAACGCGCTCTCCTTGGTAAACTCCGCAGCATAAGCCCGGACCGCCGGGATCGCGTTAGCGTGCGCGTTCTTGATGTAGATGTAGAGCGGTCGCGCGCCAGGATATTTGAATGCGCTGATCGTCTGATAGGTCGGAACCACGCCATTGATCGGCAGGCCCTTCACGCGGGAAGCATTCTCTTCGAGATAAGAGTAGCCGAAGATGCCGATCGTGCCCGGATTGGCCTCGATCTTCTGGACGATGAGGTTGTCGTTTTCACCGGCCTCGATGTAGCCGCCGTCCTCACGCATACCGGTGCAGACGGCTTTGTACTTGTTCTCGTCGGCCTTCTTGAGCGCGGCCATGCCGGGGTTGGAGTCGCAACCCGCGGTCATGATCAACTCACCGAGCGCGTCGCGCGTGCCGCTGGTCGGCGGCGGTCCGTAAACGCGGATCGGGAGGTTCGGCAGCTTGGCGTTGACGTCACGCCAGGTCTTGGCGCGGTTCGGCTTGCCGAAAGGCGTCTTGGCGAGCGCCAGATAAACATCGCGCGTGGTGAGATTGGGGATCGGCGTGCTGGTCGCCGTGGCGAAAGCGATGCCGTCAATGCCGACCTGGATCTCGGTGATCTGGGTGACGCCGTTCGCGGCGCAAGCCTTGGCTTCCGAAGCCTTCATCCGGCGCGAGGCGTTCTCTACATCGGGGAAGCGCTCGCCGACGCCGGCGCAAAACAATTTCATGCCCGCGCCCGTTCCGGTCGATTCGATGATCGGCGTGCCGAGCCGCGGATTGGCGCGCGCAATGCGCTCCGCGACGATCTTGGCGAACGGATAGACGGTCGAAGAGCCGACAGCGCGCATCTGCGTGCGGGCCTCGGCAGTCGTGGAAATACAGAGCGCCATCACCGCGGTCGCGGCGAGGCCAAGTGCTTTCAAATACATTGTTGCTACCCCGAAATTACGGACGGGATCAGGCCGTCCAGCGAGTCTTCTGCTAGAGGCGGCAAGCGACAGCGAATTGACTTTATTGTTTCAGTTTCGTGACGATTCAGGCTTCGGCGTCGAGCGAATAGCCAGCCGAGCGCACGGTCCGAATGAGGTCGTCACGGCCGGCGCCGTTGAGCGCCTGACGCAGGCGCCGGACGTGCACGTCGACGGTGCGCGTGTCGATGTCGGGATCGTGCGACCAGACCGCGTCGAGCAGCCGTTCGCGCGAAAACACCCGCCCGGGATGTTCGAGGAAATGCTTGAGCAGCCGGAACTCGGTCGGGCCGAGCGCGACCTGCTCGCCGCTGCGCCGCACGCGATGCGCGGCGACGTCCATTTCGAGATCGGCATAAGCGAGCTGCTCGCCGGCCAACGCGGGCCGGACCCGGCGGAGGACCGCGCCGACCCGCGCGACCAGTTCGCGCGGACTGAACGGCTTGGTCACATAATCGTCGGCGCCGGTCTCGAAGCCGCGAATTCGGTCGCTCTCCTCGCCGCGCGCGGTGAGGATGATGATCGGCGTGTTGGCGCTGGTCGCCCGACGGCGCAGGCGGCGGCACACTTCGATCCCGCTGATGCCCTCGATCATCCAGTCGAGCAGGATGATGTCGGGCTTGATCTCGTCGACCAGGATCAGCGCTTCCTCGCCGTCGCCGGTGCGGGTAACCGCGTAGCCGGCGCGCTCGAAATGAAAGGTGACGAGATCAGCGAGCGCTCGATCGTCTTCGACCAACAGGAGGCGCTTGATGTTCGTCATGACATTCACTTCGCCGACTTGCCCGGCCTATCCGCCATGTGTTGGCCGGTCGCGGCATAATAAACCATCTCGGCGATATTGGTCGCGTGATCGCCGACCCGCTCGAGATTCTTGGCCACGAACAGCAAATGCGCGGACTGTCCGATATTATGGGGGTTTTCCATCATGTGCGTGAGCAGCGCGCGAAAGATCGTATCGTAGAAATCATCGACGGCATCGTCGCGCTCGCACACGCGCACGGCGGCCTCGGCATCGCGTTCGACGAAGGCGTCGAGCACGTCGTGGACCATGCTGGTGGCGAGCCGCGCCATCTCCGGAAGCAGCGACAGGGGCTCGATCTTCGATGCGCCCTCGAGAAGCGGAACGCGCTTCGAGATGTTCTTCGCATAATCGCCGATACGCTCGACCACGCCCGAAATCTTGAGGGCCGCGACGACATCGCGCAGGTCGCCGGCCATTGGCGCGCGCAGCGCGATCAGCTGGACCGCGCGCCGCTCGGTCTCAATCTCGAGCACATCGAGTTTCTTGTCGTCGGCGACGACCCGCTCCGCGCCCTCGGTATCGCGCTGGATGAGACAGCGCATGGCCTCGCCGATCGCGTGTTCCGCGAGGCCGCCCATCTGGCTGATGAGCGCGCGCAGGCGATCGATATCTTCGTCGAACGCCTTGAGCGTATGTCCGCCGGTTTGCTGCTGCATTGCTTTGCTCCGATCAGCCGTAGCGGCCGGTAATGTAATCCTGAGTCCGCTGCTGGCTCGGGTTCGTGAAAATCTCGCTGGTCTTACCATATTCGACTAGCTCGCCGAGGTGGAAGAACGCGGTGCGCTGCGACACGCGCGCTGCCTGCTGCATGTTGTGCGTGACGATCGCGATCGCGTAGCGGCCGCGCAGTTCGTGGATCAATTCCTCGATCTTAGCGGTGGCGATCGGGTCGAGCGCCGAGCACGGCTCATCCATCAGAATGACCTCGGGATCGACGGCGATGGCGCGGGCGATGCACAGCCGTTGCTGCTGGCCGCCCGACAGCGCGGTGCCGCTTTCTTCCAGGCGATCCTTCACTTCGTCCCACAGGCCGGCGCGCCTGAGCGATTTTTCGACGATCTGGGCGAGATCAGCCTTGGATGTCGCGAGGCCGTGGATGCGCGGCCCGTAGGCGACATTCTCGAAGATCGACTTGGGGAACGGGTTCGGCTTCTGGAAAACCATTCCGACCCGGGCGCGAAGCTGGACGACGTCCATTCCCGTGCTCATGATGTCCTCATTGTCGAGCGTGATCTTGCCTGTCACGCGCGCCGATGGAATCGTGTCGTTCATCCGGTTGAGACAGCGCAGGAAGGTCGATTTGCCGCAGCCCGAGGGTCCGATGAACGCCGTCACCAGATCTTCGTAGATCTTGATCGACACGCCCTTGAGCGCTGGCTTGTCGCCATAGGACACCGCGACATCTTCCGCGCGCATCTTGGGCTCACGGTTCGGATCGAGCGCCTGTGCCGGTTCGATCTTGGCCTCGTCCGAAACATTGATCCGGGGCGCGTGCAGCGGCGCCTCCTCCGGCTCGGTCACGGGTGTGGTTGAGGTCATCGGCGTCTTCTCTTTCATATCCATCACCAGCGGCGCTCGAAGTGGTTGCGAAGGTAAATTGCGAAGCCGTTCATCACGAGCATGAACAGCAACAGGACGATGATCGCCGCGCTGGTCTTTTCGACAAAACCGCGATCGACCTCGTCGGACCACAGGAAAATCTGCACCGGGAGCACGGTCGCGGGAGCGGAGATCCCGGTCGGCGGAGCGGCGATGAACGCGCGCATGCCGATCATCAGCAGCGGCGCCGTCTCACCGAGCGCGCGCGCCATGCCGATGATCGTGCCGGTCAGGATGCCGGGCAGCGCGAGCGGGAGCACGTGATGGAACACGACCTGCATCTTGGACGCGCCGACGCCGAGCGCCGCATCGCGGATCGACGGCGGAACCGTCTTGATCGCGTTGCGGCCGGCGATGACGATGACCGGCATGGTCATCAGCGCCAGCGTCAGGCCGCCGACCAGGGGTGCCGAGCGCGGCAAGTCCATGATGTTGAGGAACACGGCAAGGCCGAGCAGGCCGAAGATGATCGAAGGCACCGCCGCGAGGTTGTTGATCGACACCTCGATCGCGTCGGTCCAGCGGTTGCGGGCCGCGAATTCCTCGAGATAGACGGCGGCCAGAACCCCGACCGGGAAAGCGAGGCCGATCGTCACCAGGATGGTGAGGAAGGTCCCCTTGAGTGCGCCCCACACGCCGACGGCTGACGGGTCGGTCGAGTCCGACTGCGTGAGGAACTCCATGTTGAACGCGCTGCGCAGCGCGTTCCTGGACTTGAGCACATTGACCAGCTGCTCGCTCGCGGCATCCGCGTCATGCTTGGCCGCGACATCGACCTTGCCGCCGACGGGCAGCCACAGCGTCGGCGCGCCAGTCAGGATATTGGGATCGGCGACAATCTTGCGGGTCAGGACGTTGACCGCCGCATCCCCGAACATCTCCGCCGCGTCGGGACCGTAAGCCGCGGTGGCCGCCTGCGAAATCGCGGTCTCGAGGTCGGCCGATGCGACCGTTTGGGCGGCGTCGGGCCCGCGCAATGTCGCCGGGTCGAGGAACAGGCTCGACTTGGCGAAATCGATCGGCAGCGCGGCCTGATATTGGACGAACCCGCCAAGGCCTTTCGAGCCCATGCTGACCAGCAGGAACGCGAGGAACAGCACCGATATGCTGACCGCGGCAAAGCCGAATGCGCGAAAGCGCCGTTCCGACGCGTAGCGCCGGCGCACCCGTTTGTGCATTTCCGGTTCGGTCCAGCGCGTCGGGGCGGAGCTACTCATATTGTTCCTGGTACCGCCGCACGATGTGCAGCGCGATGAGGTTGAGGAGGAGCGTGATCAGGAACAGCGCGAGGCCGAGCGCGAAGGCGGCGAGCGTCTTGGCGCTGTCGAATTCCTGATCGCCGGTCAGCAGCTGGACGATCTGAACGGTGACGGTCGTGACGCTGGCGAACGGGTTGGCGGTAAGGTTCGCGGCAAGCCCCGCGGCCATGACCACGATCATCGTCTCGCCGATCGCGCGGCTGACCGCGAGCAGGATGCCCCCCATCACGCCCGGAAGCGCGGCCGGCAGAAGCACCCGGCTGATGGTCTCTGACTTGGTCGCGCCCATCGCCAGGCTGCCGTCGCGCATCGCCTGCGGGACCGCGGCGATCGAGTCGTCGGCCATCGAGCTGATGAACGGAATGATCATGATACCCATGACCGATCCGGCCGCGAGGGCGCTCTCGCTGCTCGCCGAAGTGACGCCGAGCGCGATCCCCAGGCTGCGGACCATCGGGGCGACGGTCAGCGCGGCGAAATAGCCATAGACGACGGTCGGGACGCCGGCGAGAATCTCGAGGATCGGCTTGAGCCAGGTGCGCACCCGGGGATGCGCATATTGGGTCAGGTAGATCGCGCTCATCAGGCCGAGCGGGATGGCCACGACCATGGCGATGATCGCGCCGATAAAGAAGGTCCCCCACAGCAGCGGAATCGAACCGAATGCGCCCGACGAACCGGCCTGGTCGGCCCGGATCGCGGTCTGCGGGCTCCATTCGAGCCCGAAGATGAACGAAGTCGCCGGATACAACCTGAAAAAGCGCAGGCTTTCGAACATCAGCGAGAGCAGAATGCCGAGGGTCGTCAGGATCGCGATCAGCGAGGCCGCGAACAGCACGACCATGAACCACCGCTCGACCCCGGTGCGGGCGCGGAATTGCGCGGAGGTGCGGCGCGAGGCGAGGACGGCGGCGACGAGTGCAACGAGCAACGTGGCCGCGCCGCCCATCAAAGCGAACCGGCTCTGTTCCTTGACGATGCGCGGGGCGAGCGTCGAGGATTCGGGATTGAAGCCCTGCGCCCGCTCGCCGCTCGCAATCTCGCGCGCTTCCGACAGGATCGAATCGCGCTGCATTTCGACCGTCGGCAGCGCGCGGCCTTCGGGCGATGCCAGCACCGCCTGATCGACCAGCCGCGATTGCATCGGCGCCCAGGCGGCGAGCAGCAGCAACGCTGGGATCGCCGCCCACAGCGCGACATACGCGCCATGATAGCTCGGGAGCGAATGGAGGCGGCCGACCGTGCGAAGCCGGCGGGCGCGGCCGAAGCCGAGCCAGCCGGCTCCGAACGCGACGATCAGGATCGCCAGCAGCGCCAGACCGAGACTCATTGTCTCCCGCCCATCACGCCTATTTCAACGTGCTCGGATCGAGCGGTTTGAGCTCGGTCGCCTGGGTCGCGGCGGCGGTCGCATCGGTGCCGCCGAACGGCACCAGGCCGATGCGCTCGAGCGGACCGCCCTTGCTCCACATTTTCGCGTATTTCGCGACGAAATCGCGGAGCTTGGGCTTGGCCTGCAAATGCTCGCCCTTGATGTAGACATAGAGCTTGCGCGCGCCCGGATAGGTCAGGTTGGCGATGGTCTCTTCACTCGGCGTGATTCCGGTGATCTGGACCGGACGAACCTTGTCGGCATTCTCGTCGAGATAGGAGAAGCCGAGGATGCCAAGCGTGCCCGGATCGGCGGCGACCTTCTGGACCATGAGATTGTCGTTCTCGCCGGCTTCGACGTAGGCGCCGTCCTCGCGAATCTTGGTGCAATAATCCTTGTGCTGGTCCTCATTGCTCTTGGCCAGCGCCTTCATCGCCGGATCGGTGTCGCAGCCCTTGGTCAGATAAAGATCGGCGAGGCTGTCGCGCGTGCCCGAGGTCGGCGGCGGGCCGAGGACCCGGATCTTGATCGCCGGAAGCGACGGATTGACGTCCTTCCAGGTCTGCGCCTTGTTCGGGCCCTTGCCGAACGGATTGGCGGCAAGCGCCTTGTAGATATCGGCCTGGGTCAGGTTCATCGCCGGGCCGCCGTTCGCTTCGATAATCGTCAGGCCGTCGATCCCGACTGGAACTTCGATGATCGACTTGACGCCGTTCTGCACGCAGGTGTCATATTCGCTCCTCTTGATCGCGCGCGAGGCGTCCTCAATGTCGGGATGCTGACCGCCGACGCCGGCGCAGAACAGTTTCATGCCCGCGCCCGTGCCGGTCGATTCGACCGTGACATTGAGCCCCGGATTGGCGCGCATGAAATCCTCGGCCACCGCCTTGGTGAACGGATAGACGGTCGATGAGCCGACGATGTGGATATCGTTGGTCGATCCGCCGCCAGCCCCGGATTTCGGACCGCAGGCGGCAAGCAACGCCACGAACGGCAACGCGATAACGATCCTTTTCACAGGCCTCACTCCCTCTTTTCGGATGCGCTTCTCGCCCGGCCCTAGCGGCGGTTCCGCGAACTTTGTGTGACAGGTTTGTTGCGGTTTTGTGACAGCGATTGCGAGTCTGCCCGGACGCGCCTAGGCGCCGGGCCATGGCGACCAATTTCGAAACTTTTGCCGCGCTGCACGTGCCCGGCGATCCGATCATCCTTTACAACATCTGGGACGTCGGGAGTGCGCTCACGGTCGTGCGCGCCGGAGGCAAGGCGCTGGCGACCGGAAGCCACCCGGTCGCGGACGCCAATGGCTGGCCCGACGGTCAGAATGTGCCGATCGACTTCGCGCTGGCCAATGCGGAGCGGATCGTCGCCGCCGTCGATGTCCCGCTCACCGTCGATTTCGAAGGCGGCTATGGCAGCGAGCCCGACGAGGTCGGGCATAATGTCGCGCGGCTGGCTGCGACCGGCGCGGTCGGGTGCAATTTCGAAGACCAGGTGATTGGCGGAGAGGGCCTCCACCCGCTCGACCTCCAGGTTCGCAAGATCGCCGCGATCCGTAAAGCGGTCGGCGATCAATTCTTCATCAACGCCCGGACCGATTTGTTCCTCAAGACCCAGACCTATGACGATGCGTTGATCGACCAGGTGGTCGAGCGCGGCAAGGCCTTCGCCGACGCCGGCGCAAGCGGCTTCTTCGTGCCGCGGCTGGCTGACCCCAGCCAGATCGAGCGCATCGTGCGCGAAATGCCGCTGCCCTTGAATGTCATCGCGTTCCCCGGCGCTCCGGACAAACAAGTCTGGGCGGACGCAGGCGTGGCCCGGATTAGCCACGGGCCCTTCCCGCATCGGGCATTGATGGCCAAGTTCGAAGAGATGGCGAGAAACGCCATAAGCTGAGCTTGGGTGTTGGCCGCAAGATTTTAGAAGCCGGACGCGACCTCAACCGCCAAAGGAGCTCGCCCAGCAGGAGGCCAAGGCCATCATGAGCAAGTTTGAGGATTTCGCGAAACTCCACGTCGCCGGCGAGCCGCTGGTGCTGTTCAACGCGTGGGACGCGGGCAGCGCGGCCGCGGTCGCGAAATCGGGAGCGAAGGCGATCGCCACCGGCAGCGCGTCGGTCGCGATGGCCAACGGCTTCGGCGATGGCGAGGAAGTCCCGATCGAGTTCGCGCTCGGCAACGCCGGGCGGATCGTGAAGGCGGTCGAACTGCCCGTCACCGTGGATTTCGAAGGCGGTTATGCGACCGACTCGGACGGCCTGACCGCCAACGGCCGGCGGCTCGCCGCGACCGGGGTCATCGGCTGCAATTTCGAGGATCAGGTGGTCGGGACCGACCACCTCTACGACATTGCCGACCAGCAGCAGCGGATCGCGGCCCTCCGCGCCGGAGTTGGCAGCGATTTTTTCATTAACACGCGAACCGATTTGTTCCTGAAAGCCAAGCCCGAGACCCATGACGAGGCGCTGGCCGACCAGGCGATCGAGCGTGGCGCGGCCTATGCGGCCGCCGGCGCCAACGGCTATTTCATTCCCGGGCTAGCGAACCTCGAGCTGGTCGAGCGGATCTGCCGCGCCGTCCCTATCCCGGTCAACGCCATGCACCTGCCGGGCGGTCCAACCCGGGCAGGCTGGGCCGGCGCCGGGATCGCCCGGGTGAGCCACGGCCCATTCCCGTTCATGGAGATGCAGGCGTGGCTCACCGCCGAAGCTGGCGCGGCGCTCCCCTAGGCGCGGCGCATCCGCCACCAACGCGTCGGCGGACCTGACTTCAGCACCGTCTTGCGGAACATGCTGGCGCCGACCTTCAGGATCAGCGCGACCCACAGTACCTGCCAGGCGATCGCCGCGAGATGCGGCCAGATGCCAGGCGACTGAGCGGCGCGCGCGACCATCGCCAGCGGCGACGATAAAGGAAAGGCTTGCGCGGCGAGCGCCAGACCTGAATTCGGCGACGCAACCGCGGCCGCGGCGAAGCCGAAGATCAGCATCTGGCCGAAGGTCACCGGCATCGACAGGGTCTGGACTTCGCGCACCGTCGCGGCCTGCGCGCCGATGGTCAGGAACACCGCCCCGAGCAGCAGGTAGTTCATGGCGAAATAGACGACGACGAGCGCCAGGAACGCCGGCCAGCCTGTCGCCGGCGTGGGCAGCGCCGCAAGGCCCTTGAACGACGCGAGCACCGCCGCTCCGGCCGCGGTCCACACGATCAGGCCGAGGACCGAGGCGGCGAGCATGGCGAACAATTTACCGACGAACAAAGATTCGATCGGCACGGCGGCGGCCACGACCTCGATGATCTTGTTCGATTTCTCCTCGACAAGCTGGGACAGCAACATGGTCGACAGCAGCAGCGTGAAGAAGAACAAAGCAGTCTGGGCGATCTGGCCGGTGGTCGCCTGGTCGCGCGACGAGCGGCCGAAACTTGCGTCGGTAACCGTCACCGCCAGCGGCGGCTGAGCCCTTTCGCCACGTGCGGCGTTGGCGAGCATCAGGCGGAGTTGGCCGGCGGTGCTGCCGTCCGGCCGGATCGCACCGGCGAGCCGCGGGTGGTCGGGAATGCCGCTCAACACCGCCCGGAAGCGTGCGTCGCTGGAGGTCAGGAGCCGATGCTGTTGAGCCGCGAGATCGGGTTCGGGGGCAACCCGAACCAGGCCCACGACATGCGCGTCATCAGTCGCTCGGGCGAGCCGGTCGTGGGCGGCCAACAGCGGAGCGAACTCGGCTTCCGGCGCGATGACCGCCACTTCGACCTTGTCGCGCTGGCCAACCGTTCCGCCGACGATGCCGCCGAACACGCCGCCGAAGATCAGCGGGAATAGCGGGCCAAGCAGGAAGAACAGAAAGGTCTTCGACAAGACGGTCGCGGAGAAATCGCGCCGGCCGATGACGAACGCGCCACGCATCAGCTTCCTCATTGCGGCTTCTCCTCGACCATCGCGGCGGCGGCGGACTCGCCGGCAATGGCGACGAACGCGTCGTGCAGACCCGGACGCTCGATCGCCAGCGCCTCGATCCCGGCGCCGCCGTCGAGCAAGGCCCGGAGCAACGGTTCCGGGCCGCTTTCGGGAAGCTCGAACACGATATGCTCGCCCTCCTGGCGCGCATCGGCCGGGATAACGGAACGCCACGGGCCGTCGCTGGCGCGAGTCCGCAGACGGACGATCGGACGTAGCCGCGCGCGGGCGTCGTCGACCCGTCCTTCGAACGCGACCTTGCCCTTGGCGATGATCGCGATCCGCTCACACAATCGCTCGGCATGGGCGATGACGTGGGTCGAGAAGATCACGGTCGCGCCGTCCCGCGCCTGGCGACGGATGCGTTCCTCGAGCCGCGCCTGGTTGATTGCGTCGAGCCCCGAAAATGGCTCGTCGAGAACGATCAGCCGCGGATGGTGGATGATCGTGCCGAGCAGCTGGACAGTCTGCGCCATGCCCTTCGACAGGCTGCGGATCGGCTTCTTCGCCCATGCGCCGAGGTCATGCTCCTTCAGCAATTCCTCCGCCCGGCGGCGCGCCTCGCGCAGCGGCAGGCCGCGCAGCGCGCCCATGAACGCGATCGCGTCGCGCGCGTGCATCGCGGGATAGAGGCCGCGCTCCTCCGGCAAATAGCCGACTTCCTCCGCGGCATCGATCGGCCGTTCGCGCCCGAGCACCGACCGGGTGCCGCTCGATGGGTCGATGATCCCGAGCAGCATCCGCAGGGTCGTCGTCTTGCCGGCGCCATTGGGGCCGAGGAGCCCGTAGATGCTTCCGGAGGGGACGCTGAGGCTCACGCCATCGACCGCGCGGGTCGTCCCAAAGTCTTTGACGAGATCGATCGCCTCGACCGCGTTTCTGCCCTGAAACCGTTCATGTTGGGCCTGGGGAAGCACTGCTTTTCCTAAGAAATTCAACGGCGACCCTTCGACAAGCTCGGGGCGAACGGAGTAGTGGACGACCGTGGCTAACAACGAAAGCCTTGAGGAAGCAATAAGGGCGGAGGCCGAGCGGCTCGGCTTCAGCGCGTGCGGTTTCGCTCGTGCGGACGCGGCGGACGCCGCCGGCGTCGACCTGGAACGATGGCTGGAAGCCAGCCATCACGGAACCATGGGCTGGATGGCGGAGCGCGCGCACCAGCGCGTGTCGCCGCTCGCGCTGTGGCCCGAAGCGAGGACGGCAATCGCGCTGGGCATGAGCTATGCGCCGGCAAGCGATCCGTTGGCCTTGGGGGAGCGGCCCGAGCTCGGCCGGATCTCGGTCTATGCCCAGGGCGGCGACTATCACAAGACGGTCAAGAAGGCGCTGAAAGCGCTGGCGCGATTCATCGTTACCCAAGCGCCGTCCGAGCTCAAGGTGTTCGTCGACACCGCCCCGGTGATGGAAAAGCCGCTCGCCCAGGCGGCGGGGATCGGCTGGCAGGGCAAGCACACCAACCTCGTCAGCCGCGAACACGGCAGCTGGCTGTTTCTCGGCGTGATCCTGACCAGCCTCGAACTCGAACCTGACACGTCCGCCGAAGCGGGCCAGCATTGCGGGACGTGCCGGCGCTGCCTCGACATCTGCCCGACCCAGGCGTTCGACGGCGCCCACCGGATCGATGCGCGCAAATGCATTTCCTACCTGACGATCGAGCATGACGGGCCGATCCCGGAGCAATTTCGCACGGCGATGGGCAACCGCATTTACGGCTGCGACGATTGCCTCGCGGTGTGCCCGTGGAACCGGTTCGCCGATGCCGCCACGGCCAATCGCGCCTTCCTGCCGCGCGCCGAACTCGCCGCCCCACGGCTCGCCGACCTGCTGGCGCTCGACGACGCCGCGTTCCGCGAGATGTTCGCCGGATCGCCGATCAAGCGGATCGGCGTGAAGCGGATGATCCGCAATTGCCTGATCGCTGCGGGAAACAGCGGCGAGCCCAAGCTTATCGAATCAATCAGGCCGTACCTGGCCGACCCCGACCCGGTCATCGCCGAAAGCGCCCAATGGGCGCTCGCTCAGCTCGGATTTTCGAGCGCGGAAATACAAGCGGCCTGATCGACCGCGACGCCCGAGGGCAGCCGCGTGTCGACATAAGTGACGCGCTGGACGCCCGAGCCGCTTTCGGGGCCGTAGAGATAAGCGTCGAGCACGCAGCGGTTTGAGCGGAACTGGAGCTTGAGCCCGACACCTTCGCGCACCTGGAGCGCGGGATTGCCGAAATGCCCGACCAGCTCGGACGCGGTCAGCCCGAGGATCGTGCTGCGAACCTGCGACGGCCTGGCGGTTGCCGGCGGCGGGGCCTGCGCCACGGGCTCCTGCGGTCGGGTGGCGCAGGCGGCGAGGACCAGGGTCGAAGCGAGAGCTAAACGGCGCATGGGCATGACGATGCCCGCCCCGACTCGCCGAGGCAAGGTTGCGGGCCCCTGAACGCTTGGGCTAGGCGGCGCGCTTTCCGGAAATTCGGAGTTTGCATGTCCACCACCCGCCTCGACGTTCTCACCATCGGCAATGCCATCGTCGACGTCATCGCCGACGCGACCGACGCTTTTCTCGAGAGCGAGGGGCTGACCAAGGGGTCGATGCGGTTGGTCGATGCGGAGGAAGCCGAGCGCCTCTATGCGCACATGCAACGTACGCGCGAGATCAGCGGCGGATGCGCCGGCAACACCGCCGCCGGGATCGCCGCGCTTGGCGGCAAGGCGGCGTTCGTCGGCCAGGTCGCCAACGACCAGCTCGGCGCTTTCTACCGACACGACCTAACGACGGCCGGGGTCGAGTTCACCACACCGGCGGTCGAAATTGGCGTACCCACCGCGCGCTCGATGATCCTGGTGACGCCCGACGGGCACCGGACGATGAACACGTTCCTCGGCGCCGCCCAGCATTTGCCCGCGGGTGCGCTCGACGAAGCGCAAATCCGGGGCGCGGCGGCGATCTACCTCGAGGGCTATCTGTGGGACCCGGAGACCCCGCGTTACGCGATGATCAAGGCGATCGAAGTCGCGCGCGAGGCCGGGCGCAAGGTCGCGTTCAGCCTCTCGGACACCTTCTGCATCGAGCGCCACCGCGACGGCTTCAACGCGCTGATCGACGGCGGCAAGATCGACGTGCTGTTCGCCAACCAGGCGGAGATCGAGATGTTGGCCGGGGTCCCGCACCTCGACAGCGCGATCGAGGCGGTGCGCGGCAAGGTCGAAACCCTGGTTGTCACGCGCGGTGAGCACGGCGCCCTGGCGACGCACGGAAGCGAGCGCGCTGAGGTTCCGGCCGAACCGGTCGGCGAAGTCATCGACACGACCGGCGCGGGCGATTTGTTCGCCGCCGGCTATCTCGCCGGTCACGCGCGCGGGCTAAGTCTCGAACGCTCGCTCAAGCTCGGCGCGATCGCCGCGGCTGAAGTCATCCAGCATTACGGCGCGCGCCCCGAGGCGGACCTCAGGGCGCTGGCCGGAGAATTGCTGACCGCTTAGCCGCGCTCCTCGGGACTGCCCGGAGACGGTGCACCGGGCATCGGCGGAACCGACGTGCCTGGAGCCTCGACCGCGAGCTCGGGCACCTCGGTGATGCCGCGTCCGACATGGCTGCGGCTGCGGGAATAGCCGAAGTACAGGAGCAGCCCGACCGCACCCCACACAGGGAGAACCAAAATCGCGATGGGCGGGAGCATGATGTACAAGGCGATACAGCCGACAATTGCCAGCGGCGCCACGATGGTGATCGCGGGCGTTCTGAACGGCCGCTTGCGGCTGGGATCGGTCCGGCGGAGCACCATGACCGAGATCGCCACCATCATGAATGCAAACAACGTGCCCGAGTTAGAATAATCGGCGAGCTTGCCGACCGGCAGGAAGGCCGCGGCAAGCATCACGCCGATGCCGGTGACGGCTGTCACGACATGCGGAGTGCGGAAGCGCGGGTGGACCGAGGCCAGCTTGTCGGGGAGCAGTCCGTCGCGGGCCATGACGAAAAAGATGCGGGTCTGGCCGAACATCATCATCAGCACGACCGAAGGCAAGGCGATGAAGGCGGCAATGCCCATTAGATCGCCGATGCGCTCATAGCCGATCGTGCGGAGCACGTGGGCCAGCGCCTCGCGCGAGCAGACCAACGGCTGCGTCACGCCGCTCGCGACGATCGCGCTGCACTGGTTGGTCAGCTCGATGCTGCCCGGCGGGAAGGGCTGGCCGAGCGCATCGCGCACGGGTTGCGCGCCCATGGCGCCGATGGCTCCGCCGGCGACCAACAGATAGAAGACCGTGCAGAACAGCAGCGACCCGATCAGCCCGATGGGCACGTTGCGCTGCGGATTCTTGGTCTCCTCGGCTGCGGTCGAAACCGCGTCGAAGCCGACGTAAGCGAAGAAGATCGACGCCGCGGCGCCGACCACGCCGTAGGTCCCCCACCCGTTGGGGATGAAGGGGTGGAAATGCTCACCCTTGAGCACCGGCAAGGTGAGGATCACGAACACGGTGAGTGCGGTGACCTTGACCATCACCAGGACCGCGTTGAAGCGCGCGCTCTCCTTGGTGCCGACGATCAGCAGGATCGTGACCAGGCCGGCGATGACCGCTGCGGGAAGATTGAACACGCCGCCGCCGAACGGGCCGGCCGCGAGCGCCGGGGGTATGATCACACCCCAACTCTTCATCAGGCCGACGAAATAGCCGGACCAGCCGACCGCGACGGCGCTGGCGCCGATCGCATATTCGAGGATCAGCGCCCAGCCGACCATCCAGGCGAACAACTCGCCCATCACCGCATAGGTGTAGGTGTAGGCTGAGCCCGCCACCGGCACCATCGAAGCGAGCTCCGAATAGCACAAAGCCGCGACCGCACAGACGAAGCCGGCAATCACGAAGCTGATCATCATCCCCGGGCCAGCTTTTTGGGCGGCCTCGGCCGTGAGCACGAAAATACCGGTGCCGATGACCGCACCGATGCCGAGCAGAGTGAGCTGGAAAGCACCCAGCGAACGATGCAGGCCTTTTTTCTCGGCGGTCGCTAAAATCGCATCGAGCGATTTCACGCGTCCCAGAAAGAGGCCCCCTCGCGGTGCTTCAGTCGCCATTCGATTTCCCCTTCGAAAACGTTGGCGCGACCCTAACGGCTCGAACCGTCAGGGCAATCCCTCAATCTGCAGACGGCCTCTAGCGGGCGAGCATCGGCCCGAGCGGACGGCCGCCGAAGATGTGCATATGGAGGTGCGGGACTTCCTGGCCGGAGTTGAATCCGACATTGGCGAGCAAACGGTACCCGTCAGCGACCAGGCCGGCTTCGCGCGCGATCTTGCCAACGGCGCGGGTCAGCCCGGCAATCTCTGCATCCGACGCTTGTTGCGAAAAATCGTCCCACGACACGTACGGCCCCTTGGGAATCACCAGGATGTGGGTCGGGGCGAGCGGGTTGATGTCATGGAAGGCGAGGACCCAATCGTCCTCATAAACCTTGTTCGACGGGATCTCGCCGCGCAGAATGCGGGCGAAGATGTTAGCATCGTCATAGGGTTGGGTCGGATCGATGGGCACGGGCGTGTCTCCGCTTGACCGGGCTATCCCGCCCGCTACCACAAACTTATGACCGACGAGACGCCCGAAAGCCTGATCCCGTACGACGAAATCGTCCAGGACGCTCTGCGGGCCGTGGTCGGGCGGGTGCTCGGCGAGGTCGAACAATCGGGCGGCCTGCCCGGCGACCACCATTTCTACATCACCTTCAAGACCCGTGCGCCGGGCGTTTCGATCCCCAAGCATTTGTTCGAACGTTTTCCCGACGAAATGACCATCGTCATCCAGCACCGCTTCTGGGATCTGAAGGTCGAGGACGCCCAATTCACCGTCGGCCTGTCGTTCGGCGGAGTCCCGGCGACGCTGCTGGTGCCGTTCGCCGCGGTCACCCAATTTCACGATCCCGCGGTCGAATTCGCGCTGACCTTCCACGCCGATGCCGATGAAGCCGTGCCTGAAGAGCATGAGGCGGCGGAGAACGACACGCCCAAGCCCGAGACCGCGGAGGACGGGTCGAACGTCGTCTCGGTCGACTTCACGAAGAAGAAATGACGAGCACCACCCGCACCGAATCCGACAGTTTTGGGCCGATCGAGGTTCCCGCCAACGCCTATTGGGGCGCCCAGACCGAACGCTCGATCGGGAATTTCCCGTTCGGCCAGCGCGAGCAGATGCCGCTCGAGATTATTCATGCGCTGGGCTTCATCAAGCAGGCTGCGGCGCGGGTGAACGCGCGCATCGGCGGCCTCGACCCGAAGTTCGCCGAAGTCATCCAGCAGGCGGCAGGCGAGGTCGCGCGCGGCGATCTCGACAACCAGTTTCCTTTGGTCATCTGGCAGACCGGGTCGGGCACCCAGTCGAACATGAACGCCAATGAGGTGATCGCCGGGCGGGCCAACGAAATCCTGACCGGCAATCGCGGCGGCAAGGAGCCGGTTCACCCCAACGACCACGTCAACAAGAGCCAGTCGTCGAACGACAGCTTCCCGACCGCGATGCACATCGCGGCGGCGCGGACGGTTCACCAGCGATTGCTGCCAGCGCTCAAGACGATGCATGGTCAGCTTGCCGACCAGGCTCAGCGCTGGGATTCGATCGTCAAGATCGGCCGGACGCATCTGCAGGACGCTACGCCGCTGACGCTCGGCCAGGAATTTTCAGGGTACACTGCACAGGTCGCGGACTGCATCGAGCGAGTCGAAGCCGTGCAGCCGCGATTGATGCGGCTGGCGCAGGGCGGAACCGCGGTCGGGACCGGCCTCAACGCGCCCAGAGGGTTCGCCGAAGACTTCGCCAAGGCCGTGTCGAGCCTGACCCAGCTGCCGTTCACATCGGCCCCGAACAAGTTCGCGGAGCTCGCCGCGCACGACACACTGGTCGAGCTGTCGGGCGTGCTCAACGTCATCGCCGTCGCGCTGACCAAGATCGCCAACGACATCCGGCTGCTCGGCTCGGGCCCGCGCTGCGGTCTCGGCGAATTGAAGCTGCCGGAGAACGAGCCGGGTAGCTCGATCATGCCGGGCAAGGTCAATCCGACCCAGGCCGAGATGCTGACGATGGTCGCCGCGCAGGTGATGGGCAATCATGTCGCCGTGACCATTGGCGGAATGCAGGGGCACCTCGAACTCAACGTGTTCAAGCCGCTGATCGGCGCCAATGTGATCCGTTCGATCAACCTTCTGGCGACCGGCATGGAGAGTTTTACCGAGCGCATGCTCGACGGCACCGAGCCCGACGAGAAGCGGATTGCCGCGCTGATGAACGAATCGCTGATGCTGGTCACCGCGCTCGCGCCGGAGATCGGCTACGACAATGCCGCGGCGATCGCCAAGCACGCACACAAGACCGGGCAAACGCTGAAGGCGGCGGGGCTCGAACTCGGCCTGGTCGACGAGGCGACGTTCGACCGGGTGGTCAAGCCCGAGACGATGGTCGGCCGGTAACGATGCGGCGCGCTCCAGTGGTCGTCGTCGCGATCGCGCTGGCCGGATGCGCGACGCGTCAGCCGGGCCCAACCGCGAGCGAGCCGGGCGGAACCTACGCCCCTCGCTCCCTGCCCGGATCGGTCAGCCCGGCGACTTATGTCACCCAGGCGGCGTCGATCGATCTGCTCGTGGTGCGCTCGTCCGAACTGGCACAGCTGCGTTCAGCCGACCCGCGTCTCAGGAACGCCGCGAACACGCTTATGGCGGATCACAAGGGCCTGGCATCGCAGCTGTCGTTCGCCGGCCGCCGTCTCAACCTGCTGCCGGGCGCGACGCTGCTGCCGCAGCACCAGGCGATGTATGACGAACTCGCGGCAAGCGGCAATTTCGACCAGACCTTCATTCGCCAGCAGCGCGCGATTCACGGCGCGGCGCTCAGCCTTCATGCCGATTATGCGCGGCGCGGATCGAGCCCGACCTTGCGGCCGGTCGCGGCCAATGCCGCGGCGGTCGAGCGCGGCGATCTTGAAATGCTTCGGCGCCTATGATGCAGATTGCCGTTCTGGCGCTGCTCGCCCTTGGCTCCGCAACCTCGACAGAGCGGGACTTGACGCCGGCGCTGGAAGGCTCGTGGGGAGGCCCGCGCGCCCAGCTGATGGTCGGCACGCTTGACGCCGACGTACAAGTCGATTGCTCGGAGGGGACAATTTACGGCCCCTACATGGTCAAGAAGGACGGCAGCTTCGCATGGTCCGGCAGGTTTTCCCGAGAGCGTGAGACGCTTGGCAGACCGGAGCAGAACGAGGTCGATGCCACCTATGAAGGACAGATCCGGGGCGGGAATCTGACGTTCGAAGTGAAAATCGATGGCGGTCGCGCCTTGGGACCGTACACGGTCCAGCGGTTCAAGGATGCCGACCTTCCCGAGTGCAATTAACGTCTAGAGCTCGAAGTTCAGACGAACGCCGAAATTGTCGATTCCGGGATTCTGCCGGCCGAACAACTGGGCATGGCTCATGTGGACCCAACTCGCATCGACGGTCGCGCGGCCATTGAGGCGGAAGCCGAGGTTGAGCTCGGGCTCGAACAGCACGCGGCTACCGAATTCGATTCTGTGATTGGTCGGATCCTCGACATTCCTTGCGGAGCCATCGTGCACGGCGATCCCGAGACCCGGGCGAACGTAGACCCGATCGCCGAATTGCGCCGACAGGCCGATAGCCGCGTAACTGGTTTTGCCCGCACTATTGAGCGCGCCGAAAATATAGGGCTGGAGCGGCGTGCGCCCGATCCGGGCGCCGCGGTAGCCGAGCTGGACATCCGCGCCGCCCTCGACTCCGCTCTTGGTGAGCGGCGTATCGACATCGTGGACGTAGACGCCGCCAAATAGTTCGCCGGCTTGCGCGGGGACGGCTGCAGCGGCGGCCAGTAGTGCGAAACAGTGGAAACGGCTGAATCTCATCGGGCATCAATGCCCGGGCGGCGCTTTGGTGCCGGTCAACCGACGGCCTGCCACGCGCCGACGGCTTGATTGGGCCACAGCAGCATCCAGATGTTGAGCGTCAGATTGTCGCGGATCGCGTAGAGCGGAATCAGCTCGAGGACGATCAGCAGTCCGATTGCAGCCCAAACAGGCAGCTTGCGCGCGAGGAAAAATCCGACCGCCATCATCAAAATGTCGGAGACCGAATTGAGCACGCTGTCGCCGTTATAACCGAGGGCGGCCGTCGCTGTGCGGTAACGGTCGATGACCATCGGGGTGTTCTCGACGATCTCCCAGCTCGCCTCGACGATGAGCGCGATGACCAAGCGCCATTCGACCGGCCAGCGCCGCGCGACCAGCCACAGGGCCGCGTAGAACAGCAGGCCGTGGACGATGTGACTGAAGCTGTACCAGTCGGCGAGCATCTGGCTGGTTTTGGGACTGTCGCGGACTCCGACCCACAAGTCGACGGTGCCGCAGGTGCAGATCGGATGGCGGCCCATCGCCAGGAGAATGGCCGCCGCGATTACGACGAGGAGGACGGCGGCGACGGTAGCGCGGCGAGTGGAAATCATGGTCAAGGCTTAGCAGAGCGCAGCGGCTTGCAAAGCTCGGCCGTTCAGCGGAGACACGCGCGCATGTTGCGCACATACGGACCCGGCTGCGACGGAAGCATTGTCGAGGCGAAGGCCGAGCGGATTCCCGAAGGCGCGACGTGGATCGACCTCGAGGAGCCAACTCACGAGGAAGAGCAGCTGGTCGAGCGCAGCATCGGAGTCGACGTTCCAACCCAGGACGAGATGGCCGAGATCGAGCCCTCGAGCCGACTGTATGAGCAGAACGGAACGCTCTACATGACGGCAAGCGTGCTGATCGGGGTCGAAGACGAAACCCCGTCGAGCACGCCGATCAGCTTCGTTCTTACCGACAGGCGCCTGGTGACGGTGCGTTATGCGACGCCCAAGCCGGTCCGCGCGTTCGCCGACCACGTCCGTCGCGAACCCGAGCTGGCCCGCGATGCTCCGACCGTGCTCGTCCGGCTGCTCGACGCCATCATCGATCGCCTCGCCGATGAGCTCGAAAAAGTGGGCGCCGAATTCGAGCGGATATCGGGCCAGGTGTTCCAGAAAAACGCTGAAGAACGCCGAATCCCGGCGGAGATGCTAACCCGGCTTCTGACCAGCATCGGCCAAGTTCAGATCCTGCTGACGAAGATCCGCTACACCGCGGTCAGCACCAGCCGAATGCTGAGTTTCCTTGCCGGTTCGAACCGGATGCATGAGGACGCCGCCAAGGATGCCCGGCACCATCTCGGCAGTCTCACCACCGACGTCACGTCATTGAGCGAGCACGCAAGCTTTCTTGCCGATAATCTGCAGTTCCTGCTCGACGCTTCGCTCGGGCTCATCAGCATTGAACAGAATGCGGCGATGAAGCTGTTTTCCTGGGCGGCCATCATCTTCCTGCCACCCACCTTGATTGCCGGTATCTACGGCATGAACTTCAAGCACATGCCCGAACTCAATTGGGTATTCGGCTATCCGATGGCACTCGGACTGATCCTCGTCACAGCCGTCGCGCCATACCTCTATTTCAAGAAGCGCGGATGGATTTGAGCTACTCGCTCAAAACCAGCGGGGGCTCGGCAGCGATTTCGAGATCGTCGCCAGCAAGGGCCCGGCGCTTGGCCAATGCCGCGTAAGCGAGCGCCAGATCGCCGGCGACAGCGGCCCCGTCACCATCCTGCTTGCAGAATGCGGCAGCGCGCGCTTCAGCGGCGCGGCGGCGGAAATATTCGCTGTCGTGGGGCATTGCCCGCTTTCCTCTGTTTTATCGTGGCGCAGCAATTTGCGGCGCATTTCCGTACCTATTGCGCCCCCGTGACGAATGCGAGTCGGTTCCTCGCACTCCGGCGCATTCGTCAATCGTTTCGGCGCAACGGACTGACCCAACGCGTGTTTCAGGCCAAGTATGCGTAACCAAAATGGAAATTCCGGCCCTTCAGGAGGGGCTTCCGGGGGTAAAAACCATTTCGAGCAAGCGCTCGGGGCCAAGACCACGCGCGCCCGGCGCAAGTTCAAGCTGGCGTTCGGGCGGCTGGGCCCGGGGCTGATCACCGGGGCCGCGGACGACGATCCAAGCGGGATCGCGACCTACTCGCAGGCCGGGGCCCAATTTGGCGTCAACATGCTGTGGACGCCGGTTTTCACTTACCCGCTGATGCTGGCGGTCCAGTCGATCTGCGCGCGGGTCGGCCGGGTCACCGGCAACGGCCTCGCCGCCAACCTCGATGAAATCTTTCCGCGCTGGATCGTGGTCGGGCTGGTCGGGCTGCTGTTCGTCGCCAACACCATCAACGTCGGCGCCGATGTGGCGGCGATGGGTGCGGCGGTCCAGCTTCTGACGGGATGGGGACAAACCGTGTTCACGCTCGGGGCGGCGGCGCTCTCGATGTTCCTGCAATTGTTCGTCCCCTACCGTCGTTACGTGTCCATCCTCAAATGGCTGACGCTGGTCCTGTTCGCCTATTTCGGCGTCATCCTGACCATCCACATCGATTGGGCGACGGTCGCGCGCCACGTTTTCCTGCCCGAAATTGCGTTCAACGCCGCCTTCGTGACCATGGTGGTCGCCGTCTTCGGGACGACGATCAGCCCCTATCTGTTCTTCTGGCAAACCTCGGAAGAAGTCGAAGACATGGAGGCGAAGGACCGCCCTAACCTGCTCGACGCTGCGCCCGGAGCCGCGCGGCTCGAGCTGAGGCGGATTCAGACCGACACGATCGTCGGCATGGCGCTATCCAACCTGGTCGCCTTCGCCATCATGCTGACGGCCGCCACGACCTTGCACGCGAATGGCGTGACCGACATCCAAACGTCGGCCCAGGCCGCCGAGGCGCTGCGGCCGATCGCCGGCCAGCTCGCCTTCCTGTTGTTCAGCCTCGGGATCATCGGAACCGGCTTGCTCGCCGTTCCGGTGCTCGCCGGGTCGACCGCCTATGCCGCCGCCGAGGTGTTCGGGTGGAAGAAAGGACTCGAACACAAGCCTGCCGACGCCCCGGGCTTCTACGCCGTGATCGTGATCTCGATGATCGTCGCTCTCGGCGCCGTCTTCTCGCCGCTCGACCCGATCAAGGCCTTGTTCTGGAGCGCGGTGGTCAACGGGGTGATCGCGGTCCCGATTCTCGGCGCAACCATGATCCTCGCCAGCCGGCGGGATGAGATGGGGGCGTTTGTCGCGACCCGCGGCCAGCGGATTTTCGGCTGGGCCGCGACGGCAATCATGGGAATTGCCGTCGCCGCGCTGATCATCGTCGTCTGAGCGGCTTTGCGGGCGGGCCCGGCGCTTGCTAAGGGCCTCGACGCCGCGCACCCGCGGCTCAACCGACAGCAGGCAGATACGATGATCCCGACCGGCCAGGACAGCCTCAAGACCCGTTCCACGCTCGAAGTCGGTACCAGACGCTACGCATATTATTCGCTGCCCAAGGCGGCCGCAGCGCTCGGCGATATCTCGCGCCTGCCCTTCTCGATGAAGGTCCTGCTTGAGAATCTGCTGCGCTTCGAGGACGGCGTGACGGTCACGCGCGACGACCTCCAGGCGATGGTCGACTGGATCAAGGAACGGCGGATTTCGCGCGAGATTCAGTACCGCCCGGCGCGGGTCCTGATGCAGGATTTCACCGGCGTGCCGGCGGTTGTCGACCTCGCCGCGATGCGCGACGCGATGCGCGGGCTCGGCGGCGATCCACAGAAGATCAACCCGCTGGTCCCGGTCAACCTGGTGATCGATCACAGCGTGATGGTCGACGAATTCGGCAATCCCAAAGCGTTCGGCAAGAACGTCGAGCTTGAATATCACCGCAACGGCGAGCGCTACGAGTTCCTCAAGTGGGGCGCCTCGGCATTCGACAATTTCCAGGTCGTGCCGCCGGGCACCGGCATCTGCCACCAGGTCAACCTCGAATATGTCGCGCAATGCGTGTGGACCGGCGAGGACCAGAGCGGCGAGACCGTCGCCTATCCCGACACATTGGTCGGCACCGACAGCCATACGACCATGGTCAACGGCCTCGGCGTACTCGGCTGGGGCGTCGGCGGGATCGAGGCCGAGGCGGCGATGCTCGGCCAGCCGGTCAGCATGCTGATCCCCGAAGTCGTCGGCTTCCGTCTGGCGGGCGAGCTCAAGGAGGGCATCACCGCGACCGACCTGGTCCTAACAGTCACCCAGATGCTGCGGCAAAAGGGCGTCGTCGGCCGCTTCGTCGAATTCTATGGCCCGGGGCTCGGCAGCCTGTCGCTCGCCGACCGCGCGACCATCGGCAACATGGCGCCCGAATATGGCGCGACCTGCGGCTTCTTCCCGATCGACAACCGCACGATTGAGTATCTCGAACTGACGGGCCGCGATGCGGAGCGGATCGCCTTGGTCAAAGCCTATTGCCAAGCGCAGGGCCTGTGGCGCGACAATTCGAGCCCCGAGCCGGTGTTCACCGACACGCTCGAACTCGACATGAGCACGATCGAGCCTTCGCTTGCCGGGCCCAAGCGACCGCAGGACCGGGTGCTGCTGTCGGAGGTCGACGACCAGTTCAACACCGAGCTCGAGCAGACCTACAAAAAGCACAACGATCCGCGCGTGCCGATCGAGGGCGAAAGCTTCGACTTCGGCAATGGCGACGTCGCGATCGCGGCGATCACCAGCTGCACCAATACGTCGAACCCGTCGGTACTGATCGGCGCCGGACTGGTGGCGCGCAAAGCCCGCGCCCTTGGCCTGACGAGCAAGCCATGGGTCAAGACTAGCCTCGCCCCGGGCAGCCAGGTGGTCACCGATTATCTCAACGAGAGCGGGCTAAGCGAGGATCTGAACGCGCTCGGTTTCGACCTCGTCGGTTACGGCTGCACCACCTGCATCGGCAATTCGGGGCCGTTATCCGAGCCGATCAGCAAGGCGATCAACGACCAGGATCTGGTCGCGGTCAGCGTGCTTTCCGGCAATCGCAACTTCGAAGGCCGGGTGTCGCCCGACTGCCGCGCCAATTACCTCGCCTCGCCGCCGTTGGTGGTCGCGTTCGCGCTCAAGGGCACCGTGCGGTCGGACATGATCAACGAGCCGATCGGGACCGCGGCCAACGGCGAGCCGGTGTACCTCAGGGATATCTGGCCAACGAACGACGAGATCCGCAGCCTGATGGACGCGCACGTCCATTCGGCGATGTTCAAGCGCCGCTATGCCGACGTCTATCACGGCGACGAGCGGTGGCGGGCGATCGAAGTCACCGGCGGCGCGACTTACGCCTGGCCGGCGCAATCCACTTACATTCAGAACCCGCCTTACTTCACCGGAATGACGATGACTGCGACCCCGCCGGGCGACATCGCCGGCGCGCGGGCGCTGGCGGTATTCGGCGATTCGATCACCACCGACCACATCTCGCCGGCTGGGGCGATCAAGCCCGACAGCCCGGCGGGACGCTATCTGGTCGAACACGGCGTCGCGCGCGCCGAGTTCAACAGCTACGGCGCGCGCCGCGGCAACCACGAAGTGATGATGCGCGGCACCTTCGCCAACATCCGCATCAAGAACCGCATGCTCGACAATGTCGAGGGCGGCTTCACCCGCTACGCCCCGACCGGCGAAGTGATGCCGATCTACGACGCGGCCATGGCCTACAAGCAGGACGGCACCCCGCTCGTCGTCCTCGCGGGCAAGGAATATGGCACCGGCAGCTCGCGCGACTGGGCGGCCAAGGGCACCGTGCTGCTCGGTGTGCGCACAGTGATCGCCGAGAGCTTCGAGCGCATCCACCGCTCCAACCTGGTCGGCATGGGCGTGCTGCCGTTGCAATTCCACGACGGCGAGAGCGCCGCGACCCTCGGCCTCGACGGCAGCGAGACATTCACGATTCACGACGTGGCAACGATCAAGCCCCGTCAGGACGTCCAGGTCTTAGTGAAGGGGGCTGATGGAAAGGTATCCGGGTTCACCGCGCGGTGCCGCATCGATACCTATAACGAGCTCGAGTATTTTCGCTCGGGCGGAATCCTTCACTATGTGCTTCGGAGGCTGGTCGCGCAGTGAGCGCGCTGGTCGCCTCTTGCCATTGCGGCCGGGCGCAAATCACCTTGCCGCGCAAGCCCGACGAAGTGACCCACTGCAATTGCAGCCTGTGCACCAAGAGCGGGTTTCAGGGCGTCTATTTTTCGTCCGGGGAACTTCAGATCGCAGGCGAGTTCGACTCCTATGTCCGCGCCGATTCGAACCCGGCGTACATCGCCCAGCACCGCTGCCGTCATTGCGGCATCATCACCCACTGGACGCCGCTGACCGACCCGCCGCACGAGCGCATGGGCGTCAACGCCCGGCTTCTCGAGCCTGGCGTCCTCGATGGAGTCGCAGTGAAAGAGGTCGACGGCCGAAGTTGGCCGGCGTGACCCCGGTCGAGATCGTGATCGAAGTCGTCGGCTGGATTGGCGCGGCTCTGATCCTCGGCGCGTACGGCTTGCTGTCGGCGGGCAAGCTCACCGGCCAATCGCCGCTCTACCAGTGGATGAACGTCGTCGGCGCGGCCGGTTTCACGGTCAACGGCTGGTGGCATGGCGCGCTGCCGTCGGCGGCGCTCAACGTAATCTGGATGATGATCGGAGGAGTGGCGTTATGGCGGATCACGGCAAAGCGGAGATCGTCGACCTCAGCCACGTAATCGAAGAGGGCATGACGACCTATAAGGGACTGCCGGGCCCGCACATCTGCGATTTCTGGACGCGCGAGGGAACGGCCGCGAATTATGACGACGGCTCGACCTTCCAGATCGGCCGGATCGACATGGTGGCGAACACCGGAACCTATCTCGATGCACCGTTCCATCGCTACGCGGACGGGGCCGACCTGTCCGAACTGGAGTTGGCGTCGCTCGCCGATTTGCCGGGCATCGTGGTCCGGCGACCGTGGGAGAATAGTCTCGAGGTCGGGCCGGATGCGTTCGAGGGGCAGGATGTCGCTGGCAAAGCGGTACTGGTCCACACCGGGTGGGACCGCCACTGGCGCACCGACGGCTATTTCGGCGATCATCCGTTCCTGACCGCGGCCGCGGCCGAATGGCTCGTCGCGAACGGCGCTGCTTTGGTCGGGATCGACAGCTGTAACATCGACAATATGAACGTGCGCGCACGACCGGTGCATTCCACGTTACTCGCCGCCGGGATCCCGATCTGCGAGCATATGACCGCGCTCGGCAGCCTGCCCGACGAAGGTTTCCGCTTTTCGGCTATACCTCCGAAGGTGAAGGGAATGGGGACCTTCCCGGTCCGCGCTTACGCCGTATTGGGCTGAGTGGCTACTACTGGCAGCTGTTCGAAGGTGATAAGCAGACGGAGATTCCAAGGGCCGTGCCGACCCTGACAGGGGGCACGCCTATGTCCGATCCTCACCGCGGCGACGAGGTCCTGGAATGCCCCCGGTGCGAACGGCGAATCCGAGAACACCTAGGGCGCAACCGGTTCATCGACTGCCCGCACTGCGGCGAACATGTTGTGCCCGATACGCCGCACCGGCGCGCACCGGCCTTCGTGACTCTCTCGCTGGTGGTCGTTGCCTGGAGCGCCACTGTCCTGCCGCAGATTGGGAATGCCAGATCGGCTGAGGTCGCGAGCATCGCCACGCTCGTTGCGTTCACAGTCCTCGCAATCGTCCACAGCAAATGGAAGAAAACCGTCCGATCAGTTAAACTCCTTGAAGCGGGCAAGCGCGCGTTTGCGATCATGTTAGCCAGCAGCATCCCGTTTGCGTTGCTGTCGGTCTATCTCCGCATTGCGGGTCAGGATCATTTCGCGACCTGGACGCTATCGAGCATTCTCGATCTGCAGGCCAAACTGCAGGAATGGCAGGCCCGATCGACCCTGAAGGCCGTCACCAAGTGGCTTTTGTTCGGCACAGCACTGCTCGTCATCGGCGCCGCCCTGTTCAACCAGCCTCGTTCCATGATGCGCTGGTCGCGATATCGCCGGTCCCTGAGTCAATCATTGTCGCTCGTCAGCCTTGTCCTGATCGCCTTTGGTTCGTTCTCGATCATCGCTGCCTCCAGCGCCGCTTCCCCAGTTCGGATCGCAGACAGCAAGATTTCGGACGTCCTTCGGCGAACCGCCGACTCGCTGGCTGAACTGGAGGATCGCGCCCGCATCGTCGTCGGCGAGCAATTGGCCAGCGCGATCATCGACCAATCCGACCAAGGCGCGGTGGACCCCGAGCAGCAGCTTGAGACGCTGCCCGATTTAGTCGGCTCGGCGGAGACGAAATTGGCGGCCGCGCCGCCAGTCACGCCCCCGCCGGATGCGGGAGAACCGCCCCCCACCAGCCCGACTATTTCAGATTCTCTCGGGCAGATCACTACCGCCTACCGTGCTTCGATTCCTGCCAGAAAGGGGGAGCTCATCGGCTGGGTCCCCGCATATGCTGAGCTGAAGCCGGCGGAGATCATTCAGGTTGCCAAAGGCGTGGATGACCTCACCGAACGGTCATCCCAACAGGAACGGCTCAGCCCAACGCTCCGGCAGGCAGTCGAACTGGTGGTCGACCTGGTCATGGAGCAAACGGGAATTCGCGTTCCCGACGTCGAGGCGCCCAAACCATTCGGCGAATTCTTTAAGAAGATCGTCGCCACGCTGACGACCAAGCCGGCGAACGAGGCAATCAGAGCGTCGATTACCGACGTCACCGTTCAGCTCGTCCGAGGAGAGACGACGCCGCTCGCCAAAGTTCAAGAAATTGTGCGACCCGTGGCGACCAAGGCGAGATCGCTTCGTCTCTATCTTAAGGACCGTTTGACCCTCACACAGCAGCGGCTCCGAGAAATCGAATTGGTGGCAGCCGCCAATTCGGCAAGTCAAGCGGAACAAGGGAGCCGAACCGACCCAGCCAGAATTGACGAGGGAAGGGATGGGCAATGTGTATGCACGATCACTTATACGGAGAATGGCATGGTTGTGCGGGTGGAGAATCGTACCCAGTCTTGTTCAGCTCCCTGCCCGTAATCGCAATGAGTCGTGCCCGATCGTCCAAGGCCGCTAATTTCTAGCGAACCAATCCGGAATGATTGCGCCCGCCAGATCGTCCATCCGCCGGTGCTCCACAGCCGCTCCGAGCTCGG
>DATFUB010000145.1:0-27809 GCA_035261225.1 Sphingomicrobium sp.
GCACCGCCACGTCCATCACGGCGGGCAGTGGAAGGTCGCTTATGCCGACTTCGTGACCGCCATGATGGCGTTCTTCATGCTGCTGTGGCTGATCAGCACGACCGACGAGGACAAGCGCCGCGGCATCGCCGATTATTTTTCGCCGACCTTGGTCGAGATGAAGCAGGACAGCGCCGGCTCGAAGGGCTTGCTTGGCGGCGAAAGCCTGTCGGAGCAGAGATTGACGCACCGCGCGAGCACCAGCGGCGCGGCGGCGATCGCCCTTTCGTCGCGCATTATCGGCAGCCCCAAATCGGAGGCCGAGACGAAGGCCGACGACCGCCGGCGCTTCGAGCAGCTGAAGCAACGGATCGAGGAGCGGATGGACCGCACCGCCGCGATGCGCGGGTTGAAAACCCATGTCCGCTTCACCGAGACTCCGGAAGGATTGCGGATCGACCTCGTCGACGAAGCCGATTTCTCGATGTTCAGGATCGGCACCGACCGGCTGGTTCCCCAGGCGCTCATCTTGGTGCGCGAAGTTTCGGCGGCAATCGCCAACATTCCCAACGCGGTGATCGTCCGCGGGCACACCGACGCTCTCCCTTATGCCGATGGGCAGGTGATGAACAACTGGATGCTTTCGACCGCCCGCGCCGAGGCCACGCGCCTGGCGCTCCACCAGGCGGGAACCGGCGGCGACCGGTTCGAGCGCATCGAAGGCGTGGCCGACACCCAGCCGTTCAACCCCGCCGACCGCTACGACCCGCGCAATCGCCGCATGTCGATTACGCTCGCCTGGACCGGCGCCGAGAACCAGCGTTAGCGACGGTCTTACAATCCAAAGTCTCTTTCAAATACCCTCGTAATAATTCTCATACTTTTTCTATTCATGTTCGATGCATCTAATTGACGTTAAATGCGTTTGATCTAATAGAATTCAATATTCTTCGGGAATTATATCGAGGACATTTATATGATTACTTTGTCAAACATTCTTGCCGGCGCGGCCGGTCTTGCAATCGTCGCCAGCGCCGCTCCGGCTTCGGCGCAATATGCCTCCGGCTACAACAACGGCTACAATAACGGCTATAATCAGAACGGCGGCGTGATCGGCGCGGTCATCAATTCGGTTCTCGGCGGCGGGCGCTACGGCCGGGGTGCCGATCGCAACGCGGTCGATCAGTGCGCCCGCGCCGCCGAAGCGCGCGTCGCCCGCGAGTATCGCCCGAACGGCTACCCTACTGGAGCGGGCGCTGAATCCGAAGGAGCGGGCCAAGCTTGGCGCTCATTATACGCCGCGCGCTTATGTCGAGCGACTAGTCCAGCCTACGATCATGGAGCCGCTGAGAGAAGATTGGCTCGGCGCGCGCACCGCTGCGATGGAGGCGGCGGACACCGGCGATAGAGAGAAGCGCGCGGATTCGTGGAGGCATTCCACAGCAAGCTGGCTCAGATCAAAGTGCTCGATCCGGCCTGCGGCACCGGCAACTTCGTCTACGTAGCCATGGCGCGGATGAAGGAGCTTGGCCGACAAAGCTGCCGGACCAAGTCGTGGCGGTGGCCGGTGTTGTCGAGCGGGCCGCTTCGCGAAGCCTGTCCTGAGCCCCGTCGAAGGAGGCCTGTTCCCCAGCCCTCGCGCGCACGCGCGTACGACCATGAACTTTGTGAACTTTCGTGGCCCCAGCGGCAGAAGCGCAGTGAGGGGATTGCGGAGCAATCGTCGAGCAGCGCGAATAGCCCGCGCAGTGCCCGGCCGCGCTCGTTCGGTTGGCTTGGATGGAACGAGCCACCCAAGCGCGCCGAAAGCGGATCGATCGACGAGCAGTCCGCATGGCCGCCATGCCGGGGGCATGGGGGAACGGCTGCTGCGGATTTACTCCGCGTGACGGGACGCCCGACTCGCGCGCGCGCCTTGAGGAGCAAACTTGGCCAACTTCCAGCCCGTCTGACGTCACGTCGGATTTACTCCGCGTGACGGGTCCCCGGCATTTAAGAAGTGCGGTGGAGGGGCCCCTCCGTCCCGGCGTTGCCGTGCCGCCTCGCCTCGCAATCGAGGAGAGGATGACTGGTTCAGGCCGTGGCGGCGGTGGCGTTGTTGTCGCAGGTGTTGGCGCAGCTGTTCGCCCGTTCGGCGAAATCGTGGGCCAGCTTGGCGTGCCAGGTTCGGGCGGCCTCGGTAATCGCGCGCTGGGCCTTCATCCGCTCTTCGACGGCTCTGCGGCTGTAGTAACGCGCGTTCGACTCCATGGCCCCGGTCCTTTTGTCCCCTCCGGGCGTCCCCGCCCGCTCCACATACGGCTGCCGCCGCACATCACCTTGACCATCAAAGAGTGAATCAATGGTTACTATCCACAGACCGGCGCACACCCTGTCCCGAACCGGCACAAATCATGCCGCAAAGGTGACACGAAGCCCGGGTAAGCAGATCATCGATGAAACCGAACGACTCGTCGCTCGTTGCACGCAGGAAACGGTCCAAGGATAAGGATATGCCCAAGTCGAATCAGGCCCGCCGCACCACGTTCAACCCGAACGCGCGGGGCTATCATGCCGTCTATCACGATGGCGAAATCAATCACTGCCCGGGCTGCGGGCGGACTCATTGGATCATCGGCCGGATCTCGGCCGAATGCGCCTTCTGTTCGACCGCGCTGCCATTGAAGGAAGCCTATACCCGCGGGCCCGCCCCGGCGCCGAGCTTCTGGCGGTCGCGCCCGAACTTCGCCCAGCTCCACGCGGCCTGACGCTGCAATATCGCGTTTCGCCGGCCGCCTGGCGGGTGTATATTGAGTCGATGAAGACATTCGTTTTTGCCGCGCTATTGGTCGCCGCTGCTCCCGCTTTCGCCGGGGCGTCGAATTTCACCCTGGTCAACGGGGCGGGCGGGGCGCTCGGCGATTTGTCGATCCGCCGCTCGGGGACCAATGAGTGGAAGCCGCTGGCCCAGGGGGCGGGCGGCGCGGTTCAGTTCAGCGATCCCGATTGTGCGTTCGATATCCGCGCGACCGTCGGCGGTTCGCCGGTCACCTGGACCCGGGTCAATCTGTGTGGCGCGAAAAGCGTGACTCTGAAGCGCGATGCAGCGACCGGGGCGTGGGTCGATTACGATTGAACTGGTGCCGCCGCTCGGCTGACGCCGGATAGGGGCCGGCGCGCATCGCCGCGGGCTGCGGCTTAACCGAATCGAGCAATTTGGCGCCGGCCAGGAACACCACGCCGGTGCACGCCGACGCCAGCAGCCAGCCGCCATAGCCCGGGTAGGTGTCGAGATAGTGCCGCCCGCGCTCCACCGCGCCAAGCGCGATGGCATAGGTCACCAGCCACGCCTCGAGGCGCGTTTTGATGACGAACAGGCGACCGATCTTCTTGAGCATGGATTAACCGTCCAACGTGTCGACGGCGATTTTGAGCCATTCCCGCCCTAACGGACAAGGTAAAAGTGGCGTTAAGGAATGGCTCGACGTCCCGTTTCGGGATTTACGCAAGGGTGCTGAGGTCGAGGGTTTCGAGCAATGCAGCCCGTGCCGCCTCGATGTCGCGGATCAGCGCGGCGTTCTGCAGCTCGCTATTGTGGATCGCGACTGGCCAGTGGGTGCGGATCACTTCGGCGATGGTGTCGAGCCTGGCGTCGTCGACCAGGAACCGCCGATCGACCATTGCTGGGTCGGCAACGACCCGCAGCCGCAGGCACGCCGGGCCGCCGCCATTGGCCATCGACTGGCGGACGTCGACGATCTCGACCCGGCGGACCGGGCCGTTGCCGGCGATGTGGCGCTCGATCCACGACCATACGGCGGGCGTTTCGCGGCATTCGGTCGGGGCCACCAGAACGGTCTCGCCGCCCGGCACGGTGACCAGCTGGGCGTTGAACAAATACGACCGCACCGCGTCGGCCAGCGGCACATCGGCGTCGCTCACCTCGACATATTCGAAGCCGGGAACCAGCTTGTCGCACGCTCCGATCAACGCCGTCTTGTCGGCGAACGCCTTTTCGTGGGCGAACAGCACCCGCTCGTTGGCGACCGCGACCACGTCATTGTGGAACGCTCCGGCGGCGATCGCCTCCTCCGATTGCTCGGCGAAGATCGTTCGTTCCGGATTGAGCCCGTGGAGCCGGGCGATCGCCTTCGACGCTTCGAGATGCTGCCGGGCAGGAAACGCGCCGCCCGACACGCCGTAGACGAAGATCTCCGCGCCAGGCTCTCCGTGAGCGGCGGCCAGCCGCATGTGATTGGCCGCGCCTTCGTCGCCGAACGCCGGCGGGATCGGCCCATGCACCGCGAACGCATCCGCTGCGAACGCGAGTTGCAACTGCATCAGCGTCGCCGGCCATTCGTGGCTGCGGTGCGCCATGGTCTTGAGGTTGGCGACGGTCAGGTGGCAGCGGCCGTCGGCGGTGTCGGGGGCGGGCGACACCGTCGCGGCATTGGCCGCCCACATCGCCGACGCCGACAGCGCGTTGGCGGCGATCACCGGATCGGCCGCGTCGATCGTCGTTCCGAGTTCCGCCAGCCATGCCCGGTTGGGCCGCGGGGCGGGCACGAAAATGCCCTGCGCCAGCCCGATTGCGAGGTTGGCCCGCATCTTGTCGACGCCCTGGAGAGCGGCGGCACGCGGTTGCGATTCCTCGCCGGCATTGCGCTGCGACGCGAGGTTGCCGGGGCTGAGGCCGGCATAATTGTGGCTCGGCCCGACGATCCCGTCGAAGTTGATTTCGGTGAGATGCATTAGCGCGCTACCGCGTGGACCTCGTCGCCGGGTTTCACGCCCAGCAGCTTGCGCGCTTCGGAGTCGATCGCGGCTTCGTCGCCGGACAGGTCGACCGTGCCGTAACAGGCGACGAAATCCTGCAGATGGCCGTGCGCCAGCAGCATCGACTGGCCTTGCTCAGGATCGTGGTCGGCCACCTTTACACTGCTTGCCCCTTGAATCGTGCGGATCGAGTCCGTTCGTGCCGTTACGGTCGGGCCGCCATCGAAGATGTCGACATAACCGTCCCAGATGAAGCCCTCGCTTTCGAGCATCTTGAGCGCCGCTCTGCCGCTTGGGTGAGGCTGGCCGATGACGGCCCGCGCGCTATCGGGAAGCATGGACACGTAGATCGGAGACTTTGGGAACAGGTCGGCGATGAATTGCGTCCCGTGGATGGCATTGAACTCGTCGGCCTGCGGAAAGGTGAGGTCGAAAAAGCGGCCGCCAAGCGCGTCCCAGAAGGGGGAGTGGCCGCCCTCGTCCATGACCCCGCGCAACTCCGCCAACACCGTGTCGGCAAAACGCTCGCGATGCGATTTGATGAACAGGTAGCGCGATCGCGCGAGGAGCATGCCGAGGCCGCCGGCCCGTTCCTGCGGGTGAAGGAACAGGCCGCCAACCTCACTTGCCCCTTCCAGATCGTTGGTTAGCGTCAGCGTCTGATTGCGAAAGATCTTGCCGAGCTCGCTGCTTTTCTGAGTCAGGGTCGAGATCAAGTAGCTGTAGAATGGCTGATTTGTGCCGACCGCGCCGAAAACCTGGCAGGTGCCGCGGATCTGCTTGGTGACAACATTTTCGAGCATGAAGACATAGAGGTCATCGCCCGGGGTATCGCCCTCGCGCTCGAATCCGGCGGAGCTCAGTTCGAGCTTCGCTTCGAGCGTGGATTTTTCGGCGGGCAGGTTGGTGAAGCCGCCGCCGGTCAGCTTGGCCAAGTTGTAGAAGGCTCGCAGATCGCTCCTGCGCGCTGAACGAAGGCGATAGGTCACGCGGCCCCCGTCGCGAGGCGCAAAATCGTGAGCGCGGATAACGCGGCGCGCTCCTTTAGACTGTCGACGATCAGAAATTCCTCCATGCTGTGAATTTTGCCGCCGCGCACCCCCATCGTGTCGACCACGGGCACCCCGCACGCGGCGATATTGTTGCCGTCGCACACGCCGCCAGTCGGGTTCCAGGCGATGCTTTGGCCAAGGTCGGCGCCGGCTTGCTTGACGAGGTTGAACAGGACTTCGGCTTCGGGCGTGAGCGGCTTGGGCGGCCGCCCGAACCCGCCGCTGACCTCGATAACGACGTCATGCTCGGCGGCGATCTGGCGGATCGCTTCGTCGATTGTCGCTTGCGCGCTGCGTTCGTCGTCGGGCGTGGCGGGGCGTAGGTTCACGCGCAGGATCGCGAGGTCCGGCACGACGTTGCTCGGGCTTCCGCCTTCGATCCGCGACGGGTTGACGCTGAGACCCGGGCGTTTCGCCGCGGCGAGACGCAGTGCTAGATCGGCCGCGGCGAGCAAAGCGTTGCGGCCGTCCTCGGGGTTGCGCCCGGCGTGGGCCGACTTGCCGCGCACGACCAGAGCGAAGTTGCCGCTTCCCGGCCGCGCTCCAGCGAGAGTCCCGTCGGGCAATGCGGCGGGCTCGTAGGTCAGCGCCGCGCGCTTGCCGCGTGCCGCTTGCACGAGCAGCGCGGCAGAGCCGAGCGAGCCCACTTCCTCATCGCTGTTGATCACGACTTCATAGCCCAGGCGCGCAGCGTCGGGGCTTTGCTCGACCGCCTTGAGCGCGGCGAGCATGACCGCGATGCCGCCCTTCATGTCGGCGACGCCGGGGCCGCCGAGCACGCCCTTTTCTAGCCAGCGCGTGGTCTGGAATTCGTGGTCCACGCCGAACACCGTGTCCATGTGCCCGGTGAAGAGCAGCTGCACCGGCGCCTCGGGGCGCACCGTGACGTGCAGATTCTTGCCATGTTCGATGGTGACGGTCCGGCCCGCGAAATCGACCGCTTCGACCGGCGCCGGATCCTCGAATGTAAGTTCGCCGGGCAGGACGGCGAATGCGTCGGACAGCAAATAAGCCATGTCCGCGAGGCCCTCGAGGTTGCGCGAACCGCTGTTGATCTCGGCCCACGTCTCGACCTGTTCGAGCATCGGCTCAGCCGCCGCGCGTTCGATGGCCTGTTGTTCGATGGATGAGAGTTCCCCCATGCCCCGGATCCCTAGCCGGAGGCATGGCCGAACGCCACACCGGCTAGATAGCGACGACAACCTCAGCTTTGCAGCCGAGCGCTTCGCCCAGCCGCGCGAGACGCCGCTTGACCGGTTCGCCGACCAGGGCCTGCTCGTCGCGCAGCACATGGAGGCGGATCGTGCCCTCGTCTGCGCTGAGCCCGGTGTGTTCGAGCACCGAGGCGACTCCGCCCGACAGCCGTTGGCCGAGACGCATGGCGAGGCCCCAGTGGCGCGCCCGCTGCAATTCTTCCGCGGTGCACAGCTGGGCAAGCTTGGTGTCTGGCAGCTTTTCGCGCCCGAAGTTGGATGACAAGGCCTGCGCCATGATCACGCGGCCGGCCGCCGTGATCGCGACCCAATTGCCGTGGAGCGCCATCTCGACCCCGCGATCGGCGCGGAAGTTGGGATTGGCTTGCCACGCGACGTCGGCGAGCAGACACGAGGCGCGGCGCAACCGGCTCATTTCAGGCGTGTCATCGAACAGGGGCGAAATCCACTGGTCGAGAAGGTCGCCGTGCTGGCCGAAACGATGCTCGCCGCCGCCGGCCTCGCGCGCCGCCTCGATCAATGGGTCGCGGGCCCGGGTCCTCGGTTTGAGTGTCGAGTAAATCAGACCTTCGCGAATGCCGAAGGTCGACACTACCAGGTCGCTCGGTTGAAGCTCATCGGCGAGCACATCGAGCAGCATCGCCGCGACCGGCGCGCCGGCCATTCGCGCCGCGGCTGCCGCTTTCGACCATTTGGGATCGGCTTGAGAGACGATCCGCCGGAGCTCGCGCGTGCGACTGGTCGCCATGCGATATTCGTGGGTGATCGGCAGCGGGTAATCACTCTCGGCCATGTCGATCCGGGCCAGCGCTCGCCACGATCCGCCGACCATGTAGAAACTTCGGCCGCGGGTGTGCTTGACGCCGCCCAATTGCTTGACCCCGCTGCGCACCGCTTCGCGGGCCCCGCGCTCGCCGCTCGATGACCCGTCGAGCCGCAACACTCCCAGCGGGAGCGAGATTCCCCGACGCACTTCGCCATCTGCGACATCGACCAGCTCAAGGCTGCCGCCGCCCAAATCGCCAACGATGCCGTCGGCATGCGGGATTGCCGACAGCACGCCTTCGCCGGCGAGCTCGGCTTCGCGTTCGGGGCTCAGCACTTCGCAACGAAAGCCGATGCGGTCGACCTCGCGGACGAAGTCGCGGCCATCGCCGGCCTCGCGGATCGCGGCAGTCGCCAGCACATAGGTCCGCTTGACCTGCATGTGATCGATCAACAGGTGGAACCGGCGCAGCGCCGCGAGTGCCTTGTCGCGGGCGGCCGGGGCAAAGGTTCCCCGCTGTTCGAGGCCGGCGCCGAGGCCGGCGAGCACCTTTTCGTTGAAAATCGGCGCCGGTACCCGCGGCGCACCGGCATAGACGACCAGCCGAACCGAGTTCGACCCGATATCGATAATGGCTACGGGTTCGGCACTGCTCACTCGTATTCCAGGGCCCTGTTTATCGTCCGCGATTGAACCGCAGCTTGGGAACTCTCCGGCCCTTCTTTAATGCCTGGCCCCGGCCCGACAAGGACGGGTTCGACATGAAGTAGCTGTGCAGGTTGAAGGCCTCGTCGGGCTTGGGTTGCAGCCGCTCGTAAGTGCCGTCCGACTTGAGGCGCCAGCTTTGCTCATTGTCGATGAGGTTGGCGACCATCACCTGGTCGAGCAGCTGGGCGTGGACGGTCCCATTCTCGATCGGCAGCATATATTCGATCCGCCGGTCGAAATTGCGCGGCATCCAGTCGGCCGAGCTGATGTAGACCTTGGCGTGTGGGTTCGGCAGCTGATGCCCGTTGGCGAACGCCCACAGCCGCGCATGCTCGAGGAAACGGCCGACGATCGATTTGACGTGGACATTCTCGGACATGCCCGGAACCCCGGGCCGGAGGCAGCAGATGCCGCGGATGACGAGGTCGATCTGCACCCCCGCGTTGCTCGCCTCGTACAGCTTTTCGATGATGATCGGATCGACCATCGAATTCATCTTGGCCCAGATGCCGGCCGCCTTGCCCTCGCGGGCGGCGGCGATTTCGGCATCGACCAGCTTGATCAGTTCGGCGCGCAGATTTTGCGGTGAGGTCACCAGCAGCTTGAGGTTGCGCGGTTCAAGATAGCCGGTGATGTAATTGAACAGCTTGGCGACATCGCGGCCGGTCTTGGCATCAGCGGTGAAGTAGCTGAGGTCGGTGTAGATCTTCGCCGTGACCGGGTGATAATTGCCGGTGCCAAAGTGGCAGTAGGTGCGATAACCCTTTTCTTCGCGGCGGATGACCATCGACACCTTGGCATGAGTTTTCCAGTCGATGAAGCCGTAGACGACCTGAACTCCGGCACGTTCAAGCGCGGTGGCCCATACCAGATTCTGTTCTTCCTCGAAGCGGGCTTTCAATTCGACCACCGCGGTCACCGATTTGCCGCTTTCGGCGGCGTCGATCAGCGCGCGGACGATCGCCGACTGTTTGCCGGCGCGGTACAAAGTCTGCTTGATCGCGATGACGTCGGGATCGGCCGCCGCCTGCTCGATGAACGCGACCACGACCTCGAAGCTTTCGTAGGGGTGGTGGACCAGGATGTCCTTTTCCTTGATCGCCGCGAAACAGTCGCCGCCATGTTCGCGGATGCGTTCCGGGAAGCGTGGGTCGAATGGGGGGAATTTGAGGTCGGGGCGATCCTCGTCGACCAGTAGCGAGAGCTGCGCCATGCCAAGGACGCCGCGCGTTTCGGAGGTGATCGCGGTGTCGGCGTCGAGCCCCTCGTTGACCGCGCGAACCAGCGCTTCGGGCATGCCTGGCTCAAGCTCGAGGCGAACGACGCGGCCGCGGCGGCGGCGCTTGATCGCGGTGCGGAAGTAGCGGACGAGATCCTCGGCTTCCTCCTCGACCTCGATATCGCTGTCGCGGATGATCCGGAACGCGCCCCCGCGCAACACTTCATATTTGGGGAACAGATAGTCGGTCTTGCGGCGGATCAGATTTTCGAGCGCGATGTAGCGCGATTGCTTGCCTGGAATGCGGATGAACCGGGGCAGGGTTGCGGGCGCCATCAGCAGCTCGCGCACGCTGTTCTTGCCCTTCTTGATTTCGAAAATCAGGCTCAGCCCCTGGTTGGGGATGAACGGGAAAGGATGGGCGGGGTCGATCGCCTGGGGGGTCAGCACCGGGAAAATCTGCTCGCGAAAATGCACGTCGAGCCATTTGTCGGCTTCTTCGTCGAGCGGCTCGTCGACGATGACGTGGATTCCGGCCTCGTCGAGCGCGGTCTGCAGCGCCCCCCAAACTTCGTGCTGGTTGGTGACGAGCCGTTCGGCCTCGGCGGTGATCGCAAGCAATTGCTGGTTCGGCGTAAGTCCGTCGGCCGAACGCTCCTCGACCCCGAGCGCCTGATGGGCCTTCAGCCCGGCGACTCGGACCATGAAGAATTCGTCGAGGTTGCTGGCCGAAATCGACAGGAAGCGGACTCGCTCGAGCAACGGGTGGTGCGGATTGGACGCTTCCTCGAGCACGCGCCGGTTGAACGCGAGCCAGCTCAGCTCGCGGTTGAAGTAGCGCGCCTCGGGAACCTCCGGCTCTGGCTCGGGCAGCAGGACCGCTGCCGCCGCGTCCGGCGCCGGCGGTGGCGTTGCCTTGACCGTCGCTTTGTCGAGCGCGGGCGTTTCGGTCTCGCTGTCCATCGTTGCTCCGCGGGGGGAGGGGCGGGGTTTGTTCGAAGCCATGTAGCCGAACTGAAACAGAGGGATATTACACTGATGTGACGACTGGTGGTAATTCGCTGGCCGATCGAACGAGTCGGCAGGAGCAGGCGGATGGCCAAGGACAAGAAGAAAAAGAAAAAGGACAAGAAGGCCGCCAAGAGCGATCTTGCCGTCAAGCGCCTTCAATCGCTCGCGGAAAATCCGATGGTCGCAAACATCGTCGCGTCGGCGCTGGTCGCAACCGCCGCGGCGATCAAGGATCCGGCCAAGGCGCGCAAGCTCGCGGCCCAGGCCGGCGACCAGCTGACCGATCTTGCCAAGGACGGGGTCGATCGCGGCAACGCGATGTGGCAACTGGCGCTCGATGTCGGCCGCCGGGCGCTCGAAGAATTTGGCGTGAAAGAGGCCACGAAGGCCGCCCCGAAAGCCAAGACTGCTGCGAAGAGCGTCCTCAAGACCGTGGTCGCTTCGAAAGCCCCCCGCAAGACGCCTTCGAAGACCGGCCCGAAGGCCAAAGTGACCCGGGCGTCGCGTCCCAAGACGTGACACATCGACCCGTGCCAAGCGTTGACGAATGGGTCGCCGCCCGACGGCTAGAGGGCGCCAACATCAGGTGACAGTCCCATGACTCCTAGCCGACCAGCCGCCCTAATCGTTGAAGATCAGCCGTTTATCGGTCTGGTCGCATCGGACATCTTGAGCGAATCGGGCTTCGACACATTCCACGCCTACAATGCCGATGACGCGGTTTTGATGCTCGGCGAGCATCCCGAGATCGAAGTGATGGTCACTGAAGCGCTGCTTCCAGGATCGGTCGACGGGCTCGAATTGGCGCGCCGCGTGGCGAAGGATCGGCCCGACGTTCGCTTGGTCGTGACCGCCGCCGGATCCGACGTCGCCCAGTCGCAACTGCCCGCGGGCGCACGAATGCTCCGCAAGCCCTACGCCAGCGGCGAGCTCAAGGTTTTGGTCGCCGCCGAGGACCTGCTGCAGGACGCCTAGCATCGAGCGCCTTTACCTCGAAGACTTGTTCGTCGGGCAGCGTTTCACCAGCGCTCCGCATGTGCTCGACGCAGAGCAGATCAAGCGCTTCGCCGCGGAGTTCGACCCACAGCCATTTCACCTCGACGACGAAGCCGCTGCGGCCTCGCTGTTCGACGGTCTTGCGGCGAGCGGCTGGCACACCGCCGCGCTGACCATGCGCATGCTGGTCGAAAGCGTGCCGCTCGCCGATGGGCTGGTCGGCGCCGAGCTTCAACTCGCCTGGCCCAAGCCGACCCGGCCCGGCATGACGCTGCAGGTGTTCGGCGAGGTGGTCGAGATCAAACCGTCGCGCTCCAGGCCCGACATGGCGATCGTCACCATGCGCAACGAAACCCGCGACCAGGACGGCGACGTGCTGCAACTCTTCACTGTCAAAATGCCGGTGTTCAAGCGGGCGCGGGGGTAGCGTCTGGACTCTCCTGTGTATTATCACTATAATACACTAGCAAAGGAGTGAGGACGATGCTTGAAAACCCTGTCGCGAAACGGACCGCGATTGCCGCCGCCATCGGTGCGGTCGTGGCGATTCCGTTGCCGTTTATCGGACCGATTCTTGGCGCCCTGGTTGGTGGCGGAATCGGCTATTTCACCGCGCCTCAGAGATAATCCGCAAACTCGCGCAGCAGTTGCCGATACAGCTCGCGCTTGAATGGAACGATCAGGTCGGGGAGATCGCCGGGCTCGATCCATTTCCATGTCCGGAACTCGGGATGCTTGGTCGCGATATTGACGTCGCTGTCTGCGCCGAGGAACCGGACGAGATACCAATCCTGGTCCTGACCCTTCCATTTGCCGCCCCATAGCTTGCTGCGGAGTGCCTCGGGCAGATCGTATTTCAGCCGCTCGGGGCATTCGGCGATCCGCTCGACCAGGTGCGGCGGGATGCCTGTCTCTTCCTCCAGCTCGCGCAGCGCGGTCGTCCACGGTTCCTCGCCCTGGTCGATCCCGCCCTGCGGCATCTGCCAGGCCTCGTCGGTGTTATCGATCCGCGCGCCGACGAACACTTTGCCCTCACGGTTGAGGAGCATCACGCCGACCCCGCGGCGGTAGTTATCCTTGCTCATGTGTTCGTCATTGCGAGGAGAGAAGTGACGAAGCAATCCAGTTTGCGCCGCTGGATTGCTTCGCTTCGCTCGCAATGACGACAAATGGTAGCGAAGGCAGCAGTTGCGGCCTAAAAGGGTGGCGACCTGAAACTCGCGCGTTTTTGAAGGACCTCTCCGTGGCCACCGCCACTCACCAGCTCACCGAAAAGGAAGCGACCGCACATCCGCCGGCCGAGGCGGTCGTCGTCCGGTTCGCCGGCGACAGCGGCGACGGCATGCAGCTCACGGGCGGGCAATTCACGCTGAGCACCGCGCTGGCCGGCAACGACCTTGCGACCTTCCCCGATTTCCCCGCCGAGATCCGCGCGCCGCAAGGCACGACCTTCGGCGTTTCCGCCTTCCAGATCAATTTCGGATCGACCGCGATCGAGACCGCCGGCGACCAGCCCGACGTCCTGATCGCGATGAACCCGGCGGCGCTCAAGGTGAACGCCGATCAGGTGCGCGAGGGCGGGCTGATCATCGCCGACGAAGGCGAGTTTTCGGCGCGCAACCTCGCCAAGGCCGGCTATGCGGCCAACCCGCTCGAGGACAACAGCCTCGCCAGATGGCAGGTCGTCCATTTCAACATCTCGCAGCTGACGCTCGATTCGGTGAAGCCGTTCGGGCTCGGCAATAAAGAGGCGCTGCGCTGCAAGAACATGTGGACGCTGGGGCTGGCGCTGTGGATGTTCGACCGCGACCGCCAGCCGATCGTCGACTGGCTCAAGCTCAAGTTTGCCAAGGCGCCCGAGCTCGCCGAAGCCAATATCGCGGCGCTCAACGCCGGTCACGCCTATGGCGAGACGACCGAAATGGGCGCGCCGTTCAAGCAGCATCATCTCGCCGCCGCGCCGGCCGAGCCCGGCCTCTACCGCACGGTCACCGGCGCCGAGGCGCTTGCGCTCGGCCTGGTCGCCGGGAGCCAGCTGGCGGGCGTCAACATGTTCTTCGGATCCTACCCGATCACTCCGGCGAGCCCGCTGCTCCATCATCTGGCGCGGCTCAAGGAATTCGGGATCACGACCTTCCAGGCAGAGGACGAGATCGCGGCGATCTGCGCGGCGATCGGCGCGAGTTATGCTGGCAACCTTGGGATCACCTCGTCATCGGGTCCGGGCATCGCGCTCAAGACCGAGGCGCTGGGCCTCGCGGTGATGACCGAATTGCCGCTGATCGTCGTCAATTCGCAGCGCGGCGGGCCGTCGACGGGCCTACCGACCAAGACCGAGCAGTCCGACCTCTACCAGGCGGTTTACGGCCGCAACGCCGACTCGCCGGTACCGGTAATTTCGGCCCGCTCGCCCGCCGACGCGTTCGACTGCGCGATCGAGGCGTGCCGCATCGCGACCAAATATATGACGCCGGTGATGCTGCTGACCGACGGCTACATCGCCAATGCCGCAGAGCCGTGGAAGGTGCCGGACATGAGCGGCTATGCGCCGTTCCCGGTCAGCTTCTTCGACACGATTCCGGACGAGGGTCAGCAGGTCATGCCCTATGCGCGCGGCGACGGCCTTGCGCGACCCTGGATCAAGCCGGGAACGCCGGGCCTTGAGCATCGTATCGGCGGGATCGAGAAGCAGCCCGGCACGGGCAACATCGATTATTCGCCCGCCGCGCACCAGGAGATGACCGACACCCGCCATGCCAAGGTGGCCGGAATCGCTAATGACATTCCCGACCAGAACATTTGCCTCGGCCGCGAAGGCGCGGAGCTGGTGGTCGTCGGCTGGGGTTCGACCTTCGGCCCGATCCACCAGGCGGTCCGCCGCGCGATCGCGGCCGGCAAGGATATCGCCCACATCCACGTCCGTCACATCTGGCCGGCGTCGAAGAATCTCGGGCCGCTGCTCAAGGGGTTCAAGCACGTGCTCGTGCCCGAGATGAACATGGGCCAGTACAAGACGCTGCTGCGCGACCAGTATCTGGTCGATGCCCAATCGCTGACCAAGGTCTCCGGCCACCCGTTCCGCATCGCCGAGATCGAAGCGGCGATCGACCGGGCGCTCAAATGAAACAGCTCAGCGTCTGGCCGATGATCCTGCTGCTGGCTGCGGTGCTGTTTCTGGTTTATTGGCTGAGGCCCCACGGATGAACGAAATCTCTCCGATCCCGACCACCACCGCCAAGGACTGGGCGAGCGACCAGGAAGTGCGTTGGTGTCCCGGCTGCGGCGATTATGCGGTGTTGAAAGCGGTGCAGCGGACGATGCCGGATCTGGGCGTCGCGCGCGAAAAGACGGTGTTCATCTCGGGCATCGGCTGTTCGAGCCGCTTCCCTTATTACATGGCGACCTACGGCTTCCACACCATCCACGGTCGCGCGCCGGCCTTCGCCACCGGGGTCAAGCTCGCCAACCCCGAACTCGACGTGTGGATCATCACGGGCGACGGCGATGCATTGAGCATCGGCGGCAACCACAGCATGCACATCTTGCGCCGCAACCTCGACTGCCAGATCCTGCTGTTCAACAATGAGATCTACGGCCTGACCAAGGGGCAGTACTCGCCGACCAGCCGGGTCGGCACGCGCAGTCCCTCGACCCCGTTCGGTTCGGTCGACCGCCCGGTCCAGCCGTGCGCGTTTGCGCTAGGATCGGGCGCGCGGTTCGTCGCGCGGGGTATAGACGTCCACAAGAATCTGCCCGAGGTGTTGAAGGCGGCGCATGCCCACCGCGGTGCGAGCTTCGTCGAGATCTTCCAGAATTGCGTGGTCTATAACGACGATGTGTTCGCCAGCTTCACCGAGCGCGACGTAGCCGCCGAGAAGCAGCTTTGGCTCAAGACCGGCGAGAAAATGCTGTTCGCCGGCGGGGCCAAGGGCATCGCGCTCGACCGTGAGCGGCTGGCACTGAAGGTGGTCGATGCGGAGGACCCGGACGTCCTGGTTCACGACCCGAAGAACCGGTCGATCGCGCACATGCTGGTCGAAATGCCCGAGGGCTTCCCGATGGCGTTGGGCGTCCTCTACGAAGACCCGGCGCCGACCTTCGAGACTGCGGTGATCGAGCAGAACGCTGCCGCCGCCAAAGGCAAGCCGGCCGACCTTCAGGCATTGGTCTCGAAAGGCCAAACCTGGATGGTCGAGAAGGAACCGCGCGCAGAGTGATCCGCAGCTCCTGATTGGACAATCTAACGCACTCGCTGGTCGGCGCCCTGCTTGGGCGCATGGGGCTGAAGCGCCTGACGCCGCGCGCGATGCCGGCGCTGATCATTTCCGCCAATTTGCCCGACATCGACAGCTTCTTCGCACGCCCGCTCGGTTACGAAGCCATCGAAGCGCATCGCGGGTTCAGCCACGGCCTCGGCGGGCTCGTCACCATACCCTTTTTGGCAGCTGCAATCATTCTGGTATGGGAAAGGTTGCGACCTAACAAGGAAGGCAAAATCAAGCTCGGCTGGCTGCTTCTCGCCTGCTTTCTCGGCACTTTAAGCCACCCGATCCTGGATTTTCTCAACACCTACGGAACGCGTCTGCTCGACCCTGTGTCGCAGCGCTGGTTCTATGGCGACACGTTGTTCATCATCGACCCGTGGATCTGGATCATGCTGATCCTCGGCCTCGAAATGTCGTGGCGCGCGGAACGGCTGGGCAAGAACTGGACGCGGCCGGCGGTCTGGGCGTTTGGTGCGATGCTCGGCTACATCGGGTTAAACGCCGCAATCTCCGCGCGTGCCGTCGCGGTCACTCGGCCGCTGGTCGAGCGCGTGACTACCCCACGGATGATCGTCGCCGGTGAAGTTCCGCTGACCTTCTGGAAGCGCAAGATGGTCTGGCGCGGCGACAGCATCGGCGGGAGCGGGACCTACAATTCGTTCGACGGGCTCAACAGCGCGTGGCTAGACCCCAGGATCACGCAACTGAACCTCGACGATCAGCGTCTCGCCGCCGCCGCGAAGGACAGCAAACGCGTCCGCGCCTTCCTGTTCTGGTCGCGCATGCCGATGGTCCACGAGGAGGGCGGGCGCGCCTATTTGACTGACCAGCGCTTCTTTGAATCCGGTCGCGCGTCGAGTTCGACCTTCCTCATCCCGCTCGACTCGCAGCCGACATCCAAATAACTCGCGCCATTATGGCTCGGGGCGAACATCTGGTGCGCGCGGACCGGGGCTTTGCCACCGGCGGCGGGATGCTTGCCCGGCTGTTTGCGCCTGCTTTGTCGCATGTCCTCGATGAGGTCGACCGGCGGCTCGATCATGGCGGGCTCGACACGATTGTGCCTGGCGGCGGCCGCCATCGCCTCGGCTTTCGCTCGCCCGGACCAGCTGCGGTCGTTCAGATCTCCAGTTGGATAGCGCTCGTCCGCCTTGCGACCTCAGGCTCGGTCGGATGGTACAAAGCGTGGGCCCTGGGCGAATGGACGAGCCCCGACCCGGTGGCGATCTTCGAATTGTTTTCCGTCAATGCCGCCAGTCTCGGCGACATCGGCCGCGCCAAGGGTTTGTTCCGCTGGGTCAATCTGGCCGCGCACCGCCTGCGCGACAACGCGCCGCGCAAGGCGCGGGAGAACATCCAGGCGCATTACGACCTCGGCAATGATTTCTACTCGGCGTGGCTCGACGAGACGATGACCTATTCGTGCGCGCGTTTCGCCGCGCCGGACGAGAGCCTCGAAGCCGCGCAGCTCAACAAGATCCACGCCTTGCTCGACAGGCTCGAGCTGAAACCCAGCCAGCGCCTGCTCGAGATCGGCTGCGGCTGGGGCAGTCTCGCGATCGAGGCGGCGCGGCGCGGGGTAAGCGTGGTCGGCCTGACGCTGTCAAAGGAACAGAAGGCCTGGGCCGAAGATAAGATCGCCGCCGCCGGCTTCTCGTCGCAAATCGAAATTCGCCTCCAGGATTATCGCGACACCGCGGAGCAGTTCGACGCCGTCGCTTCGGTCGAGATGGTCGAAGCGGTCGGCCAACGCTGGTGGGGCGCCTATCTCGACTGTATCGCGCGGAATTTGAAGCCCGGCGGGCGCGCCGCGCTGCAGTTCATTTCGTTCGATCATAGCATGTTCGATCGCTATGCGCGCAGCGCCGACTTCATCCAGACCTACATTTTCCCAGGCGGGATGCTGCTCAACGAGCCGCGTTTCGAAGCGCTGGCGCGCGAGCGTGGGCTGTCATGGGATGGCCGCGACGGGTTTCGCCTCGATTATGCCGAGACGCTGAAGCGTTGGCGGGAGCGCTACGATCAGGCAGTCGCGCGCAGCGCCCTCGGCGACTTCGGCGAGACCTTCCACGATCTGTGGCGTTATTATCTGATGTATTGTGAAGGCGGTTTTCGCGGTGGCGCGATCGACGTCGCGCAGGTGACGATGGTCAAAGCGTGAAGTCCCTCGTCGACAGGGCGCGGGCGCTGGGTGATGGCCTCGCGGCGATCCGCGCACAATTCCAGTTGCCGGGCGCTTTCCCGCAGGACGTGGAAGCTGCGGCGCAGGCCGCGGTGCGGCAGCCGTTGAGCGATCATATCGACCGCACCGCGGTTCCGTTCGTCACGCTCGATCCGGCGAGTTCGACCGACCTTGACCAGGCGTTCGCGATTGAGTTGGCCGGGAGCGACCTCATCTTGCGTTACGCCATCGCCGATGTCGGCTGGTTCGTGCCCGACGGCGGCCCGGTCGATACGGAAGCGTGGACGCGCGGCCAGACCATTTACATGCCCGACGGCAAGATCAGCCTCTATCCGCCGGTGCTGTGCGACGGCGCGGCGAGCCTTTTGCCGGACGGCGACAGGCCCGCGATTCTGTTCATCGTTCGTGTCGGAAGTGACGGCGGCGCGACTCTCGACGGGGTCGAACGAGCGATCGTCCGCAGCCGCGCCAAGCTCGGCTATGCGACCGTGCGGCCTGAAGATTTGCCGGCCGGCTTCGACGAATTGTCGCGGCGGATCGCGGCCGCGGAGAATGCGCGCGGAGCCTCGCGCGTCGACCCGCCGCAGCAGCAGGTAGTCGAAGGGCCGGACGGCTGTTTCTGCCTTGAGTTCCGGCCGATGAGCGCGGCCGAACAGTCCAATGCATCCATGTCGCTCGCCGCGAACCTTGCCGTTGCCGACGCATTGTACAGCCATTACACCGGGCTGTTCCGGGTCATGCCCGAGCCCGACGACTGGGGAATCCGGCGCTTGCGGCACAGCGCCAAGGCGCTCGGGGTCGATTGGCCAAAGAGCGTCAGCCTGGAAGACCGCCAGCGCACTCTCGATCCCAACGATCCGAAGGAGGCGGCGTTCATGCTGGCGATCCGCCGCGCCGGCGTTCATGCGACGTATGCCCCGTTCCGCGCCGGCGAGAAGCCGTGGCATTCGGCGATGCGCGCGACCTACGTCCATGCGACCGCGCCGTTGCGGCGGCTCGCCGATCGCTACGTGACGCAGGCTGCTTTGGCGGTCGCGAACGGGCGCAGCGTTCCGGATGGCGTGACCGCCGCATTCGAGCGATTGCCCGAGGTCATGAACCGGGCTGAAGCGAGAGCCGGACAGGTGGACAGCGCGGTTCTCGAGTTGGCGGAAGCGGTGGTGCTGCAAGGCCGGGTCGGCGAGAAGTTTGCCGGGACGGTCACCGACATCGACAAGAAGCGCGGCGCGCGGATCCAGCTGGCCGATCCGGCGGTGATCACGCGCGTGCCGGGCGAGGGTCTCGCGATCGGCGAAGCGATCACCCTTCGTCTCAACGAAGTCGATCCCGCGCGGCGGCTAACGCGCTTCGCTCTGGCCTAGACCTCGACCCGTAGTTTCTCGCCGGTTGGCGCGGCCGACAGCAGCCGCTCGACGATTGCCTCGGCCACCGTTTCGGGCGGCTTGACGCTGTCGGGCTCCTCGCCGGGGAAAGCGAGCGCCCGCATCCGCGTCCGCGTTGCGCCCGGGTCGACGATATGGACGCGAATCCGCCCAGTATGAGTGGTCTCGTCGGCGTAGGCGCCGAGCAAAGTCTCGAGCGCGGCTTTCGACGATCCGTAGGCGCCCCAGAAGGCGCGCGGTTCGCCGCCGACGGACGAAGTCAGCGCGACCACGTCGGCGCGATCGGCCTTCCTCAGCAACGGGTCAAACGCCGCGACCAGCGCCTGGTTGGCGAGGACGTTCAAGCTCAGGATCCGCGAATATTCCTTGGGATCGATGTCCTGCACCGGAGTGAGCGAGCCGAGCATCGCCGCGTTGAGCACGAGCGTCTCGAGCTTACCCCACCGCTCGGCGACCGCGACCGCGAGCTTGCCGATGCCCTCGCCCTCGGTGAGGTCGAGCGGCGCGATGGTCGCCGATCCGCCGGCCTCGTGGATGCGGTCCTCGATCTGTTCGAGCGCGCTGGCGGTGCGGGCGACGAGAATTACATGAGCGCCGGCGCCGGCGAGGGCTTCGGCGGTCGCGGCGCCGATCCCGCGGCTGGCGCCGGTGACCAGCGCGAGCTGGCCGGCAAGTGGCTTCGAATCAGTCATGGCGGCGCGTGTAGCGGCTAGCGGCTAGCCACCAAAGACAAAGGCGCGCCTTTTTCCTTCTCGGAAACGTCGGTCAATGTCGTCGGGTAATCGCCGGTGAAGCATGCGTCGCAGCGCTGCGGCGCGGCGGTGTCGCGCTCGTCGCCAAGCGCCCGGTACAAGCCCTCGATCGAGATGAAAGCGAGGCTGTCGGCGTTGATATAATCGCGCATCTGCTCGACGTTCATCTGCGCCGCCAGCAGCTTGGCGCGCTCGGGCGTGTCGACGCCGTAGAAGCAGCTGTGCCGCGTCGGCGGCGAGGCGATCCGCATGTGGACTTCGCGTGCGCCCGCGTCGCGCATCATTTGCACGAGTTTCACCGAAGTCGTGCCACGGACGATCGAGTCGTCGACCAGCACGATGCGCTTGCCGGCGACCAGCGCCGAATTGGCGTTGTGCTTCAGTTTGACGCCGAGGTGGCGCACTTCCTGGGTCGGCTGGATGAACGTCCGCCCGACATAGTGCGAGCGGATGATGCCGAGTTCGAACGGGATGCCCGATTCTTGCGAAAAGCCGATTGCCGCGGGCACGCCGCTGTCGGGCACGGGGACGACGTAATCGGCCTCAACCGGCGCTTCGCGCGATAGCTCGGCGCCGATCGCCTTGCGCACTTGATAGACCGATTGGCCCTCGGCGATCGAATCCGGCCGCGAGAAATACACATGTTCGAAGATGCACGGACGCGGCTCCGCCTTCTCGAACGGGCGGAAGGAGCGAATGCCGCTGTCGTTGACGATGATCAGCTCGCCGGGGTCAACATCGCGAATGAAGGTCGCGCCGATGACGTCGAACGCGACCGTTTCCGAGGCGAAGATGGTTGCTTCGCCGAGCTTGCCCATGACCAGTGGCCGGATGCCGAGCGGGTCGCGGCAAGCAACCAGGCCTTCTTCGGTGAGGACAACCAGCGAGTACGCGCCTTCGACTTGCTTCAATGCGTCGGTCAGGCGGTCGAGCAGATTGGCGTGGGTGGAGGTGGCGACGAGGTGGATGATGACCTCGGTGTCGCCGGTCGACTGGAAAATCGAGCCGCGCCGGTTGAGCGTCCGCCGCAGCTTCATCGCGTTCGAGATGTTGCCGTTGTGGGCGACCGCGAAGCCGCCCTCGGCCAATTCGGCGAACAGCGGCTGGACGTTGCGCAACGCGGTTTCGCCCGTGGTCGCATAGCGGACATGGCCGATCGCCGTGCGGCCGCCGAGCTTGCGCATGATGTCGTCGCGGTCGAAATTGCCGGCGACGTGGCCCATCGCCCGATGCGAATGAAAATGCGTGCCGTCGAAGCTGGTCAGCCCGGCCGCTTCCTGCCCGCGATGCTGCAGCGCGTGGAGCCCGAGCGCGACGAGGTTCGAGGCGTTATCGGCGCCCCAAACGCCGAATACGCCGCATTCCTCGCGCAGTTTGTCGTCGTCGAACGGATCGGTCGTCAGCATCGTCTGGGTTCCCGGCTACCCGCGGTGTTGGCCACGTCGGCGTCATATAGGGCGAGGGCGCACCTTTGTCGCCCCGCCCTGAATAAAACATGAAATCTTAGCAGTTTAGGCGCTTAGCCCCTGTAAATGCCGGGATATTGCCGCTTCAGCGCCGCGACCTTCGGCCGGTCGTTGATGACGATGTACGGTTCCCACGGGTGCTTCCTCGCATAATCCTGGTGATAAGCTTCGGCCGGGAAGAAGTCGCCGCTTTCGATTCGCGTCGCGACCGGCGCCTTGAACACATGGCGCGCCTGCAGTTTCGCGATGAACGCCTTGGCGACCTGCGCCTGCCCGGGATTCTGTGGGAAGATCGCCGAACGGTAGCTCGGGCCGACGTCGGGTCCCTGACGGTTGACCTGGGTCGGGTCGTGGGCGACCGCGAAATAGACCTGCAACAGCTGGGCGTAGCTGATCCGGCCCGGGTCGTAGGTGATCCTGACCGCTTCGGCATGGCCGGTCCGTTCGGTGCTGACCGCGTCGTAGGTCGCGCTTCTGGCGTCGCCGCCGGCGAAACCCGAGACAACGTCGGTCGCGCCTTTGACGTGCTCGAACACCAATTCCATGCCCCAGAAACAGCCGCCGGCGAGCACCGCGGTTTCGGTGCGTGGGGCGGCGGTGGTGGGGCTCGCGGCCATCAGCGCGGCGACAGCGGCAATCATCAGGCGTTTCATCAAGCGTTCCTCTTCGGACATCCATGTAATGTCGCTGGTGCGGCCTTAACAGCCGCTGGACGCTGCCAATCCGTCGCAATAGGAGGAACTGACACGGAGGTAAGTGACATGCCGATCTATAACGCGCCGGTCAAAGAGACCCGCTTCATCCTCGAGAACGTGCTCGATATCGGCCGCTATTCGAACCTCCCGGGCTTCGCCAACGCGACCCCCGACCTGATCGAAGCAATCCTCGAGGAGGCGGGCAAATTCTCCGCCGAGGTGCTGGCGCCCTTGAACAAGGTCGGCGACGAGGCCGGCTGCAAGCGCGCGGACGACGGTTCGGTGACGACCCCGCCTGGTTTCAAGGAAGCTTATGACCAGTTCGTCGCGGCTGGTTGGCCGACCCTGACCGGGCCGGAGGAATATGGCGGGCAGGGCCTGCCGCAGGTCGTCGGCACCGCGGTCACCGAATATATCCTGTCGGCCAACCACAGTTTCGAAATGTACCAGGGGCTGACCTCGGGTGCGATTGCGTCGCTGCTGATCAAGGGCTCGGATGAGCTCAAGCAGCGATATGTGCCGACGATGATCACCGGCAAATGGACCGGCACGATGAACCTGACCGAGCCGCACTGCGGCACCGACCTCGGCCTGCTGAAGACCCGCGCCGATCCTAATCCCGACGGCAGCTACTCGATCACCGGGACCAAGATCTTCATCTCGTCCGGCGAGCATGATCTCGCCGAGAATATCATTCACCTGGTGCTCGCCAAGATCGCCGGGGCCCCGGACAACGTCAAAGGCATCTCGCTGTTCGTCGTCCCCAAATTTCTCGTCAACGACGACGGCAGCCTCGGCGAGCGCAACGCGCTCAGCTGCGGCGCGATCGAGAAGAAGATGGGCATCCACGGTAACGCCACCTGCGTGATGAATTACGACGGGGCCAAGGGCTGGCTGGTCGGCGAGCCGGAGAAGGGCCTGGCGGCGATGTTCATCATGATGAACGCCGCGCGCCTCGGTGTCGGCCTCCAGGGCCTGGCCCAGGGCGAGGTCGCTTACCAGAATGCCGCGGCTTACGCGAAGGACCGGCGGCAGAGCCGCGCGCTCAAGGAATCCGAGCGCGAGCCCGGCGCCAAGGCCGACCCGATCATCGTCCATCCCGACGTCCGCCGCATGTTGATGGAAGCCCGTGCCTACATCGAGCCGGGCCGCGCGCTCGTGCTGTGGGGCGCGCTTCAGGTTGACCTCACGCGCCGCTCGCCTGATGAAACCGAGCGGCAGCAGGCCGATGATCTGCTCGGTCTCCTAACGCCGGTGATCAAAGGCTATCTCACCGACAAGGGCTTCGACGCCGCGGTCAATGCCCAGCAGGTGTTCGGCGGGCATGGTTATATCCGCGAGCACGGGATGGAGCAGTTCGTCCGGGACGCGCGGATCACCCAGATTTACGAGGGGACCAACGGCATCCAGGCGATGGATCTGGTCGGCCGCAAGCTGCCCAAGGACGGTGGCCGCGCCGTGCGCTTGTTCTTCGAGACGGTCGGGCGCGATATCGCTGATGCCAAAAATGCCGGCGATCCCGGCGGAGTTGCGGCGGCTTTGGAGCCCGCGCTCGCCGACCTTCAGGGCGCGACCATTTGGCTCGCACAACATGCCGTGGCCGATCCCGACAATGCGGGCGCCGGTGCCTACGCCTACATGGAGCTGATGGGCCTCGTGGCGCTCGGCTGGATGTGGATCAAGATGGCCGCGGCGTCATCGCGCGCACTGGCCGACGGCGACGCAGACAAGGAGTTTCACGAGAGTAAGCTGACGACGGCGCGCTTTTTCGCGCTGCGCGAACTGCCGATGACCTCGGGTCTGCGGCGCAAGATCGAGGCCGGCGCCGAGACGCTGATGAAGATTCCGGCCGAAGCGTTTTAGGCGCTCCGGTCCCGCGCCGCCTTGCGGAACAATGCGGCCGCCAGCAGCCACAAAGCAACGAAGCCGCCGTTCAGCATCGCTTGTCCGGTCATCCCCGGCGGTTGATCGCCCGCGGCAAACACGGCGACCACGCCGACGAGCGCCTGAACCGCCGCCGTCGCGGCCAAAGCGTGCGCCATTCCGCCCGGCTCAAAGCGCGCGGCAATCGCGCCGATCAGTGCCGCGCCAATCACGCCGGCGTAGAGCAGGTTCAACGGATTGGTCTCGCTGCCGATGATGCCGGCCGCGAGGTTGATCCAGATGAGCAGGAATGACGTGGCGACGGCGACGGCCGCCGCGGCACGGTAAGCGAAGCTGCTGTTTGTCCGCGCAATGGCCTCATAAGTTCCGACGGAGCCGAACAGGAGGATGCCCATCGCTACATAGTCGGACCCGGTCCACTGGAAATGCGCGACAGGCGGAACCAGCAGCAGGATTGCGGGAACGGTCCACCGCGCGATCCGCCATCCGTTCCACCGATTGTCAGCGGCCTTGCTTGCCATTGTCTCGCCTCCATGCATGAATGAGCTTCGATCCTGCCCGAGTGGCCGGTGAGCGGCATGAGCAACTGCTGAGGTTTCGCTGAAAAATGACGCTTGGCCGCTTCCGCTTCGATATCTTCACCCTCGATCCGGCGGACCGGCAGTTGCTCCGCGGCGGAGACCCGGTCGAGCTCAATGCCCGCTACCTCGATGCCCTCGCCTTGCTCGTGAGCGAGCCCGGCAAGCTCGTCTCCAAGGACCGTTTCCTCGACGAGGTGTGGAAGGGCGTCCCGGTCACCGACGAGGCGCTGACCCAATGCATCAAGACGTTGCGCAGCAAGCTCGGCGACGATGCCGGGCGGCCGCGCTTCATCGAGACCGTGCCCAAGCACGGTTACCGCTTCATCGCGCCGGTAACGCCGTTGGGGCTAGAAACCCTGTCGTCGCAGAGAGCCTCGCCCCATCCATGGCGTGAGGTTGTGCGCCTGGCCGTCGCGGGGACGCTCGGCGGCGGGGTCGCGGGGCTGATTGGCGGCCTGGTCTACGGCTTCGCCGGCGCGTCGCAGCCGCTGCAGCCGGGCATGGGTGCGCTCTCCGTGTTGCTTGTGCTGGTGTCGCTGTCGGTCCTGGTCGCGCTGCTTGGAGCTGCGGGCGTTGCATTCGGGATCGCCGCCGCCGGTTTCGCTCCGGGCCGCACGCGGCGCTGGAGCATCGCTGCCGGCGCGCTCGGCGGCCTCGTCGTCGGAGCGATCGTCAAACTGCTTGGCCTCGACGCTTTCAGCCTGCTGATCGGCCAGTCGCCGGGCGACATCACCGGACCGTTCGAAGGCGTGTTGCTCGGCGGGGCCGTCGGCCTCGGCGCGTGGCTCGCAAGCCGCGCCGGATCGGTCAAACGCGGCGCAACCCTGGCGGCTCTATGCGGTGGCGCGGCCGGCTTGATCATTCCGATGCTCGGTGGACGGATGATGGGCGGCAGCCTCGACCTGCTCGCCCGCCACTTCCCCGCCTCGCGCCTGCGCCTCGACCAGATCGGCGCTTTGTTCGGCGAGCAGGGCTTCGGGCCGGTCAGCCAGATCGTCACCGGCGGCCTTGAGGGCGCGCTGTTCGGCGGCTGCGTCGTCGGCGCGATGTTGCTCGTTCGCCGGAATTAGCGGGTCCTATTTCGTCAGGGTCTTCGCATCCCCGATGTCGTCGGTGCGCGGGCCTTTGCCACCGGCGCAGGGCGGTGCGTCGCCTGACTTATATTTCCCGTTGAGGCAGGCGATGACCCGCGCCCTGATCTGATTCTTGGCCGGACCCTGGAACAGTTGCGCCGGGAGGCTCGCCAAGGTCACCTTGGGTGTCGATTGCGGCTTGCCGACTTGCAACGGTAGCTGCGGGGTCGAGTAACGCGACTTCCAGCAAAAGGCCTTGTCGGCCGGCTTGATCCAGCATTTCTGGTCCGCGCAATAGGCCCATGGGCCACCCGCCGCCGAGATGTAACTCGGCACGTGGCAATCGCTGTCCTTGTGGCAGACGCCGCTTGTCGGGTCTTCGAACACCATGCAGCCGCCGCCGAAACCGTCGGTCACGATGCCGCTGGCGGACCGGACCATGTGGACCGAGCCCACGGCCACGCCGGGTCCAGGCTGCGCAACCGGCAGGGCCTCGATCGTCATGCGCTTCTCGTTGGCTGATACCGCGGGAGCGGGCAGCGCGGGCGGCGCGGCCGGCATAAGCGTGTTCGCGGTGGCATTTTCCGCCGCCTGGGTCGCGTTTGCGGCGCTGCCGTTTTCATTTTTAGGCGACCCGCCGCCGCAATTCGCCAGAGCCGCGACGGCGGCCAGACAGCAACTCGATCGGACGAAAGGGTTCATCTGCGCCTCCCCATGCGCGGCGCCGTCGGGGGCGCCCGCAAAACCATTCGGCACGCGGAGGGCCTTATCACATGTTAAACATCGAATCGAACGCGCGAATGCCTCAGCATTGCGGGGGAGGCGGCGTGCGCTGGGTCGGACCGGAATCCTGACCACCTTCAAGCCGCTTGATGTCGGCTTCGACCTCTTCGGCCATCGTCGTCAAGACGGCTGCGGCGCTCCGGTCGAGAATCGCTTTGGCGAGGCGGCGGCATTGTTCGGCCCGGGCGCGCATTCGTTCGACAACCTGGCCGTCTTCCTCAATCACAAGTGCATAAACCACTCGGGTTGTGACCGTTCCTCCACTTGGCGCACCCGCCGTCGTTTCCGATGCTGCTGTGGCCAAGCGGCCACTCGGCAAAGCTTCCCAATTCGGGACGGTCCAGAACGCGACGTTGCTCTCACGGGGGTGAGCGTGAGACGTTTCCATAACCGGCTTGCTGACCCCTTTGCGAGTCGTCGGCGGTAGGGGGACCGCGCAAGATTCCCTGAGTAAGAGGGCCCGCCGGTCAGTTCACCCGGCGGGCCCTTTTTCGCGTCCCGATATTCACAGCGCGTTCACGCCGCTGCGACAGCCGGAGCCGGTTGCGCGACGAACGTAGCGCCCGACTGCCGTTTCCCGCGCGTTTTACCCGGCGAAGGCTCCATTCATTCGAAAGGAGACAAGAGCCATGACCATGATGACCAAAATCCTGGCCGGTGCCGCAGGCCTCGCGGCGATTGCCTCGGCCGCCCCGTCGACAGCACAATATTATCAGACCCAGCCCTACGGCTATGGCTACGGCTACCGTTACAACAACTACGGTTACGGCATGAACACGAATGCGGCTGTTCAGCAGTGCACCTCGGCGGTGCAGAACCGGCTGTATAGCCGCGGTGGCGCCGGCGGCATTCTCGGCGCGCTCGTCGGGTCCTACGGCAGCGCCGGCCGGGTACTCAGCATCACCCGCGTTGATCCGAACCGCGGCTCGGTCCGCGTCCGCGGCCTGGCGAGTAGCGGGCGCTATGCTTACGGCTACGGCGGCTACGGCGCGGCCGACCTGTCGTTTAAATGCGATGTCGATTATCGCGGTTACGTTCGCGACATC
>DATFUB010000146.1:0-4746 GCA_035261225.1 Sphingomicrobium sp.
CCCCGCAGCGCGGGCCAGCCCCGATCGGCTGACCTCGCCGGTGGCGATGATGGCTTCGATTCTTTCGATCAGGGTCGTGCTCATGCACGCTTATTTATCACACTCGAATGTGATGAAAAGGAGGAACAATGATGTTCCTACTGTGCGCGGGACACCATCATGCGGGAAATGTAGCGCGCAAGCGCATCGACCTCGACATTGAGCTGTCGTCCAACGGCCAAGCCGCCGAGCGTCGTGTGCTCCGCGGTGTGCGGGATGATGTTGATAGAAAAATGGGTCGAGCCGTCGGCATCGCGGACGTCATTGACGGTCAACGACACCCCGTCGAGCGCGATCGAGCCCTTGGCCGCGATCATCGCGCCGAGTTCGCGCGGGACGCTAACGTCGATTTGCGTCGAATCGCCGTCGGGGCGGGTTTCGACCACGTCGCCGAGGGCGTCGACGTGCCCCGTGACGATATGCCCGCCAAGCTCATCGCCCAAGCGCAGCGAGCGCTCGAGATTGAGTCGCGCGCCCTCGCGCCACATCTCGCTTCCAGTGCGCGACCGGGTTTCGCCCGAAACATCGACCGCGAACCAGTCGTCGCCCTTGTCGACCACGGTCAGGCACACGCCCGAGCAAGCGATCGAGGCGCCCAGATCGATGGTCGAGGTGTCGTAGCCGGTCCCTATCTGCAGCCTGAGGTCGCCGCGCTGCTCGGCCTTGCGGACGGTGCCGACGTCGGTGACGATCCCGGTGAACATGCCCGCCGCCTAGCTGTCCCGCGCGCGCTCGTAAACTTCGAGCCGGTCGACGCCGAGCCGTCGCTCATCGACCAGGCGCCAGCGACCGTGCGCATCGGCGATCGCGTCGAGCCCAACATAGCCGAACGATGACTTGCCTTCGCCGACGATGATTGGCGCCCGGTAAATGATGATTCGGTCGACCAGATCTTCGCTCAGGAACGCGGTCGCGGTCGCCGATCCGCCTTCGACCAGCAGATCGTTGACGTCATGAAGGCGATAGACATCCCGCGGATTTGCAAGCGTTTCCCACCCATCGACCGCATCGCCACGAGTCAGCAGCGCGCGCCGCGGTGAATGCTGTTCGAGCCCCGGAAGACGGACGTCCAGCTTTGGCGCGTCGGCCAGATAGGTGCCTCGGCCGACCAGGATCATGTCGCTGTGCGCGCGCTCGAGATGGACGTGGGCGCGCGCGTCTTCGCCGGTGATCCATTTGCTCTCGCCCGATGGCAGCGCAATCTTGCCGTCGATCGACAGCGCGAGCTTGAGCGTGATCCGCGGCCGTCCGAGCTCAAGCCGCGTCAGCCAGCCGGCGAGCGAGCACTTCGCCGCCTCCCGGCCGATCCCCAGCGACACGTCGATTCCGGCGGCGCGCAACCGCCGGATGCCCTTGCCCGTGGTGCGCGGGTCGGGATCCTTGAGCGCGATGACGACGCGCGCAGGCTTGGCCTTGAGCAGCAAATCGGTGCACGCCGGGCCGCGTGGGCTATCGTGGGCACAGGGCTCGAGCGTCGCATAGACAGTCGCACCCTTGGCGCGCCCTCCCGCTTCCTGGAGCGCAATCGCCTCGGCATGCGGACGGCCGCCGGGCGCGGTTGCGCCTCTGCCGACGACTCTGCCGGTGGACGAAACGATGACGCAGCCGACATTCGGGTTGGGCGCGCTTTGCCCGCGCGCGGCCTCGCCGAGCTTCACGGCCTCGGCCATGAAGCGGCGATTGTCGCCGCTTACATGCCGAGCTGGTTTTCGAGCTTCTGGAATTGCCGTTGCCGCTCTTTGATCGCTGCGTCCTTGGCCGCCTGGTCTTTCTTCTGGTCGGCGATGATTTGGGCGTCGGTCCGGTTCGACGGATAAAGCTCGACGTAGGTGATCCGCGGCGGCGGGGCCGTGTTGATCTTGGCGTCGACGATGAACTCGATGACGATAATCGCGGTCACCAGCAGGGCCAGCGATGCGGCGATCACCTGCTCGCGGCTGCGCTGGCGCATGAAGGCGCGAAGATCGGCGAATGCCGCCCGCGGACTGACAGGTTTGGGGAACCAGGACATGATCAGAAGATAGGGCTGGCGAATTTGATCCGCCAGCCCCGGGGGCGCAACAGCGTGGAGCTTAGCCGTTGAGCTGAAAGCGCAAGGTGATCACGGTCGAGGATGTGACCGCTTGCCCGTCCTCGCTCGCCGGTCTGTAGCGCCAGTGGGCAAGGAGGTGCCGGCGTGCAGCGCTCAGAAAGGCGGGATCGGCGCGGCCGACCGGGTCGACCGCAACCACCCGACCGTTCTGGTCGATCGTCAGCTTGAGATTGAGCACCGCTTCCTCCTCGGTCAGCAATTTTGACTGGGGGTAGGGCGGCTTGAGTTCGGATTCCGGTGTCGCGAGCCGAGGCCCGAGCTTGACCGGATAATGAACCGGGCGAGTGATTTCGGGAATGATCCCGAACCCGCCTTCACCAAGGGCAACGGTATTGATCTTGGTCGGACCGAGTGCCTCAACAGGGTCCTGCTCAAGATGCGTCGGTGGGATCGACGTTTGGGGTTCGGGGGCAGATATCACCTTGGCCGTCGGCGCCTTCGGGCGGATGGGGTTCGAGGGCGGAGGCGGGGGGACAGGGATCGTCGTCACCACCAAAGGACCTTCGAGGATGCGCCTCGGTAGATCCATTTTCGCGCTCATCACTGCAGCAACGACGGCAACATGGCCGGCAATGATGAACAGCAGCGCGTTTGGTGCGGAGCGGCGCTCGGCGATACGCGGAGCGTTGGCGGCGTAGGCGAGCATTAGACCCTCCTTCATCCTTGACCGATGAACAGAATGTTACATCATTACACGTATTCCACAAGAGGAAATTTTGTTCCGTACTGGGTCGTGGGCGTCAGCGCTTGGCTGCAGCGTTTAGGCGGGCAATCGCGCGGGCCTTGCCCATCGCCGACACCAGTCCGGCCATTTCGGGCCCGCTTTGGCGCCCGGTCAGCGCGACTCGGAGCGGGTGGAACAGTTCGCGGCCCCTTTTGCCGGTCGAAGCCTTCAACGCATCGGTCAGCGCCCGCCAAGGCTCCGCGCTCCAATCGAGGGCCTCTGCGGCCGTCACCGCCTCCTTCACCAGCAGCCGCTCATCGTGGCTGAGCTCAGCCGCTTCGATCTCGCCGTGCAACACCTCGGACCAGGCCGAGAAGTCCGTCAGTCGTTCGAGGTTCGGTCGAAGCAGCAGCCAGTCCTGCTCTGTCGCATTGCTCGGCAACCGATCCGCGACGGCGGAGAAATCCAACTGATGGAGTAGCCGCGCGTTGATCAGCTCGACATCGTGTGGGTCGAAATGCGCCGGCGCCCGGCCGAAGTGCGCAAAGTCGAAACCGGCCGCCAGCGCGTCGAGACTTGCGGCCGGTTCGACCGGCTGCGACGTCCCGATCCGCGCCAATACCGACAGCAGCGCCATCGGCTCGACGCCTTCCTCGCGCACATGCTCGGCGCCATAAGATCCGAGCCGCTTTGACAATTTGCCTTCCGCCGCCACCAGCAGGGCTTCATGCGCAAACCGCGGCGGCTTCGCGCCCAGCCCCGCGAACATCTGAATCTGCGCGGCACTGTTCGACACATGGTCCTCGCCACGGACGACGTGGGTGATGCTAAGGTCGACATCGTCGATCACGCTCGGCAGCAGATAGAGCCAGCTGCCGTCCTCGCGGCGGACGACGGGGTCGCTGAGCAGCGTCGGATCGAACTTCTGCTCGCCCCGGATCAGATCATCGAAGACAATCGGTGCGTCGTGATCGAGCCGGAAACGCCAGTGCGGCTGGCGGCCTTCGGGCGGCGCCTCGCCTTCTGGCCTGCGCTCGTAGACCGGCGGCAACCCGCGCCCAAGCAACACCTTGCGGCGAAGGTCGAGCTCTTCCGGCGTCTCGTAGCAGGCATAGACTCGCCCCGCCGCCTTCAGCCGTTCGAACTCGCGTTCGTAGAGATCGAACCGCTCCGACTGGCGGACGATCTGGCCGGGCACCAGCCCGAGCCAGTCGAGATCATCGCGGATCGCCTCATCGAACTCGGCGGTCGAGCGCTCGCGGTCGGTATCGTCGACCCGGAGGATGAACTTGCCGCCATTCTTCCGCGCGAACAGGAAGTTGTGCAGCGCCGTGCGGATATTGCCGACGTGGAGCCGGCCGGTCGGCGACGGAGCGAAACGGGTGACGACGGTCATCTTGGACCGGTGTGGAAGAAATTGCTGATCGGGTAGCGGCGGTCGCGGCCGAAGTTGCGGCTGCCGATTTTTACGCCCGGCGGGGCCTGGCGGCGCTTGTATTCGGCCCGGAGCAGCTTGGCTTCGATGTCCGCGACCAGCGCGACGTCCTCGCCGGTCAAAGTGGCGACCTCGCTCACCGACAGTTCCTTGTCGACCAGGCCCTCGAGGATTCGGTCGAGCAGTGAATATGGCGGCAAACTGTCCTCGTCCTTCTGCCTCGGCCTAAGCTCCGCGGTCGGCGGCTTGGAAATCACCCGAGCCGGCATCACCGGCCCGTCGGGGCCGAGTGCGCCGTCGGGCTTGTTGGCGTTGCGCCAGCGCGACAGAGCGAACACCGTCGTCTTATAGGCATCCTTGAGCACCGAATAACCGCCCGCCATGTCGCCGTAGAGCGTCGCATAGCCGACGCTCATTTCACTCTTGTTACCTGTCGTCAGAAGCATGTGGCCGTTCGCATTGGACAGGGCCATCAAGGCGACCATCCTGAGGCGCGCCTGGACGTTCTCGGCGGCC
>DATFUB010000147.1:0-29954 GCA_035261225.1 Sphingomicrobium sp.
TATTTGGCCGATCGCACCAGCCGCAGCGCGGTCGTCGCCGGCTCGCTCGCGGTGGGGAGTGGGTTTACCGCGCTGTGCGGGGTCGCCACCGGATATTGGCAGCTGTTCCTGTTCCGTCTCGGCGTCGGCGTCGGCGAAGCCGGCGGGGTCGCGCCGTCCTATGCGCTCATCGCCGATTACTTTCCGCCCGACCGCCGTGCCCGCGCCCTCGCGATCTTTTCGCTTGGCGTTCCGATCGGACTTGGCGGCGGGTCGTTCATCGGCGCCTACCTCGCGGCGTGGTTCGGTTGGCGGCCGGCCTTTGTGATCATGGGGATCGCGGGAATCCTGCTCGCACCCGTCATCAAATATGCCGTTCGCGACTTGCCGCGCCCCGAACCCGCCGCCGATCGCGCGCCGTTGTTGCAGGTGTTCCCGATGGTCGCCCGCAAGCCAACCTTCTGGCTGATGGCGTTCGCCGCATCGATGAGTTCGCTGTGTGGTTACGGACTCGCGGTATGGACGCCTTCCGTCCTCATCCGCAGCTACCACCTCGACCTCATCTCTACCGGCAATTTCCTCGCCTCGCTGTTGATCATCGGCGGCTGCACCGGCGTGTTCATGGGCGGCTGGCTCGCCGATCGCCTCGGGGCGAGGGACAAGGGCTGGTATGCGAAGCTGCCGACGATCGCCTGGCTGATCACCGCGCCGACCTTTGCGCTCGGCCTGATGGCGCCAAGCCTGTGGCTCGCCTGGCCGCTGCTGCTGATCCCCAACGCGCTCAACATCCTGTGGCTCGGCCCGATAACCACGGCGGTCCAGCACCTCGTTCCGCAACCGATGCGCGCCACCGCCTCGGCCAGCTTCCTGTTCATCAACAATCTCATCGGCCTCGGCGTCGGACCGCTGTTGATCGGCGGCATTTCCGACGCGCTGAAGTCCACCTACGGCGCCGAATCCCTGCGCTATGCGGCGGTCGGCTGCACCGCTTTCTATCTGATCGCGGCCTTGGTCATGCTGTTCGCGATCAAGCGCCTGCGCACCGACTGGGTCGACGGCTAGTCTTGACTTTCAACGCCCTATCCGCTTGAGAGCGGCACGTCCGGCGGGCCTCAGGCTCGCCGTTGTTATTTGGGATAATGGCGGCTCCCCGAAGTCCGCCTGGCCGGAGCTACCTGACACGGGCTCCCGACGAACGGAGACGACCCATGCGCCATCGTGTTGGCCATCGTAAACTTCAGCGGACATCGAGCCACCGCGCCGCATTGTTCCGCAACATGTCCGCCGCGCTCATCAAGCACGAGCAGATCACCACCACGCTCGCAAAAGCGAAGGAGCTTCGCCCCTATGTCGAGAAGCTGGTGACGCTGGCCAAAAAGGGCGGCCTGTCGAACCGCCGTCTTGCCCAGTCGCGGCTGATGGATGAAGCGCAGCTCGCCAAATTGTTTGACGTCATCGCGGCCCGCTACGCAGCTCGCAGCGGCGGCTACACCCGGGTGGTCAAGGCCGGCATCCGCGCCTCCGACGCAGCCCCGATTGCAATCATCGAATTCGTCGACCGCGACGTGTCCGCCAAGGGCCAGGACTCCGGTCCGGTGATGGTCGAGGACGAACTCGAAACGGCCTGAGCGCTTCAAAGCCACCTGCAAAAAGGGCCGCGGAGCGTTTCCGCGGCCCTTTCGCATTCGGGCGAACAGACGAGCCCGGCCTTCCCGCTAGAAGCTGATGCCGTCGATATGGACAGCGAAGTTCGCGAACGTCGCAGCGGCGCCCCCGAAAACGTCATTGTCGTAGTCGGAGATCTGCACCGAGAAGTCGAAGTCCTGCGACGGGACATTGACGTTGTTGAAGATATTGAATCCGCCGATATCGTAGCTTCCCGACACGTTCTGGACGCGCGCAAGGTCGTGGGCTTCCTGAGTGCCGAACTCGATCGTGTAGTTCGCCTTCAGGTTGCTGACGATCACGCTGTAGTCGTCATCGGCAGTGCCCGCGCCGTTGGGATTGTCGAGGACAAACTGAATGCCGACCAGTGAGTCGGAGCTACCGCCGGCAAGTGCACCGCCATTCGATGCCCCGGCATCCAGGTTCGTCCGGTATTCGACGACGTTTCCGTTCGCATCGAAAATCTTGAGACTGATGATTTTTCCCTCGTCGCCACCCGCGGTCGGATTCAGGGCGAAAGCCTTCGATTCCGCGTCCGTGTCGATGTTGCCCGGGTTGATGTCATAGGCGGTAATGTGCGTCGCCGGGCCGGGCCTCTTGGCAGTCCCGGCGCCGGAAGTCTGGACGATTTCAACTGATGCCCTGGTGGCTTCGTTCGTATCGTTGAACTTGATCGTGTCGGCGTCGTCGGCTGTCGTCTGGGTCAGTCCCAGACCACCGACTGATGTGGGCAGAGGATTGTCGACATAGGCGAAGAAGGCGCCTTCATTGGGAGAGTCGAAGGCTTGGTTGCCGTTGCCGATGGTCACCGGCCCGCCGCCCTTGGACGTGTTTACCGTACCGCTAATGTTGGTCATCGTCCCGTCGGGGTTGAGGTCGGGGTTGGACGGGAAGACCAGCAATCCGCCCTTGGCCAGGTCCGCCTTGTCGGACGCAATGACTCCCATGAAGTTCTGGCCCGACGGCAAGTCGGTGAAGTCGAAGGTTTCCTGGCTGATCGGCGGCGGCTGCAGCACCGTGAAGGTGTAGGCGCCGGCGCCCGTCTGATCGAGCGCCAGCTCATAGACCGCAGTGGCCGAGTTTTGGTTGGCGGCGACCGAGGTCGAATAATAGGTGACCTTGGTCCCGTCGGCCGAAAGCACGCCGTCCAGGTCCGCATAGACCGTATGCGGCTCGTCCCACGACGTGATTGTATACTCCTTCACCCCTGCCTGGCTCAGGTTGTTCACATTGGTGATGACGTCCGCGTTCACGGCGCCGTTCAGGCTGTGGGTGATGAAGGCGTCGTCGACGAAGTTGATCGCTCCGCCCTGGATCTGCGCGGTGATCGTCGGCGAATCATCCTTGAAGACCAGCTGGGCGCCGATGTTGAGCGGCGTCGAGGCGCTGTCGCCGTCCTTGTCGTGGGCGGTCGCGGTGAGGACCACCAGGCCGGCCGAGGATAAAGTCGTCGACTGGTCCGTACCACTATTCGGGAGGTGGACCACGGCCCGCTTCCCGTCGAGCGTGACCACGCCGGCGGAATCGACGCTGGCTTCGAACACGATGTCGCCTGTCGCGGCATCGAGTGCGCTGGTCCCCTCGCGACCGACGATCTTGCCCGACTCCAGGAACAGGAACACGGCATTGCCCGTCGCCGTATCGACGAGGCCGCTGTCGCCGCCTGGCGTCGACAACGCGTAAGTGACCGGCGCCGCCGCCGGTCCGTCCGTCCCATACACGGGAGAGAATTGCGCCGCGAAGCTGTCGCTGTCGTTTGCCGCAAGGTTGCTCTCGTCGACCGTCGGGCTCGGCGCACCGGTGATCGATGCCGTGATCGTTGGGCCATCGTCCTCGACGATCAAATTGCCGCCAACGCCCTGGTGACTCGCAAGCCCCTGAGTCAGGTCGATGCGGCCGACGTCGAACTGGCCGGCTTCGTCGACCATCGTGAAGCGGTTGAACGTGGCACCGCCGGCCGAGGTCCAACTGACCGTATATTCACCGAGCACCCCATTCACGTCGATGTTGTTGCCGGTGATCGTCACCTGGATGTTGGCGGTACCGTTGCCGGATGTATGCCCGCTCACGGTCGCGCCGCTGCCGCGGAGAGGGCCGGCTCCATCCGGGTCGGCCCCGGCGACCCAGGTTGCGACGATATTGCCGTCGTCATCCTTGACGGTGACGGTTGCCACGTTGACCGGCGTGTCGTCGTCGAAGGCGCCGTGCGGCTCTGTTCCGATATAGTTGAACCCCACCTCAGGCGTCGTCCCGCCACCGGCGGTGAACAGATTGATGTCGAAACTCTTGGCAGAATTGCCTTGCGACTGGGACACGAAGATCCCGGCGCCGGTGACGTTTATGTAGCCGGTATAGTTGAGGCCTTCCGCCGCGGGACCGGTGTGATCGACAATATAGTCGCTCTGGATACCGCCGTTGGCGGAGCTCAAGCTATCGAGACCGGTCACCAGAGTGAACACGCCGGTCTCGCCCACGTTGTCGAACAGCTGGTTGTTGAGACCGATCGTCGTTCCCGTGCCGCCCTGGCTTACGGCGATCTTGTTGGAACTGCCGTCTATCTTGCCCGCGCCATCGACGTCGAGGCTGTAGCCAGAGACCACGACCGCGCCTGCATTGGAGCCGACCGCGCACCACAAGCATCCGCCAGATTTCAGCGCGTCGAAATTGAAGGATTGCGATCCGGCGGCACTGACCTGCAGCACATTGGTGAAGTTGAGCTGGTCGTCGGGATCGCTTCCGTTCGGGTGGCTGAGCGGTTCGAAGGTGACCATCTGGACCTGGGCGGTGAGATGGTCGGCCGCGTCATCCTTGAGGTAGAAGGCGGCGACGATCCGGCCTGCGCCGGCGGTGGCGCTGGTGGTCGCGATGCAGAAATCGCCGTTCGACCAGAGATAAACACTCTGTCCATCGAGCGTCTGCATGCCAGCGACCTGGTCGCCATCGAGCGCGTTGCCAGCGGAGTTCGAGAAGAACAGGTCGGAGACCGCCTCGCCCGCGCTGGCGGTGACCTTGACGAAATCGGCCGAACTCGATGCTCCGTCGTTCGTCCCGGCGAAGATCTTCTGTGCATCCGACAGCGTGAAGCTGGTGAACATCGTGCCGTTCAGAAAGGCGTTGAACGCCGTCTGGAAGCCACCAAGGGAACCACCGACCGGATTGGTCAGAGTGACGTCGACTTCATTGCCGTCGTCGGTTGAGATTAGCGTCTGAACGCCCGCACTTTCATCGTCGAGCAGCGACTGGATTCCGGCTGCTAAGCGGTCGTTGTCGATGGAAATGCTGATGGACATGGGTGATCTCCTTGTGGCGTGCAGCACCCATCCCCGCCGGGGCGAGACCTCGGCGGGTGAGTTCTGCGGCCAATTGGCTCGGTTTCATTGCCTCGCCGTCGGCAGCCGAATTGGGTGAAAATCCCGCGGCAGCGCGCCGCTGCCTGCTCAGCTCGGAAGAGCCGCTCAGCGAGTCAGATTCAGATTACGGACCTAATATCATTGCGCAGATTCCCTCGCGGGTTCTTGGCAGGTCAGGTCACTTCGAAATGATCGGCCTGTCGAATATACATCGACTGGAGCACTTGAGATGTCCAAGAGGGGTAGAGTCCCGGAATTTCTCTTCGGCATTACCGCTCGAAGCAAGCCATGTGACTCCGATTCGAGCGTTTGTAAATCGTTAATCGTTTATAGATTAACGCAAGATAAACATTTAGAAGCAGTCGGTTACGCCAGTTATACTGGATCACTCTTTCCCGATCGAAACTGAGAGATTTCGACAATCCTCGAGCGCAAATCCGCCGGTGATGCCGTTCTGGCCGTTCGTCGAACGCCCGCTTGAGGAACAAGCGGCGCCACTGCTAGCCAGTAGGGCTTTTTGTTAGGGGTGGAGAGTTTGATGCGTCGGAGTTTGCTTGGTGCTGCCTTATTTTCGACTGTCCTCACGATGACCGCGCCGGATGCAGCCGCGGCACAAGCGGCCGGCGCGACGGCAATGACGTACCCGCAAACCAGGCGCGCCGATCTGGTCGAACCCCTGTTCGGCGCTCAGGTCGCCGACCCCTATCGCTGGCTGGAAAACGACGTCCGCAACGACGCCGAAGTGCGCGCCTGGGTCGATGCACAGAATAAGGTCACCAGCGCATTTCTCGCCACCTTGCCGGGCCGCGAGACGCTCGAGAAGCGGATCACCCAGCTCTACGATTACGAGCGCTTTGCCGCCCCGGAAAAGAAGGGCGGGCGCTATTTCTACACGCATAACAGCGGGCTTCAGAACCAGTCGGTGCTGTTCGTTCGCGAAAGTGTCGGCGGCGCGGGACGCGTCCTGATCGATCCCAATCCCTGGTCGAAAGACGGGGCCACCGCGCTCGCCGAATGGACTCCGAGCGACGACGGCAAGCTGCTCGCTTACGCCATCCAGGACGGTGGCACCGACTGGCGCACGGTCAAAGTCATGAATGTCGCGACCGGCAAGATCATGTCCGACGAGCTCAAGTGGCTAAAATATGGCGGCAACGTCAGCTGGGCGAAGGACGGTCGCGGCTTCTATTATTCGCGTTATCCCGCGCCCGCGGCCAAGGCGACGTTCCAGAACGCCACCCTCGATCACCGCGTCTATTTTCACAAACTTGGCACCGCGCAGGCGGCCGATCGGCTGGTCTATGCGACGCCCGCTAATCCCAAGCTCAGCCATTATGCGCAGGTGAGCGATGATGGCCGCTGGCTGGTCATTTCGACGAGCCTGGCGGGCGACGAGAATGACGTCCACGTCATCGATCTGCGCAAGCCGGGGTCGAAACCGGTCGCCCTTTTCACCGGCCTCAAAAACCAGTGGAACTTCATCGGCAACGAAGCCAGCCGCCTGCTCTTTTCAACCGACAAGGATGCGCCGCTCAAACGGGTCGCAGCTGTACAAATCGGACGCGCGAACGGAACGCCGGTCACGGTTATTCCCGAGAGCAAGGATGCACTTGATGGTGTCAGCCTGATCGGGGGCAAGCTGATCGCCAGCTACCTGGTCGATGCGAAAAGCGAGGTGCGGGTTTATGGCCTCGATGGCCGGCAGCTGTCCACGATTGGACTGCCCGGCATCGGCACGGTGGGCGGTTTCAACGGCAAGGATTCCGATCCGGAGACCTTCTTTTCGTTCACCAGCTTCAACCGCCCGACGACCGTCTATCGCTACGATGCGTCGACGGGCCAGGCGAGCGAGTGGGCGGCGCCCAAGCTGACCTTCGATCCCGATACGATTACGGTCGATCAACGCTTCTACACATCGAAGGACGGCACCCGCGTGCCGATGTTCATCGTCCATCGCAAGGACGTGACCGGTCCCGCGCCGACCGTGCTTTACGGTTATGGCGGGTTCAACATCTCGCTGACCCCGAGCTTCTCGGCGACGCGTTTGGCATGGCTTGAAAAAGGCGGTGTTTATGCCGTCGCCAACCTTCGCGGCGGTGCCGAATATGGCAACGCCTGGCACGATGCCGGCCGCCTTGCCCATAAGCGGAATGTGTTCGACGACTTCATCGCCGCCGGCGAATATCTGAAGGCGCAACATATCACCTCGCCGCATGGCCTGGCGATCAATGGCGGCTCGAACGGCGGGCTTTTGATCGGCGCCGTGGTCAACCAGCGCCCCGATTTGTTCGATGCAGCGAGCCCGGCCGTCGGCGTGATGGACATGCTGCGCTTCGACCGCTTCACCGCCGGGCGCTATTGGGTCGACGATTATGGCTTTCCCGATAAGGAAGCCGATTTCCGGACGCTGCTGACTTACTCGCCCTACCACAACCTCAAGAGCGGCGTGCATTATCCGCCGGTGCTGGTGACCACCGCCGACACCGACGATCGCGTCGTCCCCGGCCACAGCTTCAAATATATTTCGGCGCTCCAGGCGGACGATCCGAACGGCGCTCCGCACCTCATCCGGATCGAGACCCGCGCCGGTCACGGCTCGGGTAAGCCGACCAGCAAGATCATCGAGGAGGCGGCTGACGTCTACACCTTCCTCGGCCATTTCACCGGGCTCGATCTCGGCGACTAAGCACCTGAGCAATAACGGCTTTCGTTAACCATTCTGAACGGCAGGCGATATCGCGGTTCAGCCAAGATGCAGCCCCGTAACGATAGTAACCCCTCAGATCGCGGCGCATTGTGCCGGCGAGTCGTTCTGTTTGTGAGGAGTGGGGCCATGAGGGCTTTGACGAAGATTTTGGCGGGCGGCGCTTTCGTAGCCGCATTGATCAGCGCGGCCCCCGCAGCCGCGCAATATTATCCGGGCTACGGCAACCCGGGCTATGGGTACGGCGGTGGCAACGTCATCGGCCAGGTGCTCAATCAGGTGCTCGGCGGCGGTTACGGTAATTATGGCGGCTACGGTTATGGTGCTGGCATCCAGCAGGCTGCGGTCAACCAATGCGCCGCGGCGGTCCAGCAGCGCCTGAGCGGCGGTTACGGTGGCGGCTACGCCCCGTACGGCGGCTACGGCAACAACGGTTATAATGGCGCCGGCGGCCGGGTCCTCGGGATCAGCCGCGTCGAGCCGCGTTCGGGTGGCGGCGTGACCGTCCGCGGTGTCGCGTCGAGCGGCGCCTATGCCGGCTACGGCTATGGCTACAACGGCCAGGGTCAGGCCGACCTGACGTTCAAGTGCAAGGCCGACTATCGCGGCTTCATCACCAGCGTCAGCCTCGACCGCATCAACCGTTCGTCGAGCTACAATTACTCGCCGTACGATTATTCGCAGTACGGCTACCGCCGCTACTAGGCGCGCGATCCGCTCGCAAATCGATGCGCCGGGGCCTTCGCGGCTCCGGCGCATTTTTTTCGTCTTGACTCGTTCCGGCATTAGAGTCAGTAATTTCTGTTATGACAGAAATAAATGACAACAATCGAGTCGAACCGCTGCCGACCGCGGTTACCCGCTTCGTTCTTCACTGGGGCGACCTCGGCACCCAATGGGGCGTCAACCGTTCGGTCGCACAAATCCATGCCTTGCTCTATCTGTCCGAGCGCCCGCTGACCGCCGAGGACATTGCCGACAAGCTCGGCCTCGCGCGCTCCAACGTTTCCAATTCGATCAAGGAATTGCTCGCCTGGGGCCTGATCCACCGCGTGCCCCTGCTCGGCGAGCGGCGCGACCATTTCGCCGCCGAGACCGATATCTGGGAGATCGTCACCCGGATCGCTAAGGGCCGCAAGGCGCGCGAAGTCGACCCCGCCGAGGCGGCGCTTCGCGTGTGCACCGCCGAGGCCGAGCGCGACCCCGATATCTCCGCTGTCGCCAAGCAACGGCTCAAAGCCATGCTCGACTTCGTCAGCACCATGTCGCGCTGGCACGACGAGATGCTTCAGGTGCCCAAGTCGACGTTGATGGCCTTTATCAAAATGGGGTCGAAAGTGACCCGCTTCCTTGGTCGGTCGAAGACCAAGGCCGCCTAGTTCCGGTGCCTGGGAAGGGGCCAGTGATGAGTGCAATCCTGCTCCAATTGACCAAACGTCCGCCAGAAACTGAGGCGGCCCTGTACGATCTGCGCTTCCGCGCGCTCCTCGGAAGCGAAGCGTGGGACGCCTTGCCGCCGGAGGTGCGGCGCCGCTTTTCGAAGCGGCTGGGGCGCGCCCAGGTCGCGTTCTACCGCGGCCTGGTGGTCGAAATGCGCATGTCGCGGATAGGCTGGATGCTGGCCCAGATTTGCCGATTGTTCGGCGCGCCCCTGCCGCTCAACCGCCATGCCGGCGGAGGAGCGTTGGTCAGCGTCGCCGAGGACAGCCGCGGCGGCGGCCAGTGCTGGACCCGGATCTACGCTCGTCCCGACCGATTTCCGCAAGTGATCCACAGCGCCAAGCGCTTCGCCGGTCCGACCGGTCTTGAGGAATATCTCGGCCGTGGGCTCGGAATGGCGCTGCGCGTCGAGGCGCTGAGCGACGGCATTGCCTTCGTCAGCGACCATTATTTTTTGCAAATCGGACGTCATCGGATTCGTCTGCCTCGGTTCGTCACTCCGGGTGTAACCCGCGTGACGCACCGCCAGGTCGCCGGCGCCGGCTTCCTGTTCGGCCTGGAGCTAACCCACTCTCTCGCCGGCACTCTGGTTCGTCAGAAGATCCTGTTCGACGATGTCGATTGATCGCGAAATCGAGATCCTGATCGTCGGCGCCAGCGGCGTCTTCGGTTCGCGTCTCGCGCGTCTGGCGTCCCGGGAACGCGGCGTGCGGCTAACGCTTGGCGGACGCCGCAGGGCACCGCTCGAGGCGTTGGCCGCCGAGTTCGGTTGCGCCGTGCAGATCATCGACCGCGACGACGTGACCGCAAGCGAGATCGAGCACTTCGACGTGGTAATCGACTGCGCCGGTCCGTTTCAGGATTCGCGTACGAACCTCATCGATCAATGCATCGACGCCGGCGTCGACTATGCCGACCTTGCCGACGGCCGCAGTTTCGTTTGTTCGATCGATCGCTTCGATGATCCCGCGAAACGCGCCGGCGTCGCGGTCATCTCCGGCGTCAGTTCGATCCCCGCTTTGGCTCACGCCGTGCTCGACGCGCTGACCACCGGATGGCGGAGAATCGACACAATTCGCATCGGTATTTTCCCGGGCAACCGGGCACCGCGCGGCCGTTCGGTGGTCGAGGCGATTCTGTCCTATGTCGGAAAGCCGGTGCGAATGTTCCGCGGCGGTGAGTGGCGCGAAATTCCGGGATGGTCGCTCGAGGGGCGCCTTGATTGCGGGCCGGCCGGTAAGCGCTGGGCGAGCATCTGCGACACGCCCGAACAGGACCTGCTCGTCAGTTGCTACCGGCCCACGCAATCCGCTGAGTTCGTCGCCGGGCTTGAGCTTCCATTGCTGCACCTTGGCCTGTGGGCGCTGTCCCTCCCCGTGCGCTGGGGATGGATTGCCTCGCTTCGCCCGGCCGCCGGTCTATTGTTGCGGATTGCCCAGATGCTACGTCCATTCGGCAGCGACCGCGGGGCGATGCTTGTCGAAGCCGAAGGAGTCGGCGCGGCCGGAACATCGGTCTCCGCGAAATGGTCCCTGGATGCGACGACCAATCTTGGCCCCCTGGTGCCGATCGTACCGGCGCTCGCGCTGATCCGGCGTATGCGCGACGGCTGGAAGCCGGAACGCGGGGCCTATCCCTGCTCTGGCATCCTCACGCTCGGCGAGCTGGAAGCGGTGCTGAACGAGCTTCGCATCGCCTATTCCGCCGCACGGGGCGAGGCGCCGCTCCGAGCAGCCGCTTAGGCGTCAGCCGCCAGGCTCTGCGCGAATTCCTCAAGCTGACCGGCGACCGTGCCCCAGCCATCGTGGAAGCCCATTTTCTCGTGAGTCTCACGGCCGGCGGCGTCCTTATGGAGCGCCACGGCCTTATATTGGGTCTTGCCGTCGCCGGCGTCGGCGAAGGTGATAACCGCCGTGAACGGGAAGGACTCGCAGCCCTCGCCGGTTTCGGCCGGCCGGTAGCCGGGGCCCAGCGCGCTGGTCCAAATCAGTTTCTCTTGGCTGACCACCTCGAGCACGCAGCCGGGAACGCCATGCCCGGTGTCGAAACCGTCGGGCCCGACCATGCGAATACGGAAAATGCCGCCGGGCTTTAGGTCGAGCTCGATTTCCGAAATCTCGTAAGGCCTGGGAGCGAACCACCGCTCCAGGCTCGGGGTTGGTATAGGCCTCCCACACCAGCCCGATCGGTGCGTCGAGCGTCCGCTCGAGGACCAGATCCGTATTTGTCATCATGCTTCTCCGTTCGTCTTGAGGGTGGAAAGATAGTCTTCGAAGCGGTCGAGCTGCGCTTCCCATTCGGAGCGCCGTTCGGCGATCCAGGATTCGGCGAACGCCAGGGTTTTTGCATCCAGATGCACCGTCCGGACGCGGCCTTGCTTCTCGCTTCGCACCAGCCCGCTTTGCTCCATGGCTTTCAAATGCTGGAGCACCGCGGGCAGGCTGATGCTCAACGGTCTCGCCAGCTCGGACACCGACGCGGGGCCGCGGCTCAGCCGCGACAGCATCCCCCGCCGCACCGGGTCGGCGAGCACATGGAAGGCCTGATCGAGCGCGAGCGAATCGTTAAGCATGTGCTTAACTATCGAGTCGCCTGATGGGGTGTCAAGACACTTAAGTAACTACTTAAGTAACTACTTAAGTAACAGGATCAGAGAACCGGACGTCCGTCGATATTTCCGGGGGGCGAGTAGCGGCAGATCAGCCAGTCGTAATTCAGATCCGAATGCACCGCGCAGCCGACCCGAGTGGTCGAGCGCCAGACGACCTGCGTGTAGTGAGCGACGTCGAACCATTGGCCGGTCCGGCTGACGTTGGGGAAGGTGCCGGGCACATAATTGCGGTTCTCGCCGACCCAATAGGCGACCATCTGTTCCGGAGTTCGGCCCCCGCGGTTGCTTTGCAGCAAGTTTTCGTGCGGACAGTTCCGGCCAAGGCGGGCTGCGTGAACGGGCCGTCCGAGCTGCGTCAGCGTCGGCCCATAAGCCGCCGCCGAAGCGGCCAGCTCACGGTCCCAAACCAGTGGCTGGACGCCAGCCTCCGCGCGAGCCTGATTGTGTGCGGCAAGCAGCCGCCTCGAGATCTCGTCGGGTGCCGTGAAACGGGGGCCGTAGGCGCGCCCCACATCTGCCGCGGGGCATTCCTGGCTCGTCGGCGTGATTTTCTTGCACGGAGGCTGCGGCTGGCGGTCTCCCGGGCAGTTGCGCCGCGGCTGGGCCAGTGTCTGCTGCCACAGAGCTTCGATCGTCGCCGCATATTGGCGCGCCTGGTCGGCCTGCGCGGTGCTCCGCATTGCGCTCGCGCGTTGTTTGGCGTCGCGCGTTGCAATCTCGAGCTTGGCGCGCTCGGACCGCATGCCGGCGAGGTCGCAGCTCATCGCGCGATCGTAATGCGCCCGGAATGCGGCTGTCGCGTCGGGCCACAGCCGTTCGAAACCGCGCGGTAATCGCGCCGATGGCGAAGGCGGTACGGCCGGAGTCTGCGCGCGGGCCTCTGATGGAATGGCGAGAACCGCAAGCGCCGCCCAACATCCGAACGACGCCAGCCTGTTGCTGCCCGACCCCATGCCGTCATCATAGTCCAGCGCCTGGAATATGGACAGCGGGACGGCGCGACCCGCGAAGGTCACGCCGCCCCGATGAGGAGAAAATTAGCGTAGCGTAATGGTGAGAGCCGCCGCCGCCGTTGCCGCGGTCACGGCGCCATGGTCGGCCGTCAGGCGGTCGATTTGCCGCCGCCCGCTCGAAACCGCCGTGCGGTAGCATTTGGCCCGGGCCAATCGCGTTCCGACCGGCTCAACGTCGTGCGTTAGGCACAAATCGGACGCGGCCCCTTCAATGCGCCGTTCGAGCCGCGCGACGCCGTCGGGGGAATCGAGGTTGAGATCGGCGACCGAGACCGCGGCATGCGGTTCCGGGTTGTCGGACACGATGATGCTCTCGGCCGCCGCTGGAACGGAGATGCTGAGCGCGATGGCGGAGGCGATGAAGAGAAGCTTGGTCTGCACGTAGAATTCCTTTGATGTTTGATCATGAGGCGCGCGCCGGCATGGCGCGGCGCGTCAGTGGTGAAGGGCCCGTGCCAGGCGCAGCCGGCAGAGTTGCGACTGCCGTTGGGAAGGTCGCTGCGCCTGGGGAGGGCCGCGAGCGGGAAAGGGGATCTCGCTCGCGGGGTTTCAGGCGGCGCGGGAATTGCCGCCCATGGAATGGATCATTTCGGCCGACAGTCGCTGGCCGCCGACGGCCCATTGGCCCTGATCGACTTCAGCGAGTTTCACCCAGATGACCTGACGCAGCGGTTCGCCGGCGACATTGACCATCGCCTCGGTGACCTGTTCAATGAACTCGTGCTTTTGGGCGGATGTCCAGGCATCCCTGAGAACATCGATCGTTACCAACGGCATGTTTCATTCCTTTGCTTGCGTGAGCAGAAGTGCTCGGCTGCAAAGGGCCAATGCGGCTGACGGCCCGGCATCACTAGTTCATGGATTGAAGCACCCCACTACAGATTTTGCAGTTAGGCCAACCGGATCCGGGTCCATCGCGGGTCATAACTTTACTCGTCGGCCGATGCTCCCTATCGGCCCGCCATGACGGTCCAGCCTACCGAATCCATCCTCATCGTCGACTTTGGCAGCCAGGTGACGCAGCTGATCGCGCGCCGCGTGCGCGAGGCCGGCGTTTATTGCGAGATCGCCCCGTTCAATTCCGCCGCGGAGGCGTTCGAGCGCCTTCGGCCGAAAGGCGTGATCTTCTCTGGCGGGCCGGCTTCGGTCACCGCGCGCGGCAGCCCGGCCGCGCCGCAGGTCCTGTTCGACAGCGGCCTTCCGCTGCTCGCCATTTGCTACGGGCAGCAGACGCTTCACCAGCAACTCGGCGGCAAGGTCGTCACGTCCGACCAGAAGGAATTCGGCCGCGCCTTCATCGACATCGTCGCTCCATCGAGCTTGTTCGACGGTCTCTGGGCGGTTGGTGACAAGCACCAGGTGTGGATGAGCCACGGCGACCGCGTCGAAACGCTAGCACCCGGGTTCGAAGTCGTTGCCCGCTCCGAAGGCGCGCCTTACGCCATCGCCACTGACGAGCAGGCAAGGCGCTACAGCCTGATGTTCCATCCCGAAGTCGTGCACACGCCCGACGGCGGCAAGCTGCTCGCCAACTTCGTTCGGCACGTGTGCGGCTGCGCCGGGGACTGGACGATGGCTGGTTTCCGCGACGCGAAGATCGCCGACATCCGCGCCCAGGTCGGTAAGGGCCGGGTGATCTGCGGCCTGTCGGGCGGCGTCGACAGCGCGGTCGCGGCGGTGCTGATCCACGAAGCGATCGGCGACCAGCTGACCTGCGTGTTCGTCGACCACGGGCTGATGCGCCAAAGCGAAGCCGAACAGGTCGTCGCGCTATTCCGCAATTCGTACAACATCCCCCTCGTCCACGTGGACGCCAGCCAGGATTTCCTCGGTGGGCTGGCCGGAGTCGCCGACCCCGAAGCCAAGCGCAAATTCATTGGCTCGGAGTTCATTAACGTATTCGAAGCCGAGGCGAACAAGATCGGCGGCGCCGACTTCCTCGCGCAAGGCACGCTCTATCCCGACGTGATTGAAAGCGTCAGCTTCACCGGCGGCCCGTCAGTGACGATCAAGAGCCACCATAATGTCGGTGGTCTGCCCGAGCGGATGAACATGCAATTGGTCGAGCCGTTGCGCGAATTGTTCAAGGACGAGGTGCGGGTGCTCGGGCGCGAGCTCGGCCTGCCCGAGGCGTTCGTCGCCCGCCATCCATTCCCCGGCCCCGGCCTGGCGATCCGCATCCCCGGCGAAGTGACGCAAGAGAAGTGCGATATCCTGAGGAAGGCGGACGCCGTCTACCTCGAGGAGATCCGCAACGCTGGTTTGTATGATGCCATCTGGCAGGCGTTCGCGGTGCTGTTGCCGGTCCGCACGGTCGGGGTCATGGGCGATTTTCGCACTTACGATTTTGTCTGCGGCCTGCGCGCGGTGACCAGCGTCGACGGCATGACCGCCGACATCTACCCATTCGACGCCGAGTTCCTCAGCCGCGTCGCAACCCGCATCGTCAACGAAGTCGCCGGCATCAACCGCGTGGTTTACGACTACACCTCGAAACCGCCCGGCACGATCGAGTGGGAGTAAAGCGGTTAACCGCTAACTTCGCGTTTACCGTCGGATTGACTCATGCGCACCGCCTGCGCTGGAAGATCGAGAAACCATCGGGCTCGGGATTTGGCGGTGCAAAAAACCAGGAACATCATCGTTGCGGCAATCGGCGCGGCGCTCCTCGCGAGCTGCCAGACCGCGCCCAGGGCCGTCTACGCGCCGCCGCCACCCGCCGCTCCGCCTCCGGCCGAACTGCCGTACAAATGGACCCAAGGCAACGCCCCGCAGGCGCACAAGGACGCGGTCGCTCTGTTCGGGCCGCTGTTCCTCCGCCCCGGCCAGTTCCTGTGGGCCGCCGACATTCCCAAGGATGGCGACACCAAGGTCGTGATCGATACGCTGACCCAATTGTTCTACGTCTATCGCGCCGACCGTCTGATCGGCGTGGCGACCATCTCGAGCGGCAAGAAGGGCCGCGAAACGCCGCTCGGTTTCTGGGCGGTGATGAACAAGCAGGTGAAGGGATACAGCCGCAAATATGACAATGCGCCAATGCCGTTCATGCAGATGTACGATTCCAAGGGCATTGCCTTTCACGCCGGACCGAACCCCGGTTATCCGGCGAGCCACGGCTGCGTCCGGCTGCCGCTCAAATTCGCCGAGCGGCTCTACGGCCTGACCCAGATGGGCACGAAGGTCGTAATCGAAGGCTGATTATTCGAGCGGCTTTACGTGCACGCTCTTGATGTTGACGAACTCGCGGATTCCGAACGCCGAACATTCGCGGCCATAGCCCGAATGCTTGACCCCGCCGAACGGCATGCGCGAGTCGGAGCGGACGTTCTCGTTGACGAAGCTCAATCCCGCCTCGAGCTCCTCGGCGGCGATCCGCCGGCCGCGGTCGAGGTTGCCAGTCAGTACGCCTGAGCCCAGCCCGAACTCGCTCGCATTGGCGATGCGGATGGCGTCCGCTTCATCGTCCGCGGCGATGATCGCGGCGACCGGACCAAACACTTCCTCGTCATGCGCCGGCTGGCCGGGAAGCACGTTGGTCAGGACCGTCGCCGGATACCAGGCGCCCGGCCGGTCCGGGACCTTGCCGCCAAGCAACAGCCGGGCGCCCTTGCGGATGCTCTCGCTCACCTGGCCGTGGATGTCGTCGCGCGCCTTCGCGCTCTGCATTGGGCCAAGCCTGGTACCCTCTTTCGCTGGGTCATCCATCTCGTAGCCGCGCATCGCGTTAGTCAGCGCGTTCTCAAACTGTTCGAGGATCGAGCGAACGACGATGAACCTTTTGCCGGCGATGCAGCTCTGGCCGCCGTTGACCATGCGCGCGGTCGCCGCGACCTTCGCCGCGGCATCGATTTCGGCATCCTCGAGCACGACGTAGGCATCCGACCCGCCCAGCTCGAGCACGCATTTCTTGAGTACCGATCCCGCGGCGGTGGCGACGCTCCGGCCCGCGCCGACGCTTCCGGTCAGGGTCACGGCCGCGACATTGTCGTCCTTGATCAGCGCTTCGACCTCGCTGCTCGGCAGCAGCAAGGTACGGAACAGGTCGCGCGGGACCCCGGCCTGGTGAAGCACCTCCTCGATTGCCAGCGCACATCCGGGCACGTTGCTGGCGTGCTTCAACAGCCCGCCATTGCCCGCCATCAGCGCCGGGGCGGCGAAGCGAAAGACCTGCCAGAACGGGAAATTCCACGGCATCACCGCGAGCACGACGCCGATCGGATTGAAGGTCACGAACGCTTCGGGCCCGCCGATGTCGACCGGCTCGCGCGCCAGATATTGCTCGGCGTGATCGGCGAACCAGTCGCACTGGAACGCGCATTTCTCGACCTCGGCGCGACCTTCGTCGAGGGTTTTGCCCATTTCCTCGGTCATCAGCCGGGCGAACTCGTCCTTGCGCTGACGAAGAATCGCGCCGGCCTTGCGGATGATCGAGGAGCGCTCGGCGAACGGCGTCCGGCGCCATGTCAGGAATGCTCGCCGCGCCGCCGCCGCCGCGTCATGCGCCTGGTCGATCGTGTGCCGATCATAGCTGCCGCCGGCCTCGCCCGTGGCGGGATTGACCGTTTGAATTTCGGCCCGGGTTTGCGCCTGTTCGAGTTCCAGCTGATCGGCCATGGCATCTCTCCTTCAGACAGCGCGCTTCGTGCGCGTGAGTTGCCGATTAGGCCGGCAGGGCCGACCGGCTGGCCTCGAACAGGAACCAGGTGCGCCGCTCGGCCTCGTCAATCCAGACTTCGAGCAGGCTCGCCGTCGCGACGTCCGCCTGGTCGTCGCACAGGGCGTGGGTGCGCCGCATCTCGTTGACCAATAGCTTGTTGTCCTCGCGAAGTTCGGCCAGCATGTCGAGCGCGGTCACGAACTCGGCATCGTTATCGAGCAAGCGCTTCTGCGCTGCGATCTCACCGACCGAATGGATCGTCCGACCACCAATCTTGCGAACGCGCTCGGCGATTGGGTCGGTGGTCGCAAAGATCTGGTCGGCCTGCTCGTCGAGCAACAGGTGATAGTCGCGGAAATGCGGGCCCGAGACGTGCCAGTGGAAGTTCTTCGTTTTGACGTAGAGCGCGAACATGTCGGCGAGGAGCACATTGAGCGCGGCCGAGATGTCGCGAACGGCGTCGCTGGAAAGATCGGTCGGCGTGGCCAGCGCCTCCTTCGTGCGCATGATCAGAAGGTCTTCGGTGGTCATGGAAAGTCTCCTTTCATGGGTTCGATGCGCCACGCACAGTCATTCGACGGTTGCAGGCGTACGGTCGATCGGCTCGCCCGACTCGCGCAACGCCAACCGTCCCACCGCGGACCAATCCTGATTTTCGCCGCCGCTTGCGAGAAGCTCCACGAAGCGATCGTGAAGCACGCTGGCGAATGGCATCGGTACGCGCAGCTCCTCGGCCGCGGTGAGCGCCAGTCGGATGTCCTTGAACCCGAGCGGCGCGGCAAAGCCGACCGGCGGCATGTCGTCCGCGGCGACCAGATCTCCATAGACCTTATAGGCGGGCGATCCGAACATGGTCGAATTCAGGAAGTCTACATAATGCTTCTTGTCGATTCCCGCACGAGCGATCAGCGCGACCGCTTCACCGAGCGATTCGAACACCGTCGCGAAGAGGAAATTGGCGCTGAGCTTGACGAGATTGGCGTCGCTCGCCCGTTCGCCAAAGGAAACGGTCCGTTGTCCGATCGAATCCAGTAGCGGCGAGACCTCGGCGACCGCATCCGGGGCACCGGCGGCAACGACAAACAACTGGCCCTCGGCTGCGCGATCGGGACGTCCCAAGACTGTGGCGGCGACGTAGCGCTGGCCGGCCTTCCGGTGCGCGGCTTCGAGCCGGCGCGACAGGTCGACGCTGATCGTGCTCGACGAAATGTGAATCGCGCCCCTGGCGAGACTGTCGACGATTCCGCCTTGTCCGAGCGTGACGCTTTCGGCGGCCTCATCGTTGGCGAGCATGGTCACGACCGCCTGCCCCCCACATGCATCGGCAATGCTGGCGGCGACCTTCGCGCCGAGCGCCGCAAGCGGCTCCGCCTTGGCGCGCGTGCGGTTGTAGACGGTCACCTCGTGGCCAGCGCGTATTAGGCTTGCGGCCATGCCGCTGCCCATGTGGCCCAGACCGATGAATCCTATTTGCATGCGAAGCTCCCGATTAGACAGATTGGATCATGCGTTCGTCCGAGGGTAACGCAGTCGGCTGGTTCCTAGTTGGGAAGCGCAACCTTCGCTTTAAAATGAGTTGTTTGGATTGCGTTGATCGCACCAATCGATCAGTCACCTTCATCGCCACAAGTTCGTTCGGGCCAGATCAAGCACCTGATCGCTCCGGCCATTGAGCACGGCCTTGACCATGAACAAGGTGAAACCCTTGGCCATTTCCGCGGTCACTTTCGGGGGCATGACCAGCTCTTGCCGGTTCACGACGGCATCGATCAGCACCGGCCCATTGTGCGCCAGCGCGTCGCGGACGCCGCCCTCAACCTCGCCCGGATCTTCGATCCGGATCCCGTGAATGCCCATCGCTTCGGCCATTGCTGCGAAATTGGGGTTCTCGAGATCGACCGCAAAATCGAGGAAACCGGTCGATTTCTGCTCGAGTTCGACGAACCCCAGGGACCGATTGTTGAAGACGATCACTTTGATCGGGAGTTTCAACTGGGTGAGGCTGATCAAGTCGCCCATCAGCATCGCGAAGCCGCCGTCGCCCGACAGCGAAACAACCTGTCGACCGGGGTTAGCGGCCTGCGCGCCGATCGCTTGCGCCATGGCATTCGCCATCGATCCGTGGACGAACGAGCCGAGCAGGCGCCTGCGACCGTTCATCTTGAGATAGCGTGCGGCCCACACGGTCGGCAGCCCTACATCGCAAGTGAAGATGGCATCATCCGCGGCCAGATCGCTCACCACCCGCGCCACATGTTGGGGATGGACCGGGAGGTCGCCGGCAACGCCGCGCGCGAGGTCGTCGAGCGACTTTCGCGCCTTCCGATAGTGGCCAAGCGCACGCTCGAGGTGAGACGGGTCACGGCTCTCGTCGAGAAGCGGGGCCAGTGCATCGATCGTCGCAGCTACATCGCCGACCAGGCCAAGCTCGATCGGGATCTTTCGCCCCAGGTTCTCGGGCCGAATATCGACTTGGGCGATACGCGCTGCCTGAGGGTAGAACTGGCGGTACGGAAAATTACTGCCGAGGATCAGCAGCGCGTCGCAATCGGCCATCGCGAAATAACCGGATGAGAATCCAATCAGCCCGGTCATTCCGACGTCGAACGGATTATCCCATTCCACATGCTCCTTGCCGCGCAGGGCGTGCACGATCGGCGATTGCAGCCTTGCCGCGAGCGCGACCAACTGGTCGTGGGCCCCCGCGCAACCCGCGCCGCACAGCAAAGTCACTCGCTTTGAGCCGTTCAGCAGCGCGGCGAGCGCGCGAATGTCCGGCTCTTGCGGCAGGACCCGTGGCGTTCGGCTGACCAGCTCGATTGCCGTTGGTCTCGGCTCGTCGACCGCCGGCTGCAGGGCCACGTCGCCGGGCAGGACGACGACCGACACGCCGGCCTTGCCGACCGCTTCGCGGATCGCAATTTCGAGCACGCGCGGCATTTGCGTCGGATGCGAGACCAGCTCGCAATAATGGCTGCACTCCTGGAACAGCGACTGCGGGTGGGTCTCCTGGAAATAACCCGATCCGATTTCCACCGAAGGAATCTGCGCGGCGATGGCCAGTACCGGGACGCGTGAGCGGTGACAGTCGAAGAGCCCGTTAATCAGGTGCAGATTGCCGGGGCCGCAGCTACCAGCGCAGACCGCCAGGCTGCCGCTCAGATGGGCTTCGGCACCGGCCGCAAACGCAGCCACCTCCTCATGGCGAACGTGAATCCATTCGATCGTCTGGTCGCGACGGACGGCGTCCGTAATTGCGTTCAGACTGTCGCCAGCGATTCCGTAGATCCGCCGGACGCCCGCCGCGACGAGTGTGGCAACCAGCTGTTCGGCGACGGATTGAGCCATGGCGACTAAGCGCCCGACTCGCCCTTTCGATCCGTTGCGGAAAGGGCCGGTTCGACGCCGTGCGCGCGGATCGGGAGTTGCAACACCGCCATTAGCCCCGGGCCATTGTCTTTCAGCACGAGTTTGCCGTCGTGGAGGTGGGCGATCGCGGTGGCCAGCGCGAGGCCGAGCCCGGCGCCTTCCTCCGACCGGCTCGAATCGAGCCGGCCAAAGCGACGCAGCGCTTCCTCCCGGCGCTCGGCGGGAATCCCCGGGCCATGGTCGGCGACGGCAATTTCCAGCTCTGATCCGTGGCGGCCGACGCGGACTAGGATATCGCCACCCTTGGCGCCGTAGCGAACCGCATTCTCGATCAGATTGCTGATGGCTTGGGCGATCAACTGCCGGTGACCGAACAGCTCGACCGGCGCGCCCGGACGATCGAACCGCAGGACGGTCCCGGCCTCCTCGACGACAGGCTCGTACATTTCGCTGAGCTCGGCGCCGAGCTCGCCGACATCGAACCAGGCAAACTGGCTGCGGCTGGTGAGGGCTTCGGACCGGCTGATTTCGAGCACGGTGGTGAGGATGCGCATCAGAGAGTCGGCTTGGCGGACGACGCTGGTGAGTTGCTGGTCGCGCTCAGCCGAATCGCCGGTTTCGGCCGCGGCATGCGCCGCCGATTGCAAGCGGCTCACCGGCGAGCGCAGGTCGTGCGCGATCGAATCCGTGACCATCCGCAATTCTTCCATCAGCGCACTGATGCGATCGAGCATTTCGTTGATTTGCCGGCTTAGCCGGTCGAACGCGTCGCCGCCGCCCGATAGCGGAATGCGGCGGCTTAGATCGCTGGCCGAAATCCGGTCGGTCACCGCGACGATGCTGCCGACCCGGCGGCCGACATAATGGGCGACGATGACGCCACCGGCGAGCCCTAGCAGGACGGCGCCGAGCAACGCGATCAGCAGCGACCGCTCGAGCGTATCGCGCAGCGCCAGGCCGTAGCCGACCGTCCGCCCGCTGATCAGCCATTCGCCGCGCGGCAACCGCATCGCCACGATTGCCGCCTCGCGCGGGGCGGTTTGCTGCTGAAAGCGGATCAGCGCCGATTGATAGCCGGTGCGGATCGGGCCTCGGGTTCGCGGCATCGCGGCCAGATTGCCGGTGACTTCGCGGCCGGCCGAATCGAAAATCCCGACAGCGGTTTGTGGGTCGCCGTAGGCCAAAGTGTCCTCGACCCCGTCGCCCAGCGCGCGCATCCCGCCGGTGCGATAGATATCCGCGAGCACCGCGCCTTGCTCGACGACCTGGCGGCGCTGGACCGATACGGCTTCGTCGTGCGTCCGCCATTGAATGAAGCCGAGCACGACGAGGTTCGAGATGAGCGCGAGCAGGCCCGCGAGCAGCGCGATCCTTATGGTTGTCGGCAAGGTCCTATGCGGCCAGCATGTAGCCGGCGCCGCGGACGGTATGCAGCAAGGGCTTGTCGAAACCGTCCTCGAGCTTGCGCCGGAGCCGGCTGACGTGGACGTCGATGACGTTGGTGCCGGGGTCGAAGTGATAATCCCACACCTGCTCAAGCAGCATGGTCCGGGTCACGACCCGGCCTTCGTTGCGGGCGAAATATTCGAGCAGGAGATATTCGCGCGGCTTGAGTTCCAATTTCTTGCCCGAGCGCCGGACGATCCGCGACAGCGGGTCGATTTCGAGGTCGCCGACCGCGATCCGATGGTCGGCCGGATCGAGGCGCGCTTCGCGCCGCCGGAGCAAGGCGTTCACCCGCGCCAGCAACTCCGCGAATGAGAAAGGTTTGACGAGATAATCGTCCGAGCCCGATTCGAGCCCCTCGATGCGATCGCCGACCGAGGCCAGCGCCGACAGCACCAGCACCGGCGTTTCAACTTTCGCGGCACGCAGCGCCTTGAGCACTGAAATGCCGTCGAGCACCGGCAGCATCCGGTCGAGAATGATGAGGTCGAAGGTGCCGGCGGTCGCCTGGAACAGGCCGTCCTGGCCGTTGGTCGCGCGCTCGACGCTATGCCCTTCCTGGCCGAGGCCTTTGGCGAGGTACGCGGCCGTCTCGCGGTCGTCCTCAATCAACAGGATCTTGCGGCCCATAGGGTCTCCGGATGGGGCTATTACGGCGAAAGGCCGGTTTGCGGCAATGGCGGAACCGCGCGACGCGGGGGCTGGGAGTCTTTGGGGGGACACCCCGCGCCGCGCGGTAACTGTGGAACGTTAGTTAGCCCGACGTCTTGGCGGCGGTGGTCTTCGACGCCTTTTTTGAGGCCTTGTGGGTCTTCGCCTTGTGGGCCTTGGCTTTCGCGGCCCTCTGCTCCTTGGCCTCGGTTGCCACCGTCTCACCCTCGGCCTTCGCAGCCTTGGCTGTCGCGGTCTTGCTAGTAGGGGCTTTCGTCGCCGTTTTGGTGGTGGCGGCGAGTGCCGGCGTGGCGATCAGGCCGAGAACGGCGAATGAGGCGATTAGACGTTTCATGTTTCGATGCTCCCTTGTGAGCGGGATTGGGGCCCCGCAGGTTGGAACGCCTAGACGCGCGGGCCTCACACGCCGCTTTCGCCGGGATTAAGAGAAGTTCATCGCGGCGGCTCTGGCTCCGCTCCGTGGCTTTTCGCGGCGGCCGGGTGCGGCTAGGGCTGTTGCGCTCATGATCGCTCAAAAGACCCGCTACGCGCTTCGCTCGCTCCTGTTTCTGGCCGAGGAGCAGGGCGGCGCGCCGGTCCAGCTGGCGCGGATCGCCGAAACCCAGCGCGTCCCGCCCAAATATCTCGAGTTGATCATGCTCGACCTCAAGAAGGCCGGACTGGTCAAAAGCGCCCGCGGCCCGAAGGGCGGATACAAGCTGTCGCGCGAGGCGGAGCAGATCTCATTCGGCGAGATCGTCCGCACGATGGAAGGACCGATCGCGCTCGTGTCCTGCGCCAGCTCCAATTTCTATGCGCCGTGCGGCGACTGTCAGGACGAAGCGACCTGTGCCATCCGCCGCGCCTTCGCCGTCCTGCGCGACCAGAGCACCGAAGTGCTCGATTCGATTTCGCTCGCGCAGGGCGCGGAATGGGAACAGCGGCTCGGCGGAGTCTGAGCCAACACCGGGGAGCTATTGATGGACGACCGCTATGCCAAACAGCCGATCGCCCGCTGGTACAATGCGGCGGCGATTGCGTCGCTGATGTTCATGCTGGTCGGCTGCGCCGGCTATTTGCTCGAAGTCATCACCGATCCGGCGACCCTGCCGCTCGACCAGCGCGTCGCGCATGACGCTCAGCCACTGTGGCTGATCTCGGCGAACGCGGTCGCGGTTTGGGTCGGTGCGTTGGGGGCGTTGCTGCTGATCCTCCGCCGCCGGCTGGCCGAAACGTTGATGCTCGTATCGATGATCGCGGTGGCGATTTGGCTCGGCGGACTATTGCTCGTTCCGCATCTGCGCGACCTGCTCGGCACCGACGACATCGCAGTCGCGGTGGTCGTCACCGTGATCACCTGGACGATCTACTGGTTCGCGCGCCATTCGCGCCAGCGCGGCTGGCTGCGCTAGAATCGGCGGGGCGCCGGAGCGCGCCCCGCGCAAATCCTCTTAATGCGGTTTTTTCTTCGACTTCTTGGCCGACTTCTCGGCCGCTTCCGTCGCGGCTTGCGGGGACAACGGATCGCTTGACGATTTCGCCGACGCCGTGGACGGCGTTGCCGGGTCGGCGGGGGTGGCCGGCGTCGCCGCGGTTCCGGCCGATGGATCGGCCGGGGTCGCAGGCGTGGCCCCGGTTGCCGGAATGGCCGGTGTCGGTGCCGGCGCGGACGCTGGCGGGGCGGCGGCGACGCTTGACGCCGCGGCCAGCGCGAGCCCGCCGAAAAGCAGAGCTGAGGTCTTCATTCGATTTCCTCCTTCGATCTGGATGCAGGGAATGACGGGCTCCTAGGGACGCAGGGTCATTGACTCGCGCGATATTCGGTTAGCCGTGCTTGTCCTGGGTTTTGCCGCAGGGCCGCAGTCCCGCTAGAGAGCGGCCCATGTCGACTTTCACCATGGATACCTCGACCAGCCGCGCGACTCCGTCGCCGGTTCCCGGCAAGCGCATGACGGCGCCGTCGATCCGCGCGCGCAAAGCCGACGGCAAGACCGAACAGCCGATCGTCATGCTGACCGCCTACACGATGCGCATGGCGCAGCTGCTCGATCCGCACTGCGAAATGCTGCTGGTCGGCGACAGTCTGGGCCAGGTAATCTACGGCCTGCCGTCGACGATACCCGTGACGATGGACATGATGTGCGCGCACGGCGCCGCGGTGGTGCGCGGCAGCTGGCACGCTTTGGTCGCGGTCGACATGCCGTTCGGCAGTTACGAGGGCTCGCCCAGGCAAGCGTTCGATTCCGCTGCCTACATCATGAAGGAAACCGGCTGCGCGGCGGTGAAGCTTGAAGGCGGCGAGGCGATGGCCCCGACGATCCGCTTCCTCGTCGAGCGCGGGATTCCGGTGATCGGCCACGTCGGCCTCACCCCCCAGGCGGTCAATGTCCTTGGCGGCTATGGCGCGCGGGGCAAAAGCGCCGACGAGGCGAAGAAGATCCTCGCCGACGCCAAGGCGGTCGCCGACGCCGGCGCCTTCTGCATCGTGGTCGAAGGCGTGATGGAGGGGATCGCGACCAAGCTCGCGCGCACCGTCGCCCCGCCCGTCATCGGCATCGGCGCATCGGCCGAGTGCGATGGCCAGGTGCTGGTGACCGATGACATGCTCGGCATGTTCGAACGCACGCCACGGTTCGTGAAGCGCTACGACGATCTCGCCGCGCGCATCGGCGAGGCCGCGGCCACCTACGCCGCCGAAGTCCGCGACCGCCGCTTCCCAACCGCCGACCAAACCTACCGGCCGAAGGCGTAAACACGAGCGGCCGCGTTGGACCGTGTCAGCCGATTGCGGCGGTTCACCTTCGTTAGGTGGCAGAACCCACTAACCGGGCGTATCCCACCCGCCGCGCGTGAGTCGCCAGTTCCCTCTGTCCAAGGGGTCCATCATGATGAAGCGTTCTCGCATCCTTGCAATCGCCGTCGGGGCGGCCGCGATTGCCGTTTCGACAACCGCATTCGCCGGCGAAGTCAAAGGCCCGCCGGGATCTGATCAAAATACGCCCGGCACAATCAGCAACGGCCTGTCTTTTTGCTCTTATTCCGGTTTGAACGATACGCCCGAGGGAATTCCGGGCATCGATCCGGGCGGACAGGTCCAGTCCTACGGGTATTTCATGGCAAAGAACCCCGGGCTGTTTGATCCGAGCAATCCGGACGACCGGGCTGGTTTCAATTTTCCGGGCGTTGGCTGCAACCCGCAGCAGGGCGGCCCGGCACGCTGACCTAGGGTCGGCGCGAACAGGGTCGGTACGGGTACGATCAGCTGACGAAACGAGCGGTCGCCAGTGCGGGTGTTATCGCGCCTCGAAACCGTAACTTGCGAAATGCTCGACCCGGCGCGGCGCGATGATCAGGCCGTCCACGCCGGGCGTGTCGAGCACAAACCGCAAAGCCGCGCCCGCCATGGTCTCGCTCCGCGCGTCGGCCGATTGCCTAAGGCGCTCGATCGCGGCGATGGACTCCTCGGTCACATAGCCGGCGCAGGCCTCCGGCGCCTGGCCCAGGCGGCTGCCGGGCGGGGGCTCCTCGCCGGGCCGATATTTGCCGGTGAGCAACCCGCCGGCGAGCGGACTGAAAGCCGTGTAGCGAAGGCCATGCTCGGCGCAGTAAGGGATCAGCGCCCGCGCGTCCGCCGTGGCGAGCAAATTATACTCGTTCTGAACATGGTCGAAGCGCGCGGCGAGGGCGGCGGGAGCCAGACTCCGGACCGCCTCCACGTCGGATAGCGACGCATTCGAGACGCCAAAGCGGTCGATTTTGCCGGCTTCGACCGCCCGGGCCATGGCGTCGAGCGTTTCTTCCAGGGGCGCCACGCGATCGAATTCGTGAATGTAATAGAGGTCGATCCGCTCGACCCCCAACCGGCGCAGCGATTGATCGAGGTGAAAAGCGATCTGCGTCCGTCTAAGCGGCGTCTCCCCGGGCGGGCAGCCATGCGGATTGCCGACCTTGGTCGCGATCTGCGCGGTTTTGCGGAGAGACGCGCCCTGGGCCCGAAGCCACCTGCCGAGCATCAGTTCGCTTGCTCCGCCGCCATAGGTGTTGGCGGTGTCGAACCGTCGCAAGCCGACCCGCCGGGCATGGTCGAGCAACTGCAGCGCCTGCTCTTCACTGTCGCCGGCACCGCGCAGGTCCGGCGACGAGCCAATCCCGCCGAAATTCCCGCAGCCGAACACAATCCGGTCGACGTCGCCCTCCGTCAGCATCCTCTAAGCGTCCCGCAGTTCGAAAGCCTGTGGCCGTACTAGAGAATCGTCGTTGCGCTGGACACCCGCTAGCGACGGCGAGCAAACGCAAACGTCCGCTTTCGACCCATTGCGGACATTAGCGCGGGCGCTATCGTGACCGAATGTCGATGTTCTGGATCACCCTTGCGGCGCAGCTCAGTTTGCCTGTTCCACTCGGCCTGCCCTTCCCGGATGTTCGCTCCGTTTTTTCGTCAGACGACATGCCCGCTTACGTCCAGATTGCGGGGATCAATCGGTTCGTCGCCAGCCGAACCACGGTTCGCCCCGACGGTACGGTCCAAGACTGCACAGTGGAACGAGACAGCGGCGATGCCAAACTCGATGCCTACACCTGCGCAATCATTGTGCGGCGAGCCAAGTTCCAGCCTGCGAAGTGGATCGACGGGTCAACAGCCTACGGAGTGATTCGTGTGCCGGTTATATGGGCCATCGGGGGGCCACCTTCGAAAAGGGAAGCTCAAGAGGCCTATCCGCCCGACATGGAGTTGTCGGTCACGCGACTTCCGGCCGATGCTGATCGGCGGACAACCCTAGCTCTGGTGATTGGCGTTGATGAGAACGGTCGAGTTGTCGGGTGCAATGAGCGCCCCAAGGTCTCACAGAGGGATCATACGAAGACTTTTCCCGAGCTAGTGCCAATCGCTTGCCAGCAAATGATGAACGAATTCGCGGCCATTCCGGCGAAGGACGCGTCCGGAAAGCCGATGCGCTCAGTGCAGACAGCGTCTGTTGTTTTCAGCATCGGCACGTAGCGCCTTCTCAGCATATTGCCTTCTCAGCATATTCTAGTGTCCGGTTTCCACCCATTGCAGACATTGCGACCGGCGCTAGGCTTAGCCGGATGAGTCAGCATACTGCCTCGGAAGTGTTCGCCCCGCTCGTGGGGGCAGCAGTATTCGCCGGTATGGTGGGCTACGGACTTCTCACCGGAAATATGCCAGCGAGCAGATTTGGCGGGGAAGCAGGCAGGGCGCAAATGCCAATCGCGTTCTGGGCTTTGGGCGCGCTTTATGCGGTCTGCTCCGTCGGCTGCCTCGTATGGTTTGTGGTTGTGCTGCTAGATTGAGCCATCATAGGGCGCGCTCAAACGTCCGCTTTCCGGACGTTAGGAAAGCACGCGGTTCACGCACAACACGAGCACCCAAAGCAAGGCACAGAGGAACGCCGGCCCTAGGCTGAGTTGCTGCTCCGCGCGACGGACAAACCAGACTAGATCCGCGACGACAAATGCTATGAGGACCGGGAGGGCCGAAGACGCCCACACGATGGCAGCCCCGGCACGAGCAACTTCTTCGCCTCGAAGTTCCGGCTCAATCCACGTTAGAGATGCGAGCGATGTGTAAATTGTGGCCCCGAAGAGGTTTGCGACGATCCACCATTTGTCTCGGCTAACGTGAATTGAGAAGCGTTTCCACATGCGCCACATCATGGCGCTGCTAACGTCTGCTTTCCACCCGCTCCGGCCACAATCGACCCTTTGCGGACATTAGCATGCGCGGTAGACTAGGAGAGTGAAGCGAGCGGCTCCCCTGTTATGTCTTCTTCTTCTGTCGTGCAGCAACACGTTCGTCCCTCAATCCGCACAGATTAGGGCTTTGGAGGAACGGTTACGGACGAACCGTTGCATAGGCGATTTAGGGCGCTGGGCGCGAACGTATTGGATCGATCCCCAACACACGCGGAGCTTACGCTTCTCCTTCGGAAAGCCGACCGATAAATGGACGAAGGGGGTCAGGATCATACCGACGCATCGTTGGAAGAGACTCGTCTTTTACAACGACGCTCCTTGGGTCGCAGAGGGTCAATACGACCTCGGCAGCGGTCAAGTGGCCGTGACGTTCTGCGGAGCAACGAACTGAAGTTCCCGCCCTTGCGTCAGCCCAGCCGCTGACGTCCGCTTTCCACCCAAAGCGGACATCAGTGAAAGCTATCGCCGCTCCTTGTTAGTTGTCCATTCAGGAGCTGCGGTGGGACTTCCATGCTTGTCTCTGAACGCGATCTTTGTCGGCCACCGAGCGCTAATGCGCTCGTAAAGAACACCAAAATCCCGTCGCCAAGTTAGGCCGCCCTGCGGTTGATAAACGCTGAAACTGACCACGTTGAGATCGGCAAAGCCCTGCACGAGAATGTTCGTTCCCGGCTCTTTGCAGAGACTGATTTGAAGCCAGGGAAAGCTCTCGTCGGTTCTAACATCGCTCCGTACCGACCAATCTCCGGATCGCCGGAAGTCATCCACCTCCTTCTCGACGTTCCTCCATTGATCGACACCAACGCCGAGGTCGAAACTGGCGACTTCGCCGATTGAGGTCCCCCCGCCTCGCAGCGGGTTGTGGCAGCTTCGATCAGCGGTAACATAAGGAATGGCAAATGCCGCCGCGATGACGCCTGCTGCGGCTACGGGCAGCAAGGTGGTTCGAAACGGTCGCGAAGGTGCGGATTCCGCGTTTGCCGTCCCACCCGATGCGCTTCGTCGAACAATGAGCCAAAACACAAGTGCGCTGCCGACGCCCAGCAACCCGAAGAGGCCGACCAAGCCGAGGCTCTGTAACCAGCCTGCCAAAGTGTAGGAGCCATTGATGATGGTAGCCGTATCGCCAACCGATGCCTGATCGGCCCTGGGGCCAGCAAAAATGAGAATGGCGGGGATCGCTCCGCCAACGATGAAACCCATCACGGCCGCGACAATGGGCGTATCGTTTCGCGCCGCCCGCGCAGCCAAATAAATCGGTAGTCCGAGGAATACCGCAACGCCTGCCACAACGACGAATGCTGGCGTGAACACCTTGATGTCACCAAACAACATCGCAAAGACTGCGGCA
>DATFUB010000148.1:0-25799 GCA_035261225.1 Sphingomicrobium sp.
CGGGATCGAGGTCGTGGTCAAGCCGATCGGCTTCAATCATGACATCGCACTCGCGCTGCTGCCGGCGATGGCGGCGCGCGAAGTCGCGGTCAGCGCGATCGCCACCGTCTACTCGATCGACGCGGCCAATGACCCGTCGGCGAACAAGTCGCTGGAGGACAAATTGCGGCACCGCTGGCCGCTTCCGACCGCCCTGGCGTTCCTCGCCTGGTTCGTGTTCGCGCCGCAGTGCATCTCGACCATCGCCGTCACCCGGCGCGAGACCAATGGCTGGAAATGGCCGCTGGTGATGGTGTCGTACCTGTTCGTCCTCGCCTATATTGCGGCGGGGATAACTTATTGGACGGCGGTGGCGCTGGGACTTTAGGCCGTCACTCCGCTTTGTGACAGACGATCTCGACCAAACGGCCATCCGGATCGCGCAGGAAGCCGGCATAATAGTTGGGATGAATGTGGGGCATGATCGCTGGCGCGCGGTCCAGTCGGTGTCCATTCCGACGGCCGGCCTCGAACGAGCGATCAACCGCTCCACGGCTTGCTGCCTGGAATGCAAAGTGCACGTTCGACGAAGGCTTACCTTTCACCACAAAGAAATCGAGCGAGCTTCCGGCCCCAAAGCCCTTTGTGTCCCCGTCTAGCGCCTGCGTATAGCCGAGGGGTGCGAGCACGTCGGCGAAGAAACGCACGGTTTCCGGCACGCTCCGAGTCTGCAACTCAAGATGGTCAATCATCCAAACTCCTTTCACTAATGCGCCGATTCTAGCTGCCAGCAGCGCAAGATGTAGGCGAACTATTATCCTGTTGTGGAAATTTATCGCAGTATGTGGCAGCATCGCGCAAATAATGGCCGCAGACCTTGATCGCCTTGACCGCCGATTGCTCAGCGCATTGCAGGAAGATGCAGCGCTGACGAATGATGCCCTTGCAGACCTCGCAGGCCTGTCGCCGTCCGCCGTTCATCGGCGCGTGCGCCGGCTGGAGACGGCTGGGGTGATCGAGCGGCGCGTCGCGGTGGTAGATCCAGTCGCGGTGGGGCGCCCGGCCATCTTCCTGGTCAGCGTGGAGGTCGAACGGGAACGCCCCGATTTCGTGGGTAAGCTTCGCGACTGGTTCCGCGCGGAACCGGCCGTGCAACAGTCTTACTATGTTACCGGTACGGCGGATTATGTGTTGCTCGTCAATGCGTCAGACATTCAGGCCTTCGATGCGCTGATGTCCGACATGATGGCTGCCAATCCGAACGTTCGGCGCTTCACGACCAATGTGGTCATGAGCACGATCAAGCGCGGGCTGTCAGTTCCGATCTACGAAAGCTGAACTTGCAGCGTTTCGGGCGCGGTCTATAGCTGCCCTCAAGACTGAGGAGAGAGTGAGATGGCGGGCGTCAACAAGGTGATCCTGGTCGGAAATCTGGGCGCGGACCCGGAGGCGCGGTCGCTCAACAATGGCGGCGAAGTGGTCAACATGCGCGTCGCCACGTCGGAGCAATGGAAGGACCGCGACGGCAACCGCCAGGAACGGACCGAGTGGCACAATGTCGTGATCTTCAACGAGAATCTTGGGCGGGTCGCGAAAAGCTATTTGAAGAAGGGTTCGAAGGTCTATCTCGAAGGCCAGATTCAGACCCGCAAATGGACCGATCAGTCGGGCAACGACCGCTATACAACCGAGATCGTGCTGCAGAAGTTTCGCGGTGAACTGGTGCTGCTCGACAGCCGCGACGGCGGCGGATCGCGCGGTGCGTTCAGCGACGATTTCGAAGATGCCGGGGCGGCCCCGGCGCGCGCCCAGTCGCGTCCGCAGCCGGCGGCGTTCGACACCGATCTGGACGACGACGTTCCGTTCTAGGAGTCGCCGCTTCCCTTCATAAGCTGGGCCAATGCCGCGAACGGGCTGGCTTCGGCCTCGGACAGGATTCCGGCTTCCTTGAGCGCGGCCTCGGCCCCCGGGCTGCGTGGGTAGGCCGGAAGGCCAAGCGCCAGCGTGTCGGCGATCGCACCGCCCAGATCGATCGTGCTGCCGTCGTGGAAGACGACATCGCAATCGGCCGGATCGAGTTCGATTTCCTCCTCCGATCGGGCGACCGTGGGCTCGGGCAGGAAGGCAATCTCGAACGCCTCGTCGACATGGGCCGGGACGGGATCGCCGGTGATCACGCAATTCCGATCGAGCGAGGCGACGATCCGCCCTTCGGCGTGAACGGCATCGCCGGTTCGGTTGAGCGTGGCGTGGGCCTCCAAACGACCCAGCGATTGCAGGCCGAAACGCTCAGCAATCGCCTGGCGCTCGGCCTCGTCGGCAATCAGGTCGACCCGGTCGCCGGCGTGAATGCGGTCGAGCCGAAGATGGTGGGCGAAGTTGTCGGTCATCCGATTTGCCCTTCCGCGACTTCGGAGTCGGCCGTTCCTCCAAGCCGCTCCCACAGTGCGCGCAGGCGGTCCGAGGTGTGCGCCAACGCCGCCGCGGGTGGGTTGCTGTCGCCGTAGACGCTGGTGCGGGCAGATTCGTTCCAGTCGCCAGCGTTCACGGCCGGGCGCCACAGCTCGATGCGGCGGGCGAGCGACCCGACTAGCTTGCGCACCGTCCGGCCGAGCTTGGGGTCGCCGAGGCCCATCTCGCGATGCTCCGATTCCATCACTTCGATGAAGCGCTCGGTCAACGCCACGCCGGCGCGCGCGCCGGAATCACCCACCCGCTCGAGCCGGACGCTGACCAGCGCGGCGATCGTCGCCAAAATGGCGAAGCGGCCATCGACCGTATCCTCGACCGCGCCGTCGAGATACCAGTGGGTCGCGCGGGCTTGCGCCGTCACCCACGCGAACAGCTCGGCGCCGCGCTCAGGCGCGGCCGTTAATCGTGGGAACAGGAAGCGAAGCATAGCAATGATTTCCGGCCTTCGCGGGCGCAAGCCTTGCGCCCGTCATGCAGGCCAGCATATTGAGGCCCGAAGCCCGTCAGGCAAGATCGCAAGCGTGCGGCGCACGCGACGGGCGCCCAGGAGAGGTTGGAACGAATGAGGTTTGCGCTGTCCAAGGTTTCCGCCGTTGCGCTGGGCGCCGTTCTGCTCGCCGGTTGCGCCGGAGTGCGGGCGCACAAGGGCGCGGTCGTCGATCCGCAGCTCGCGAGCGCGATCCAGCCTGGCGTCGACAATAAAGCCTCGGTCGAAAAGACGCTTGGCCGCCCGACCTTCGCGGGCCAGTTCACGCCCAACGACTGGTATTATGTGTCGAGCGATACTTCGACCTTCGCGTTCCGCAATCCACGGGTGACCCAGCAAGCCGTCTATCTGGTTCGCTTCGATCAGGCCGGCAATGTCGTTGCGGTCCAGAAATCGGGCAAGGAAATGATCGCCAGTCTCAATCCGTCGAACCGCAAGACGCCGACGCTTGGCCGCCAGCGGAGCTTTTTCGACGAGTTGTTCGGCAACATCGGGACGGTCGGCTCGGCCGGCGTACCCGGGGGCGGCGGCAACTACCCCTGATCACCTCGGCGCTTCCGCAGCCGGAGGCTTTATCCTAAGCCACGTCGCATGACCGCGACCCCTGCCGGCATGACCTATGCCGCCTATCTCCGCCTCGACCAGCTGCTGTCAGCACAGCAGCCGTTGTCCGACTTGCACGACGAGATGCTGTTCATCGTCATCCACCAGACCAAAGAGCTGTGGATGAAGGAGATGCTGCACGAACTCTGCCTGGCCATCGGCCTGGTCGAGGCTGACCGGTTCGCCGAAGCGTATAAGGCGATGTCGCGCATCAACCGGATCCAGGCGGTGATGACGCTGTCCTGGGACGTGCTGTCGACTTTGACCCCGGTCGATTATCTGAAATTCCGCAACGTTCTCGGCACGTCTTCCGGATTCCAGTCCGAGCAATTTCGCGAGATCGAGTTTCGTCTCGGCCTCAAGGAACCCAATTTCCTCAACCAATATGAGGAGGGCAGCAGCGCCCGGGCCGCGCTCCAGGTAGCGCTGGCGGCTCCGAGTCTTCGCGAAGCTTCGCACGGCGCGCTCGAGCGGGCGGGGTTCGACCTCGGCGACCGTTCGGTCGAAGCCATCGCCCGGGCGTGGCTCGCGGTCTACCAGGACTCTGACCGCTGGTTCGACCTCTACGAGCTTGCCGAGAAGCTGGTCGACATCGACGACGCGCTCGCCGGCTGGCGGCACAAGCACGTGCTGACTGTCGAGCGGATCATCGGCAACAAATCCGGCACCGGCGGGTCGGCCGGAGCGCCGTACCTCCGCGCGACCCTCGACAAGCGCGTGTTCCCCGAACTGTGGGCGCTGAGGACCGATCTTTGACCTTCAAGACTCTGTTTTCGCGTAGTCTCGGCGCCAACCCCACACGGCTCCATTTCGCATCGCACAGCCATCATTTGTGGCCCGACGCCAGCTTCGACGGTCAGGTCGAAGCGTGGAACGATGCCGCGCGCCTGGCCGACGACAAGTGGGATAGGGTCATGGACGAGGTCTGGCCCGAGGCGCAGGCCCATGTCGCGGCCGAGCTTGGCACGGATTCGCCTGACGCAATCGTGTTTTCGTCGAACACCCACGATTTCCTGCTGCGCCTGACCGCGGCATGCCCGCGTCACGACCCCGGTCAGCTACGGGTCCTGACTACCGACGGGGAGTTTCACAGCGCGCGGCGCCAGTTCGCGCGCTGGGCCGAGGAAGGCTGGCTGGCCCTCGACCAGATCCCGTCCGAACCGTTCGATACGCTTGGCGCACGCTTCCTCGCCGCCGCGGAGCATGGCGGCCACGATTTGATCCTGGTCAGCCAGGTGCTGTTCGGGAGCGGCCGGATCTTCGAATCGATCGCCGAACTGGCCGAGCTCGGGCGAGCGGCCGGTCCGTGGGTCGTGATTGACGGCTATCACGCGTTCATGGCGATCGAGCGGCCGTTCAGCGAGAACGCAGCGCGGGGCGCCTTCTACCTCGGCGGCGGCTACAAATATGCGATGTCGGGCGAGGGCTGCGCGTTCCTGCACGCGCCGCCCGGCTTCGGGCCGCGGCCGCCGATCACCGGCTGGTTCGCCGAGTTCGAGGATTTAAGCTTGCCGCCCGGCAGCGTCGGCTATGCCGGCGATGCGCGGCGGTTCCTCGGCGCGACCTTTGATCCCTCCGCGCTCTATCGGTTCAACGCCGTTCGGCGGATGCTGCGTGACAACGGCCTCACCACCGCGCGGATTTCGGCGCATGTCGCGAAGCTCCATGCGCAGTTCGTCGCGGGCTTGAGCGAGACGGTACTGGCCGACGCCGAGCTGCTCAATTCGCTGGGAACCGATCCGCATGCGCGGTTTCTGGCCTTCCGCAGCGCGGACGCTCAGCACTGGTACGCCGAGCTCCAAGCCCGCGACTGTCTGACCGATGTTCGCGGGGACGTCCTTCGGGTCGGATTCGGAATTTATCAGGACGACAGCGACGTCGAGCGCCTTTTGGGCCTGCTGACCCAAATCTAACTATCTGAACAATAAAGAAATCCCCAGGTTCAGACCAGTGCGCCGGAATGGCTGCACGGTTCGGCCAGCGGTGGAACGTGCGGCCGCGCGGCCCGTTGGAACGGCAATTGGGAAGGAGATTTAGCATGACCAGGCTGTTTCTTGCCACTGGCGTCGCCGCTTTGGCGATTGCGATGCCGGCGAGCGCCAGGCCCGGCGAGCATGGCGGTGGAAATAGCGGCGATCGCGCCGCAACCGCTCCGCGTGGCGGCGGCAATGCCGAGGCGAGGGGCGGCGGCCAGCGCATGCAAGTTCAACGCGCTCCGCGCGGCGGTGGAGGCGGAAGCGCTTTCCGTGCCGAGAATCGCGGCGGCGGCCAGCGCATGCAGGTGCAGCGCGCGTCGCGCGGCGGCGGCTTCGAGATGCGCGGCGTTGAGCGCCGCTCGGCGGCTCCGCGCTTCGAGCGCGGCTCCGCGCAACGGTTCGCCACGCTTCAGCACGGCCGCAACGCTCAAGTCGAACGGGGCCATGTCCGTGCTGTGCGGCCAACGATCGCGGAACGTCGCACGAACCGAGTCGAGCGCCAGCAGGCGCGAAACATCGAGCGCCGCCAAATCGGCCCGAACCGAGTCGCGGAGCGCCAGCAGCCGCGCGCCAGCCGCATCATGAATGGCGAGGAACGCGTCGCGGTTCGCGATCAGCTTCGGCCCAACCGGGTCGAAGGCGGATTCCACGACCGGATCATTACCCGCGACGATGTCCGGGCGGGCCGCTTCGCGCGGCTCGATGGCCGCGATGCCGTCGGTTACGGCGTCGGCGGGTGTCCGCCGGGCCTCGCGTCCAAGGGCTGCATGCCTCCGGGCCAGGCGGCGAAGTTGCTTGGCAGCCGATTGTCGGACGCCGGGCGGTTCGCGACGCTGAGTGCGGTGCCGCTGTCGGCGCGCTACTTGTACCCGGACACGAACGATTACTTCTATCGCTACGGCGACGGCTATTTGTACCGGGTCGATCGGGGCGATCAGCTGATCTCGGCGCTGCTGCCGCTGGCGTTCGGTGGCGGCTATTCTCCCGGGAGTTATTTCCCGTCGTCATACATGAACAGCTACGTGCCGAACTATTACGGCTTCAACAGCTTCTATCCGGATTCGCCGTACAGCTGTAACCGCTACGTCAATGGCGTGGTCTACCAGCTGGATTGCGCGAACGGCTTCGTCGAGGACGTGATTCCGCTTTATGCCGGCGGCTACGGCGTCGGGCAGCTGCTGCCGACGGGCGATGGCTATTACAACGTGCCGTACCAGTATCGGGACATGTACTACGATACGTCGGATTACGGCTATTGGTACGCGCCGGGCGCCATCTACCAATATGATCCGTCGAGCAGCATGATCACGTCGGTCGCGGCGTTGCTGTCGCCGGGCTTCTCGGTCGGTCAGCCGCTGCCGTACGGCTACGACGCGTACAACGTGCCGTACGACTATCGCGCGACCTATTACGACACCCCGGATGCCTGGTACCGTTACAGCAACGGCGGCATCTATCGGGTCGATCCGACGACCATGCTGGTGACGGCATTGGTGGCATCGATCCTGACTTAAATCTTGGTCACGAATGGATCGCGATTGGCCCGGTGAGCGTTTGCCGGGCCAATTCATTGAACAGCGAGGAGAAGGTCATGAAGACCCAGATGCTTAAGCTTGGCCTAGCGGCGGCCGTGCTCGCCGCCGGCGGTTGCAACAAGGCGGCCGACAACCGCACCAACGCGCAAACCCCCGAAGCCCAGAAGGCCGCCGGGTCCAAGACCATCGCCGCCGGGCTCACCCAGGATGCGCGATTCATGGCGGCGGCCAAGGCCGCGGGGCTAGACCAGACGCTGGCCGGCGCCGGGCCCTATACGGTGATCGTTCCCGACGACGCGGCGTTCGCCAAGGCGCCGGCTGGGACGTTCGACAATAAACCCGAAAATCGAGGACAGCTGACCGGCATTCTGACCAACCTCATCCTGCCCGGCACGGTGATGGCCGCCGACATCGACAAGGCGATCGACAAGGGCAAGGGTAAGATGGTGCTGGCGACCATGGGCGGCGGCACGCTGACTGCGGCCAAGGATGGCGACAAGATCGTCCTGACCGACGCCAAAGGCGGCAAAGCCACGATCACCAAGGCAGACGACAGCTTTTCCAACGGCGTCGTCCACCATGTCGATGCGGTATTGATGCCAGCCAAGCCGGGAGCTGCCGCGCCGACCAAGGCCGGTCAGTAACCGACTAGCTCTATTCGCCCCTTCCGCGCGCGCGAAGGCTCGCTATAACGGCCTCGAACGCGTGGTCTGATGGGGCGAACGGCACATGAAAGCGACGATTGAGCGGGCGACACTCTTGAAGAGCCTCGGCCATGTCCAATCGGTCGTGGAGCGCAGGAATACCATCCCGATCCTCTCGAACGTGCTGATCGAGGCGCGCGACGACGGGTCGATCCGCCTCATGGCCACCGACCTCGATCTGCAGGTCGACGAAAGCGTGCCGGCGAATGTCACGCAGGCCGGCGCGACCACGCTCTCGGCCCACACCTTGTTCGACATTATTCGCAAGCTGCCCGAGGGCAGCCAGGTCGAGCTTTCGGCGGCCGAAGGCAAGATGCAGGTCAACGCCGGGCGTTCGCGGTTCAGCCTGTCGACCCTGCCGCGCGATGATTTCCCGGTGATTGCCGAGGGCGAGTTGCCGACCCGTTTCGAGCTTCCCGCGGCGACTCTCCGCCAGATCATCGAAAAGACCCGTTTCGCAATCTCGACCGAGGAAACGCGCTACTATCTGATGGGGATCTTCCTTCATCTGGTCGACGATCAGCTGCGCGCCGCGGCGACCGACGGGCACCGTCTCGCGCGGGTCACTGTCGCCAAGCCCGACGGCGCCGACGGCATGCCCGACGTCATCGTGCCGCGCAAAGCGGTCGCTGAGCTCTATCGCCTGCTTGAAGAAGTCGAAGGCACGGTCGAAGTCTCGCTGTCGCCGACCAAGATCCGCTTCGGCCTCGGCAGCGCGGTCCTCACCAGCAAGCTGATCGACGGCACCTTCCCCGATTACAACCGGGTGATCCCGACCGCGAACGACAAGCTTCTGAAGCTCGATCCGAAGAGCTTCTCGGCCGGCGTCGACCGCGTCTCGACCATTGCCAGCGAAAAGACCCGCGCGGTCAAGATGAGCGTCGACCGCGACAAGATTACGCTGTCGGTGACGTCGCCCGAGAATGGCGTCGCGACCGAGGAAATTCCCGCCGATTACGGTTCGGACGGGCTCGAGATCGGCTTCAACGCCCGCTATCTGCTCGACATTCTGGGCGAGATCGATGGCGACACGGTCGAGGTTCACCTCGCTGACGCCGCGGCGCCGACCCTGCTGCGCGAGAATGACAAGTCGAACGCGCTTTATGTGCTGATGCCGATGCGCGTGTGATGATCTGCCGCGTTTGGCGCGGCTGGACCACGCCCAGGGATGCCGATGCTTATGAACGCGTCGTCCGTGGGCAGGTAATTCCGGGCATCGAGGCTCGGCACATCCCGGGCTTTCGCCACATCGACCTGATGCGCCGCGATGCCGGCGATGAAGTCGAGTTTCAGACGCTGATGTGGTTCGACAGTCTTGAGGCGATCAAGGCGTTCGTCGGCGAGGATTATGCCGTCAGCCACGTGCCCGACGCCGCGCGGGCGGTACTCAAGCGGTTTGACGAACGCGCCGCGCATTACGAAGTCATCGACCGGCGCGAACAATAAAGGCTAGACCGCGTCAGTGCCCGTTTCGCGCCTGACCCTCACCGATTTTCGATCTTATACCGCGGCGACGATCGAGCCGGGTCCGGGCTTCGTCCTGCTGTCGGGCGAGAATGGTGCGGGCAAGACCAATGTCCTCGAGGCTGTGTCGCTGCTGAGCCCCGGGCGTGGCCTGCGCGGCGCGGCACTCTCGGAGATGGCGCGCATTGGCGGCGGGGGCGGTTTTGCGGTCGCTGCCAAGCTCGGCGAGGTCGAGATCGGAACCGGCACGCTCGCCACCGCGCCCGAACGGCGCCAGGTCCGGATCAACGGCGCGCCGGCATCGGTCAATTCGCTTAGCGAATGGCTGTCGGTATTGTGGCTGACCCCGGCGATGGACCGCTTGTTCATGGGCGCGACCGGCGACCGCCGGCGGTTCCTCGACCGGCTGGTGCTGGCGCTTGAGCCCGGGCACGCGCATCACGCGGCGCGCTACGAAGCGGCGATGCGGGCGCGCAACAAGCTGCTTGCCGACGATGGCTGGGACGACGCTTGGGTGTCCTCGCTCGAACTGGCGATGGCCGAACATGGCGCGGCCATCGCCGATGCCCGGGCACGGACCGTGGCGGCGCTCGACCAGCGGCTCGACCAGGTTCCGGACGATCAGTTCGCACGCGCCGCGATCGCCCTCGAAGGCTGGGAGCAAGGCGATCTTGCGCCGGCTCTCAAGGCCAACCGTTCGCGCGACGCGGCCGCGGGCCGCGCGACCCAGGGCCCGCACCGCCAGGATCTCGCTGTATCGCACCGCACCAAGGCGATGCCGGCGGCGCGGTCGTCGACAGGGGAGCAGAAGGCCCTGCTGCTTGGCCTCATTCTGGCCCATGCCGAGCTGGTTGCCGAGCGCCGCGGCGAGCCGCCGATCCTGCTGCTCGACGAGGTCGCCGCGCACCTCGATCCGCGGCGGCGCGCGGCGTTGTTCGAACGGTTATCGGGTCGTGGGCAGGTGTGGATGACGGCGACCGAAGCAGGGCTGTTCGACGGGATTTCGCAGGCAAGACGCTTCCATGTCGAGGCCGGTCAAATCCGCCCTGCCTGACGCGAAGGTGGACTTTCTTAGGGAACGCTCTATATTGCACTGCAACAAGAGACGCTTTTTCAAGCGGCGTGATCGGCCTTCAAGACCGAGCCCGCGTCTCTCCACAGTCATCCCAATTCACGCGGGGGTGTAATTTCCCCGCCGCCGACGCGCGCTTCTGCGCGCGTCCCGGCATATCAAGGTATTCATTTTGACTTTTGCTACCCTCGGGCTCTCGCAGCCCGTTCTCGATGCGCTTGCGCACGCTAAATATCAGACCCCGACGCCGATCCAGCGCCAGGCGATCCCGACCGTTCTGACCGGTCGCGACCTGCTCGGCATCGCTCAGACCGGCACTGGCAAGACGGCGGCGTTCGTGCTGCCGACGCTCGACCGGTTGGCGGCCAATCGCACTTATCTCAAGCCCGGCCAGATCCGCATGCTGGTGTTGGCGCCAACGCGCGAGCTCGCGGCCCAGATCGCGGCCAGCGCGCGCACCTACGGCCGCTTCATGAAGCTGTCGGTCGGCGCGGTGTTCGGCGGCGTGTCCAATCACAAGAGCGTGCGCGAAGTGTCGCGCGGGCTCGACGTCCTGGTCGCGACGCCCGGCCGCCTGCTCGACCTCGTCGATCAGCGCGCGCTGTCCTTGCGCGAACTCGAAGTGCTGGTGCTCGACGAGGCCGACCAGATGCTCGACCTCGGCTTCATCCATGCGCTGAAGCGGATCGTCGCGCTGGTTCCGGCCAAGCGCCAGACCCTGTTCTTCTCGGCCACCATGCCGCGCGCGATCAAGGAACTCGCGGACCGCTATCTCACCAACCCGGCCGAAGTTTCGGTGGCTCCGGCGGCAACGACTGTCGAACGGGTCGTGCAGTCGGTGACCATGGTCAACCAGGTCGAAAAGGCCGCGCTGCTCACCCAATTTCTCAAAACCAACGAGATCGAGCGGGCGCTGGTGTTCAGCCGGACCAAGCATGGCGCGGACAAGATCGTCCGTTGGCTGATCGCGGCCGGCATCGACGCCAATGCGATCCACGGCAACAAGTCGCAGCCGCAGCGCGAGCGCGCGATTGCAGCCTTCAAGTCGGGCCAGGTCAAAGTGCTGGTGGCGACCGACATCGCGGCGCGTGGGATCGACATTCCGGGCGTCAGCCACGTCGTCAATTTCGACCTGCCCGACGTGCCTGAGCAATATGTCCACCGCATCGGTCGTACTGCGCGCGCCGGCGCCACCGGGATCGCGATTGCGTTCTGCTCCAGTGAAGAGCGCGGCAATCTGCGCGATATCGAGCGGACCACCCGCCAGAAGCTGACCGTCGACCCGCTGCCGAACGACTTTGCCGCCGCGCTCCAGGCGTTCAAGGCGTTGCGTCCGGCCCCGGCTCCGCGCGAAGAGCATCGTCCCCAATACCGCCAGCAGCGCCCGCAGCGCGCCCACACGCCGAACCGCCATCCGGCGCACCGCGGCGAGGCCGCTCGGCCAGAAGGCGCTCGTCCTCAAGGCGCTCGTCCTCAAGGTGCCCGGCCACAAGGCGCCCGGCCGGAAGGCGCGCGTCCGTCGGGCCGGTTCGGCGGCAATCGCCGTCGTGGCGGCGGCGGTGGCGGACGTCCCGCCCAAGCCCGCGGTTAATTGAACTTCACGCGCGAGGGCTTCCGGGCCTTCGCGCGTGCTCCAAGCCTTCGCGCGTGCGTACGCGCGCGCGTGACTTTGCGCCGCAAATCCCTATATCTGGACTATGGCAATCGACCCCAATCAGAATGAATATGGCGCCGAGAGCATCAAGGTCCTCAAAGGCCTCGATGCGGTGCGCAAACGCCCCGGCATGTACATCGGCGATACCGACGACGGGTCGGGTCTTCACCACATGGTGTTCGAAGTCTCCGACAATGCGATCGACGAGGCACTGGCCGGCCATTGCGACCGTATTCTCATCCAGCTGAACCCTGATGGATCGGTCACGGTCGAGGATAATGGCCGCGGCATACCGACCGGGATCCACGAAGGTGAAGGCGTGTCGGCGGCCGAGGTCATCATGACCCAGCTCCACGCCGGCGGGAAATTCGAGAACACGTCCGACGACAACGCGTACAAAGTCTCCGGCGGCCTCCACGGGGTCGGCGTGAGCGTCGTCAACGCGCTCAGCGAATGGCTCGACCTGACCATCTGGCGCGACGGTGAAGAGCATTTCATGCGCTTCCGCAACGGTGACGCCGAAGCGCCGCTCAAGATCGTCGGCCAGGCGCCTGACGGCAAGAAAGGCACGAAGGTCACCTTCCTGCCGAGCCCCGCGACCTTCAAGATCACCGAATTCGATTTCGACGAGCTCGAGCATCGCTATCGCGAGCTCGCGTTCCTCAATTCGGGCGTGCGGCTGATCCTCGCTGACGCGCGGCATGAGGAGCGGGTCGAGCACGAACTCTATTACGAAGGCGGGATCGGGGCGTTCGTCAAATATCTCGACCGCGCCAAGACCCCGCTGTTCCCCGAGCCTATCACGATTTCAGCGGTCCGCGACGGCATCGGCATCGACGTCGCGCTCGAATGGAATGATTCCTATTACGAGAACGTCCTGCCGTTCACCAACAACATTCCCCAGCGCGACGGCGGCACCCACATGGCCGCATTCCGCGCCGCGCTGACCCGGACGATCAACAATTACGCCGACAAATCGGGGATGCTAAAAAAGGAAAAGGTCACGCTGACCGGCGAGGACATGCGCGAGGGGCTGACGGCGATCGTGTCGGTCAAGCTGCCCGATCCAAAGTTCAGCTCGCAGACCAAGGACAAGCTGGTCAGCTCCGAAGTCCGCCAGCCGCTCGAAAGCCTAATGAGCGACAAGATGAGCGAGTGGCTCGAGGAAAATCCGGCCAATGCGCGCTCGATCATCCAGAAGACGATCGACGCCGCCGCGGCGCGCGAGGCCGCGCGCAAGGCCCGCGAAGCGAGCCGCAAGTCGGTGATGGGCATCGCCTCGCTGCCGGGCAAGCTGGCCGATTGCCAGGAGCGCGACCCGGCGCTCAGCGAACTGTTCCTGGTTGAGGGCGACAGCGCCGGCGGTTCGGCCAAACAGGGCCGCAACCGCCACAACCAGGCGATCCTCCCGCTCAAGGGCAAGATCCTCAACGTCGAGCGCGCGCGCTTCGACCGGATGCTCGGATCGAAGGAGATTGGGACCTTGATCCAGGCCCTCGGCACATCGATCGGCGCGGAAGAGTTCGATCTCGAGAAGCTGCGCTACCATAAGATCGTGATCATGACGGACGCCGACGTCGACGGCGCCCATATCCGCACTTTGCTGCTGACATTTTTTTATCGTCAGATGCCGCAGCTGATCGAGGGCGGGCACCTCTTCATCGCCCAGCCGCCGCTGTACAAGGTCAGCCGCGGCCGCTCCGAAGTCTATGTGAAGGACGACGCTGCCCTCGACGATTATCTCGAGGAAGCCGGGCTCGAGGGCCTGGTCCTCGATGCGCCCGAGGGTCAGCGCAGCGGCCAGGATCTGAAGACCCTGGTCGACCATGCCCGTCGGATGCGCACGTTGATGCGCTATGCGCCGCGCAAATATGATGCGGCGCTGATCGAAGCACTGGCGATCAACGGCGGGCTCAAACCGACTCTCGACAAGGACGGGCGGGCGAAGGCGATTTCCAGGGTCGCCGAATGGCTCGGCGCGGCCGACACGGAGGCCGAGTGGTCGGGCGAAGTCGCGGCCGAGGGTGGCTATCTGCTCAAGCGCCTGTGGCGCGGAGTAACGGACGCTCATGTGATCGAACCGAGCTTCCTGGTTTCGGCCGAAGCGCGCAAGCTCGATACGCTCGCCAAGGAACAGGCCGCGGCTTATTCCAAGCCGTCGACGCTGCGCACGCTCAAGAAGGGCGCCGCGGCGGAGGAGCCCAAGCCCGAACCGGTTGAAGCCGAAGGCGAAGATGCCGACGAGCAGGCGAGCGAAGCCGAGACCAAGGGCAAGCCGGTTCCGGTCACCCGGCCATCAGAGCTGCTCGACGCGGTCCTCGCGGCGGGCCGCAAGGGCCTCTCGATCCAGCGCTACAAGGGCCTCGGCGAAATGAACGCCGAGCAATTGTGGGAAACAACGCTCGACCCGGCCAACCGCTCGCTGCTGAGGGTCGAAGTCGCGCAGGCCGATGTCGCGGACGAGATTTTCACGCGGCTGATGGGCGACGTGGTCGAACCGCGCCGCGAGTTCATCCAGGACAACGCGCTCAACGTCGCCAACCTCGACGTCTAGGAACCTTTCGCATCTTACGGCTATTGGCGGGGGAGTGAGCGTCTCCCCCTCAATCACCGTCGCCAGCTACAACATGCGCAAGGCGATCGGGCTCGACCGGCGTCGGGACCCGCAGCGTATCCTCGACGTGCTGCATCAGATCGACGCCGACGTGGTTGCGCTGCAGGAAGCCGACAAACGCTTCGGCGGGCGCGGATCGGCGGTGCCGCACGAGCTCATCGACAGCCATGGCATGTACGTGCCGGTGCACCTCGGGGTGCGCCACAAACGGCCGCTCGAGATGGCGCGCAAGCATGCCGAGAAATTGTTCAAGGTCAGCACGCGCAACATCGGCTGGCACGGCAATGCCCTGCTGGTGAAGCGCCACATCGGCGTGCTCGATTGCGCGGCGCTCGATCTGCCCACGCTCGAGCCGCGCGGGGCGGTAATGGCCGAGCTGCTGATCGGCGATCAGCCGGTGCGAGTGGTCGGCATGCACCTCGACCTGTCGGGCCTGTGGCGGCGGCGGCAGGTGCGCTCGATCCTCGATGCGATCGCGGCGCGGCCGCAGAAAATGCCGACGGTGCTGATGGGCGACACCAATGAATGGCGGACGGCCGCCAGCTGCCTCGCGGATTTCGAGCCCGAGTTTCACGTCGCGCCGACCGGCCCCAGTTTTCATGCCCGTCACCCGGTCGCGGCGCTTGACCGAATCATCGTTCACAAGGATCTCAATATCGAGGCCGCTGGGGTCCACATGAGCCCGGCGGCGAGGCGCGCGTCAGACCATCTGCCGATCTGGGCGAGGCTGAGCGCCTAGATCACTTTGGCTTACCTATTCCGGAGATCTTGCGCTGCCGCCGGCGCTGGATCGACGATCCGATGTTCATCGCCTCGCGATATTTGACGACCGTGCGGCGAGCGACGTCGAACCCCTTGTCCTTGAGAATGGTCGCGATCGTGTCGTCGCTGAGGATTTCGGTCTCGGCTTGGATGATGTCGCGGATCGCTGCCTTCACCGCCTCGGCCGCGGCGCCGTCGCCGTTGTCGCTCGAGACGCCGGAGCCGAAGAAATATTTGAGCTCGTAAAGGCCGCGGTCGCACAGCAGATATTTGTTCGAGGTCACGCGGCTGACGGTCGATTCGTGCATTTCGATCGCTTCGGCGACCTCGCGCAGGGTCAGCGGCTTCATCGCCGAAACGCCGCGTTCGAAGAAGCCGCCCTGGTGCTTGACGATCTCCGACACGACCTTGACGATCGTCCGCGCCCGCTGGTCGAGCGCCTTGACCAGCCAGTTGGCGCTGGCCAGGCATTCGCTCAGCCAGGCGCGCGAGCTCTTGTCCTGCGGCCCGGTCTTGAGCTCCTGATAGTAGCGGCGGTTGACCAGCAGCCGCGGCAGGGTCGCCTGGTTCAACTCGACCGCGAAGCCGTTGCGCAGCTGGCGCACGAACACGTCGGGGGTGACGTCCTCGGCGGCGGATTTGGAAAATTGACAGCCGGGCTTGGGATCGTAGGCGCGCAGTTCGCGGATCATGTCGGCGAGATCCTCGTCGTCGACCGCGCAGATCCGCTTGAGGTCGGTCGTCCGGCCTTTCGACAACAGTTCGAGATTGTCGATCAGGCGCGCCATCGCCGGGTCGTAACGATCGGCGGCCTTGGCCTGCAGCGCGAGGCATTCGGCGAGCGAGCGCGCTCCGATCCCGGGGGGCTCGAGTCCGTGGACGATGGCCAGAGCATTCTCGACCACGGCAAGCGGCGCGCCCGTCACCTCGGCCACGTCGCTCAGCGGGACGGTCAGATAGCCCGTCTCGTCGAGCATCTCGGCGATCACCCGCGCGACCTCGCCTTCCACGCCCGAATAGCCGTGGAGTTGGTCGTGCAAATGCTCGGCGAGGGACCCGGCGGAATATTCGAGCCGGTCGAAGTCGAACGCCTCCTCGCCGCCGCCGCTCGACGTGGCGACATCGGAAAAACTATCGGTCTCGAGCGCCGCGGCCGTCAGATCGAGGTCGAGTGGGCGGTCGTCCTCGGCTTGCGCCGAAATCAGATCGTCGGCGCCCGGGTCGTCGGGAGCTTCATTGCTGTCGTAATCCGAGTCGTCCGATACGGCGGCGGCCGGGGCCTCGCCCTCGTCGTCGGAGCGGGCTTCGAGCAGCGGGTTTTTCGACAGCTCCTCGGCAATGAACGCGTCGAGCTCCAGGTTGCTCAGCTGCAGCAGCTTGATCGCCTGGGTCAGCTGGGGCGTCAGCACCAGCGACTGGCTTTGGCGGATGCTTAAGCTTGGCCCGAGTCCCACGACCGGACCCGCTACAGTGCGAAGCTTTCGCCGAGGTAGAGGCGCCGGACCTCCTGGTCGGCGACTAACGCTTCGGGTGTCCCTGCAAACAACACCTGACCGTCGTAGATAATGCAGGCACGATCGACGATGTCGAGCGTCTCGCGCACATTATGGTCGGTGATGAGAACGCCGATGTCGCGCTTCTTGAGCTCGCGCACGAGCTCGCGGATGTCGGCGATGGAGATCGGATCGATGCCCGCGAACGGCTCGTCGAGCAGCATGATCGAAGGCTCGGCGGCAAGTGAACGGGCGATCTCGCAGCGCCGCCGCTCGCCCCCCGACAGGGCCATGGCCGCGGCGTCGCGAAGATGGGTGATGCCGAACTCGCCGAGCAACAGCTCGAGCCGCTCGCGCCTCGCGTGGGGATCGGGCTCGGATACTTCGAGCACCGCCATGATATTCTGTTCGACGGTCATGCCGCGGAAAATCGAGGTTTCCTGCGGCAAATAACCAAGGCCGAGGATCGCGCGCCGGTACATCGGCAAATCGGTGATGTCCTGGCCGTCGAGAAAAATCCGGCCGCTATCGGGTCTGACCAGGCCCATGACCGAATAAAAGCAGGTGGTCTTGCCCGCGCCATTGGGGCCGAGCAGCCCAACCACCTCGCCGCGATGGACTTCGAGCGAGACGTCATGGAGCACCGCGCGGCGATCGTAAGCCTTGGCGATCGAGCGGACTTCCAGTCCGCCCTCGGTCCGCCGCGCCTCTACCGCCGGACGTACTTGGGTCGCGGCTTCGTTCATGCCGCTCTACTGTTGCTGCTTTTTCTGCGGCACCGTGAAGTGGCCCGTGACCCGGCCGCCGGTCTGGTGCACGCCCGGCGGCCCGCCGTCGACCACGGCGCGGCCTGAATCGAGGTCGATCACCAGCCGCGATCCATTGATCTGATTCTCTCCGCGATTGAGCTGGACCGCCCCGATCAAGGTGATCAGTTTGCGGTCGAGGTCGTAGATTCCGAAGTCGCCCTTGGCGGTTTCCGACGGGCTACGAACCACGACTCCTCCGGCGGCGTCGAGGCGCTGGATCTGCACCCCGTTGCCATTCGTGTAGGCGACGGTCAGCCGCTCGGTGTCGAGCGACAGTTCGGCCTGTTTGACGTGAACGTTACCGGCAAACATCGCGCGGTCGGCGCGGTCCTGGACCTCGATGCGGTCGGCAGTGACGTCGACCGGCGCATCGCTGTTGTGGCCCTTCAGCGCCGATACCGGTCCCTGCTTTTGCTGCGCCAGCGCGGCGGTTGCGGCCACGGCTGTGCCGCTGAGTAGCGCGGATGCAAGGATGATGCCGAAACTGCGCATGGCCATCATCTGACCGCCCCTTGCACGATTTTCAAGCGAGCACCGCCATCGAGGACAACTTTGCGCTCGCCGAGATCGGCGCGCAGGCGGTTCGCCTGGAAGTTACCGAGGCGCATCCGCCCCGCGATCGGCCCCGAACTGGAGACCTGCCGGGCCTTCAAGTCGACCGTCACGTCGCGAGTCTCGAGCCGGTAACCGTCGGGCCCGAGCACCCGCACCGGCCCGTTCACCGCGACTTTTTGCGTATCGAGGTCGTAGCGGCCCTGGTTGGCAGCGATCATCACCGGCCCGTTGTCCAGGGCGAGCTGCGCGAACATCCCCTCGATATCGACGATCGGGACTTCGGAAGTGCGCTGGATCGCGCTTTGGGCGGTCATCGAAAACTTCTGGCCCTTGTTGTCGGCGCCGACGTAGCGGGCGGTTTCGACCCGCATCCGCTCGGGCGCGTTTTCGACCTTCTTCTTGTCGAGGATGAAACTGACGTCGCCTTCCTTGTCGAGCGGCGCGAGCGCGAGGATGGCGATCAACGCCCCGACCGCGCTCGGCAGGATGATTTTCGACCAGCGGACGATCTTGTCATGGGCGCTGCCCGGGACCGCCCAGCGCTGCTTGACCGCGCGTTCCCGGACGGCAGCCTCAGACACAATTCTGCTTAGCCGTCATGCGCGAAAATATCCTGCTCGGCCCAGCCGGCGATATCGAGGAGGGCCCGCGCTGGAAGAAAATCGAAGCAGGCCTGAACCAACGCTGCCCGATCCTCGCGCGCCAGACGCTCGTCGAGTTTAGCCTTGAGCGCATGAAGATAGCGGACGTCGCTGGCCGCATATTCGCGCTGGGCGTCGGACAGTTCGTCGGCGCCCCAGTCGCTGGTTTGTTGAGCCTTCGACAGGTCGATGTTGAGCAGCTCCTTGACCAGATCCTTGAGTCCGTGGCGGTCGGTGTAGGTCCGCACCAGCCGCGATGCGGTCCGCGTGCAGTAGAGTGGAGCGGCCAGGATCCCGAGGTAAGCATGGATCATGCCGACGTCGAACCGCGCGAAATGATAGAGTTTCAGACGATTGAGATCGCCCAGCAGCGCCTTGAGGTTGGGCGCCGAATAATCACTGCCGCGTTTGAAGCGGACGAGGTGTTCATCGCCTTTGCCGTCGGACAATTGCACGACACACAAACGATCGCGCCCGGCGATGAGGCCCATGGCTTCGGTATCCACCGCGATCGGGCCGTCCGCAAAGCAAACGTCGCCGCCCAGATCTTCCTCGTGAAAATGGATCGCCATTCGAAGTTCCTAAAGTGGAGCCTGACCGCCGCTTTAGTCCGGCGTCCGCCACCCATGCCAGCCCAGCGCGATGGAATCACTAGAGAAGCCCATATTTTTCATGTAAGGCCCCGCGCGGTGCGTCAGTGGGAAACGCACTGTCCGAAGGCGTTTTGGGGCCCAGCGCTTCGGTTCTAACTGTTTGTGGGCATACGGAAGTTTGGACGGGCATGGGTTTCGATAAAGGGCGCAAGGGCGACCGCGGCGGACGCGGTCGGGATAAGCGCGACGGTTTCTTCGAAGAGAATCACAGCGACCAAGGCGGGTTCCAGGAACGCGGCGGCTTCGGCGGCGGCGGCGGAAATCGTGGCGGCTATGGTGATCGTGGCGGCTTCGGCGGCGGCGGCGGGGGCTTCGGCGACCGTCCCGGCGGCGGCGGTGGATTCCGCGGCGGCGGCGGCGGCGGTGGCGGCGGCTTTCGCGGCGGCGGCGGCGGTGGCGGTGGCGGAATGCCCCCGCAGGTCGTCGGCGAAGGCAAAGGCATCGTCAAATTCTTCAATCCGCAAAAGGGCTTCGGCTTTGTCGTCCGCGACGACGGCGGTGAGGATGTGTTCGTTCACATCTCCGCGGTCGAGCAGGCCGGCCTGACCGATCTCGCCGATGGACAGCCGCTGGAGTTCACGCTTGTCGATCGCGGCGGGCGGATTTCGGCGACCAATCTTCGGATCGAAGGCGAGCCGATCGCAGTCGAGCGCGCCGAGCGCGCCCCGGAGCGGCAGTTAACCGGCGAGAAGGCCACCGGCACGGTTAAATTCTTCAACGCGATGAAGGGCTTCGGCTTCATTCAACGCGATGACGGCCAGCCTGACGCGTTCGTCCACATCTCGGCCGTCGAGCGCGCCGGGATCCCGACGCTCAACGAGGGTGATCGGCTTGAGTTCGAGATCGAGGTCGATCGCCGCGGCAAATATGCCGCTGTGAATCTCAGCCAGCGCGCGCCGGACTGATTTCAAAGGGGGCAGGCGAAACGCCCGTCCGGTTCTGCCGGGCGGGCGTTTTCGTATGTCACATCGCGGCGGCGTAGAAGGCCGCGAGATCGGCCTTGAGTTGCCGCGCCGAGGCCGGGTCGATGTACATCATGTGCCCCGCCTCATAATATGAATAGCGGATGTTCGCCTGGAGCTGCGGTTCGAGCGCGAGATGCCCGAACTCATAATCGGCGCCATGGAACGGCGTCGCCAGATCGTAATAACCGTTGACCGACATCACCTTCATCCGCGGGTTCTGCCGCATCGCATTGGCCAGATCGACGCTGGTATCGGCCATCAACTGGTCGCCATCGGGACTCTTGTGCTGGAAATTCCAGCCGTCGGGACCGTCGTAGACCGCGGCATAATTGTTGGGCCGGTAGGTCAGTGGCGAATTATAGCCGAGATCGCGGTACAAATAGTCGTTGAGGGCCCCGACGAACGCGCCGGTGATGGCGCTCGCCTGCGGATCGTAGCTCGTTCCCGCGCCGGCATCGTCGGCCTCGGTCCCGACATAGCGCGAATCGATTCGCCCGATGATCTGATGGCGGTCGCGCAGCAGCTCGCGGCGATAACGGTCGTCGGTGACGCGGAGGTTCGATTTCAGGATATAGTCGGGAGAAATCGCGAGGAAGCGCGCCATCTGCTGGGCGATCGACTGTCGCTCTTCAACGGTGAGCGCATTGCCGCGTTCGAGCGCCGATGCGTAGGGCCCGCTGGCAAAGGCGCTCGCCTCGGCGAGGAACTGCCGGAGATCGGGCTTGGGATCGATCTTGCCGTGGTACCAGGCGTTGGCCGCCAGGGTCGGGAAGAAATTCACGAATGACTGGTCGCCCTGGAAGTCGGCGAAGTTGAACACCGTCGAGACGAACGCGATGCCGTTGAGCTGGACGCCCTGGTCGAGCAGCCGCTGCGAAAGGCCGGCCGCGCGCGTCGTCCCGTAGCTCTCGCCGATGATGAACTTGGGCGAATTCCACCGGCCGTATTTGGTCAAATAGCGCTGGATGGTCCGGGTGAAAACGTCGAGGTCCTTGTCGACCCCGAAGAAATCCTTCGGCTCGGCCTTGCCCAAGGCGCGCGACAGGCCGGTCGTCGGCGCATCGATGAACACCAGGTCGCTGACGTCGAGCAACGTGTCGGGATTCGGACCATAGCGGAACGGCGGCCCGGCGATGGTCTCGGGGTTCGACGCGTCGACCTTGATCGGCCCGAACGACCCCATGTGCAGCCACATGGTCGACGAGCCCGGTCCGCCGTTGAACAGGAAGGTCACGGGCCGCGGCCGCCGGGCCGATGGCGCCGTGTAGGCGGTGTAGAACATGCTCGCGGTGGGTTCGCCGTCGGCGTTGCGGACCGTCAGGTGACCGGGCGTCACGGTGTAGGCCAGCGTCCGTCCGCGCAGCGAGATCGATCGTTTCACCGGCTGAGCATCTTCCTCGACGCTGGCCTTGACCTGGTCGGGATTGGGCTTGGCCGCCTCGGCCTTAGCCTCCTTCGACGGAGCGTCACCGGCCGGGGTGTTCTGCGCGACAGCGGGGGCGCTGCTGAGCGCCAGAGCAAGCGCGAAAAGGGACGTGCGAGTCATTGGGCGCCTTTCATCGGGATCACTTTGCCCCGGACCATGACATAATCGACGTGGGTCACCGCGGCCGGATCGACCAACGGGTCTCCCTCGACTGCAATCAGGTCGGCCGACTTGCCGGGATCGAGGGTCCCGGTCTCGTTCGACAGGTCGAGCAGGTCGGCCCCGCCCTTGGTCGCGGCGATCAAGGCGTCGCGCGGGGTCATTCCGCCCTTGCTGACCATCAGGCCGAGCTCCTTGGCCGCATCCTTGTGCGGGGCGACGGCAGAATCCGTGCCGAGCGCGATTTTGACGCCGGTTCGATACGCGAGGTTGAGGCCCTTGCCCCAGACCGCGAACGTCTGCTGCGCCTTGGCTTCGGATTCGGGCGCGAGCTTGCCGGTGCCGATCAGCCCCTGCACACCGCTGAACGCCATCAGCGTCGCCGAATAATAGGTGCCGTGAGCCTTCATCGCCTGGGCGCCGGCGGCGTCGAGGAAGGTGCCATGTTCGATCGAATCGACCCCGGCGTTGGTCGCCGCGAGAATGCCCCGCGCACCATGGGCATGCGCCGCAACCTTGAGGCGCATCGCATGCGCCGTGTCGACGATGCCCTTCATCTCGGCGTCGGTGAAATGTTGCTCCAGCCCCATCGCGCCCGGATCGAGCACACCGCCGGTAGCCATGATCTTGATCAGGTCGACGCCCGCCGCCCCCAGCTTGCGGACCACTTCCTGGCATTGTTGCACGCCAGTGCACACCGCAGGGCTAAGATGCGCATCATTGACGGCCTCGGCGAGCTCGGGCGGGAGGCCGGTCGCTGAGTCCGCATGTCCCCCGATGATCGACAAAGGCTCGCCGGACACTTTGATCCGCGGCCCGGGGAAGCGTCCCTCAGCTACCGCGTCGCGGATCGCGGTTACCGAGCTGGTGTCACCCCCGAGATCGCGCACCGTGGTGAACCCGCCCTGGGCCATCTCCAGCGCGTGGGTCAGCCCGAGCGTCGTTCCATAAGGCACCGAATATTTCTGCGTGTAATAAGCGTACCACGGCGTTCCGGCGGTCTGCGTCAGGTGGACGTGGACGTCGATCAGGCCGGGCATCACGGTCCGGCCGCGCTGGTCGACCACGATCGCGCCGACCGGAGCAGTGAAGCCGCTGTCGATCCGGCTGACGCGGCCGTTCTCGACGATCACAGTCGAGGCGCCGCGCGCGGGCTGGGCGGCGTCGACGATCAGTCGGCCGGCCTGGATCGCATAAGTTTCGGCATTGGCCGCGGTCGCGACGGTCAGCGCCGCGGCGCCGGCAAGCAGATATTTCAACATGAAGCCCCTCTCCCGTAAGGGAGCGAGGCTTAACGCGCTTCACGCGCGCTTCAAGTGACCATTGCCTGGAGCGTCGCCAGCCGGTCGGCCTCTGCCGCCGGTTTGTCGATCCGTATGCGGCTGATGCGCGGAAAGCGCATCGCCAGCCCGGACTTGTGACGCGTGCTGGTGTGGATCGAATCGAAGGCGACTTCGAGGACTAGGCTCTTCTCGACCTCGCGCACCGGCCCGAAGCGTTCGACCGTATGGCCGCGGATCCACCGGTCGAGCCATTTCAGTTCCTCGTCGGTGAAGCCGAAATAAGCCTTGCCGACGGGCAGCAGGTCGCCGCCCTCACTCCAGCAGCCGAATGTATAGTCGGAATAATAGCTCGAGCGTTTGCCCGATCCGCGCTGGGCGTACATCAAAACGCAATCGGCAGTCAGTGGATCGCGCTTCCATTTGTACCACAAACCGGTGCGGCGGCCGGCGACGTACGGGCTGTCGCGTCGCTTGAGCATGATCCCTTCGATCGCGACGTCGCGGGCATTGGAACGGAGGTCTTCGAGCTCTTTGAAGCTTTCGGCTTCAATCATTTGCGAGATGTCGAATCGCTCCAGATCGAGCCGTGGCACGAAGCGTTCGAGCCGCAACCGCCGCTGCTCCCAGGCGAGGTCGCGCAAGTCCTCGTCGCCGTCGAACAATATGTCGTAGAGCCGCACGAACGCCGGAGCGTCGGCGAGCATCTTCTGGCTGACGTTCTTGCGGCCGAGCCTTTGTTGGAGCGCGTTGAAGCTGGCCGCGGCGCCGCCGTGGACATCGGCGACACCTTGCGCTTCGCCGCGAACGAGGAGTTCGCCGTCGAGCACACCCTTGGTGCGAAAGGCTTCGGCGACGTCCGGAAAACTGCCCGAAATGTCATCGCCCGTACGGCTGTAGAGCCGGGTCTTGCCGCCGGCGTGGACGAGTTGGACGCGAATGCCGTCCCACTTCCACTCGGCGGCATAGTCATCGAGCGATACCTTGGCCGTGTCGAGCGGATGGGCGAGCATGAACGGCCGGAACACCGGCACGTCTCGCGCCGCTGGTTGCTCGGCGCGGCCTTCGGCCCAGTCGAACAGCTCGGCGAACGGCGGGCGAAGTCCATGCCAGACTTCCTCGACCGCTTCGACCTCAAGCCCGAAGGCCGAAGCCAGCGCCTGCTTCGCCAGCCGCGCGTTGATTCCAACCCGAAGCCCGCCGAGTGCCAGCTTGAGCATCGCGAACCGGCCTGAGGCGTCGAGATGGTCGAGCATCGCGGCGAGCACGCGCGGAGCGTCGAGCTTCGACGCGGCGCGCAACCGCTCGATCGCGTCGGCGATGCCGATCGTGGCGTCGTCCACTTCCGGCTCGCCGGGGGGTGTGGGCCACAGCAAGGCGACGGTTTCCGCTGTGTCGCCGACATAATCGCGGCTCATGAAGAACAGCACCGGATCGATGCGCTCCTCGACCAGCCCGCGGATCGCGGCGGGTTTGACGTGCGGAAGTTCGAGCGTGCCGGTCAGCGCCGCGAGGCCATAGCCGCGGTCGGGATCGGGCGTTTCTCTAAGGTAATCGCCGATCAGTTTGAGCTTGGTGTTGCGCGAGCGCGTGTAGACGAGATCGTCGAGAAGCTGCGAGAAGGCGCGCATCGCGCCTTCAATGCACGAACACCCCTAGAGTGTCGAAATCCTAGTGAAGCCGGACGGCGAGCGCTGCGAGCATCGCCGTGCAGTCGCGATCCGAGCGGCAGTCGAATGCTTCCTCGACATGCTCCAGGCACGACTTCATCGTGACCCGATGTCCCGGCAGCAACGCGAGCTGGGCAGTGCGGCGGGCGAGGCTTTCGAGGGCGGCGAGGCCATGGTCGGCGGCGAGCTGACGAATTGCGTCCATGCGCGTGTGGAGTGCCAGAGGCGAAAGGCGGGGACCGGCGTCGCGGATTTCGGCGACGCGCAAACCGACCTGCGTCCTGATGTGCGCGAGCTGGTCGGTTGCCATTCGTCTGTCCTCCTGTTGGTCACAGGATGCCGCGGACTTGTTAAGGTGCCGTTACGACCCCTGGAGTGCAACCGCTTCGGTTGACAATTTCAGGGCGCTGCGTCATTGGCGCAACAACATGGGCGGCGGACAGCCGCCTTTCTCTTTTGTATCCGGGACAATGCGATGGCCAAGCCGGCAACCGTCAAGATCAAGCTCGTCAGCAGCGCCGATACGGGCTTCTTCTATGTGACCAAGAAGAATCCGCGCACCCAGACCGAGAAGCTGAGCTTCCGCAAATATGACCCGAAAGTGCGCAAGCACGTCGAGTTCAAAGAGACGAAGATTAAGTAGACGTCTCTTCGCCCCCGGCCTCACGTGGTCCGGGGCTTTCGGCCGTTTTGTTGGCCGGACTTTCGGACATATCGATCTCCGCGGTGTCGCCGCGTCCGGCGTTCAACAGTTCATCCACGGTTTGCGCAAAGCGCATCACCGAAATCGGCTTGGACACATAGGCTTGCGCGCCCGCCGCGCGAA
>DATFUB010000149.1:0-7201 GCA_035261225.1 Sphingomicrobium sp.
AATTGTGGATCTGCGGGATGGTTGCCTCGCCGACCCCGACCGTTCCGATCTCGTCGGATTCGACCAGCGTAATCGAAGCGCGGTTGCCGAGGAAGCGGGCGAAGGTCGCGGCCGCCACCCAGCCGGCGGTCCCGCCGCCGGCAATGACGATCTCAAGGGGCGAGGACTGGCTCATCGAAAAGCGGTACGCGGGAGCCCGGCGGTCGCGCAACACCGCCGGGACCGCTTAGATCAAAATCCGCGCTCGCCGCTTGGGGCCGGTGGCGGCGGGGGCGGGGGCGCCGGCGCCGGGCAGGCGCTGGTCGCCAGGACTACCGAGCCGTCGGCACAGGTCTGGGTCGCTGGAGCTTCCGGAGGCGGTGGCGGCGGGGCTGGCGGCGGCGGTGGAGGCGGCGGAGCGGATGCGCCGAACTTGTACGTCGCGCCAATCAGGAAGCGGCGGCCGTAGGTTTGATACTTGAGCCACGAACCCGGGATGTCGATGACGCCGATGGTCGCGGAGCGCTCGTTGGTGAGGTTCTGGCCCTGGACGTAAACCGAGAGTCCGTTGAGCGCTGATCCAGGCTGGAAGTCATATCCGATCTGCGCGTCGAAGATGTCTTCGTGCAGCACATATTGCTGCTCAGGCGCGCCGTTGAAGGACGGAAATTCTCCAAGGAACCCGGAACGGTGGCGGATGCTGCCGCGAACGTTGAGGCCATCCCTTTCGTAAAAGGCCGTCAGGTTGGCGACGAACTTCGAATAGCCCGGGATTTGCGTCTTGCTGCCGTCGAATCGAGCGACCTTCGACTTCGTGTAGCCGATGCCACCGGTAATGCCGAAGCCCGACAGGGCCGACATAAAGGCATCGAACGGCAGGGTCGCGGCGAGTTCAGCGCCATAGAGGTAGCCGCCATGGGTGTTCAACGGGCCGCTGAAGACTCCGATGTTCGAGGGCGGTAACGTCACGCCCACCGGCTTCGGGAAGGCGCTGTAGTCGAAATTAGGATTGGACGCCTGCGAGTCGATGTAGGTGTCCATGTGCTTGTAGTAGGTCTGGAGCGCGAGGTAGCCCTTCGTCCCGAAATACTTTTCGAAGGTCAGGTCGAGCGCCTTGGCCTGGTAGGGGCGAAGCACCGGGTTGCCGCAGGTGCCGTCGCACGAACTAACGTAGTGTGGGGTTGGCGTATTCTGGACGCCGACCACGATGCGATTGTTCAACTGGTCCATTCGCGGCCGCATGAACTGCTTCGCCGCCGCGAACCGGATCACGAAGTCGCTCGGGAAACGGAAGTTGAGGTTCAGGCTCGGCAGCCACATCCAGTAGTGATCTTTGATCGTTGGCCGCAGCCCGCTCGACTCGGTCGAGGTATGAACCGCCTGAAAACCGATATTGCCGGTCAGTCTGGCCGACCCGACATCGCCGTCAAGCAGCGCCATGACATAGGGCGACCACACGTCTTCGGAGACGCGGTAAGCTTGGCCTGCGCCGCCACTCGGATTCGGGAGATAATCGAGCACCCCCGCAGGCACGAGGTCGCGTGGATCCCATGACAGGATGGGACCGAGACCTCGGTCGAGCGTGAAGGTTGGCTGCAGAAGGTTCGTCGGGATTGACGCAAACAGCGCGTTGCCCGGCGGGATCAAGAACGCTTCGTCCTGGGTCAGATCCTTGCTGCGGGTGGTATAGTCGGCGCCGGTCCTGATCGAGTGGAGCAACCCACCAATGTCGCGCTCGATTTCGCCGCGGAACTCCTTGAGATCGTCTTTGACGTGCTTGATCTTGTCGTAACCCGCCTGGTGGGTTGATCCGCTCCAGCCCTCCACGTCGGTAAGGACGAGGGCTGAACTGGCGCCGTCATAATCGCTGACGAATTCCGGACCGTGCTTGGTCATGACATAGGACACGGTCGCCGTGGGTCCACTCGACACGATGCCGGGGATGACGCCCGCGGTCGTTTCCAGCCGGTCGTCGAGGCGCTTGGTGCGCGACCAGCTGACGTCGGCTAGCGCCTTCCAGCCGTTATGACCGTCCCATTTAGTGTTCCAGCCGAACGAGAACTGCTTGATGTGATCGTCTTCGCGGTAATTTTCGATCACCGGCGTGCCCATCATTGTCGCCGCGGTGATCAGCCGACCGTCGATCACTACGTTCGAAATGCTGTCGTGCCCGCAAAACCCGCCGCAGTTGAAGGGCATTTCGAAGCCCTTCTGGTCAGTGCCGTTCTTCACGTCCGAGTAAAAGCCGTCGAACGTCATCATCAGATTATCGTCGAGACGGGCCTGAACGGTCGCATTGCCACCGAGCCGCTTGTAAAGTCCTGCTTCGAACCAGGTTTTGATCCCGTTCATCCCCCGCACGTCGCTAGGGAATCCGCCGAAGCTGCCGTAGCCCCACGCGTTCCAGTCCTTGGTCTGGTACGGATCGGTCGAATAGGCGACCGAGAGCGACACGCCGATATTGTTGTCGGCGAACTGATCGACGAAGGTGCCGAACACGCGACCGCCCTTATCCTGGCTGCCCGGCAGCAGCTTCTGGTCGACATAAACGCCGCGCGCGCCGACCGCGATGATCCTCCGGCCGACATCGAGCGGACGCAGGGTGCGAAGGTCGATGTTGCCGACCAGGCCGCCGGCCGTCCGGTCTGCTTCGGACGTCTTGTAGATGTCGACGCCGGCCAGGATTTCCGACGGATATTGATCGAACTCGACCGCCCGGCTGTCGTTGCTGGTCGTCTGTTGGCGTCCGTTAAGCGTAGTGGTCGAGAAGTCCGGACCGAAGCCGCGGATCGAAATGACGCTGGCGCGGCCGTGGTCACGTTGCGCGGCGAGGCCGGGGAGGCGGGCGATCGATTCGCCGATGCCGTTGTCCGGCAGCTTGCCAACATCTTCCGCGGTGATCGATTCGACGACCGAGTCGGAATTCTTCTTCTTGGCCGTGGCGCTGCGCAGCGCGGCGCGGAAGCCGGTGACGACGATCGCCTGGTCGTCCGCGCTTGGCGCCGGACTTTGGCTCGCCGCGTCCTGCGTCGCCGCGCCCGTGACCCCGACATTGGCGGCTTGCGCCGCCTGCGCCCAGGCCGGCTGGCTACTGGCCAGCACCATGGCAATGGCAAGCGGGCTTGCCGCGGCCGCCAAACGAGTGCGCGAAGACATATTGATCATCTTGATTTTTCCCCCTGCAGCCGGCGCGATGGCCGGGCACACAATATTGCGGGGCTTTGAACCCCTCTCCCGACAGTGAGCGTAACAGAGGTTTCGGCGGACGGAACCGGGCAGCGCGGCTATACATACGTATTCAGCGCGCTAAACATTCAGGTCGATGGTGCAGCGGCGGCCGACCTCGTTCGATATCGCGGCGCTGGCGAGGGTGTCGCAGCCGACAGTTTCGCGCGCCTTAAGCGGCAATCCGTCGGTCAGCGAGGCGACCCGGGCGCGGGTGCTCGCCGCCGCCGAACAGCTCAATTATAAGGTCGACAAGAATGCGTCGGGCCTGCGCGGGCGCCATTCGCGCACGCTCGCCGTGCTGTTCTTCGAGGAATGGGAAGCCGGCGGCGGGCAGATGAATCCCTTCTATCTGTCGCTGCTCGGACCGATGGTCAGGCGCTGCGCCGAGCATGGCTACGACCTGTTGATATCGTTCCAGCAACTCTCGTCCGACTGGCACGTCGATTACGAAGACAGCCACAAGGCCGACGGAATCATCCTCCTGGGCTACGGCGACTATCTCGAATATCGCCCCAAGCTCGAGCAATTGATCGAGCGCGGCGCGCATTTCGTGCGCTGGGGGGCGGCGACCGAAGGCCGACTTGGCAACAAGGTGTCGTCGGACAATGAGCAGGGCGGGTTCGACGCCGCTTCGCATTTGCTCAAGCACGGCCGGCGCAATATTGCCTTCGTCGGCACTGCGGCGCCTGGCTATCCCGAATTCCTAGAACGCTGGCGCGGCTACTGCCGAGCGTTGCGAGCAGCCGGGATCGAGCCAGACCAGGCCCTTTGCGTCGATGCCGAGCCGAGCGAAGAGAGCGGAATCGAAGCGGTTATGGAATTGCTCAAGAGGGGGGCGCCCTTCGACGCGATTTTCGCCGCCAGCGATGTCGCCGCGATCGGCGCGATGCACGCGCTGCAGAACCACGGATACGCGATCCCCAGCGATGTCGCGGTCGTTGGCTTCGACGACATTCCCGCAGCAGGCCTGTCGACCCCGCGGCTGACTACCGTCACCCAGGACGCTCACCGCGCGGCGGAATTATTGATCGATACCCTGATCGACTCGATCGAGGTCGGCGAAACCCGCGACAGCCTGTTGCCGGTCCATCTGACCGTCCGCGAATCCAGCACGGGCGGCGCCCAGGACTGATCGGCCCCGGTGTTGCGCCTCAGGCGGCCAGTGCCGGCATCACCGGACCCTCGGCCGGCCGCCGCGCATAAATGCCGAAGCCGGCGATGACCGCGTAGCACAGCGCCGGCAACAGCAGCGCGAATTGCAGGCTGCCTGACTGGTCGGCGAGGAAGCCGGTACACAATGGCACCACGGCCCCGCCGAAGATCGCGATGTTGATGATCCCCGAACCGTCCGCCGCCCGTGGCCCCAGCTTCTCCGAAGCCAGGCTGAAGATGGTCGGGAACATGATCGAATTCATCAATCCGATCGACAGCAGGCTGTAGGCCGACAGCGTACCCGTCGTATTGGCCGAGATCGCGATCAGGAGAATCGCACCCGTCGCCACCGTGGCGAGAATCTTCCCCGGGCTCAAAATTCGCAGCAGGTAGGAGCCGATGAAGCGGCCGACCATCGCCCCGCCCCAATAATAGCCGACCATCGGTCCGGCGATCGCGGCGGTTGTCGCCAGCACATCTTTTTGCATCAGGTAATTGACGATCAGTGAGCCGATCGAGACCTCCCCGCCGACGTACAGGAAGATGCACAGCGCGCCGAGGCCGAACCGCGGCCGTTTGAGCAGCGAGAAGCCGGCCAGCGGCGAACTGTGATCGTGCTTCTCGCCCGGCAGCTTGTTGCGGAACATCCAGACTACGGCGGCGATCACGGCCAAAGCGACCGCCAGGCCGATGTACGTGCTGACGATCGCCCGGGTTTCGCTGGTGCGATACTGGTCGAGCGCTACGCCCGACAGTTGGGCCGCGGTCACACCGGCGAGCCCGCCGAGGATCAGCGCCGAGCCAACCGGTGGGAAGACGGTGGTGCCGAGGCTGTTGAATGCCTGGGCGAAGGTCAGGCGGCTGTGCACCGTCTTCGCCGGCCCGAGCAGGCTGATCAGCGGGTTGGACACGACCTGGACGACCACCACGCCGCTCGCCAGCACGAACAGCGCGAGCAGGAACAGGCCGTAGGTCGCGGTCGCCGAAGCGGGGATGAAGAGCAGGCAGCCGACCATCATCGTCAGCAGTCCCACGACCGCGCCGCGCATATAGCCGATCTTCTTGACCAACTGAGCGCCGGGAATGCCGATCACGAGGTAGGCCGTGAAAAAGCAGAACTGAACCAGCATCGCCTGCGTGTAATTGAGCGTGAACAGCTCTTTCAGCTTGGGGATGATGACGTCGTTGAGGCTGGTGATGCCGCCGAAGATGAAGAACAGCGCCATGACAAAATAGCGCAATTGTGGCGCGTCGACGCCGCCATCGGGTAGCTCCAGCGGACTGGAGTTTGCTTCGCCTTCACCGGTCGCGGTTGCCATCACCATTATGTCATCTCCCCAGATTCGGCCGCATGGCTATCTGCTAAGATCGCTGCCGTCACCCCCCGCGCTATTTATTGTCGCAGCACCGCGGTTTCGAACGGCTTCAGATGAACGCCATTGATCGGCCTGCCGGTCAGCAAATCGCGGCCCGACGCGAGATATTCGGCGGATTTCCCAGACAGGTTGGCGACGATCAGGAGCTTTTCCTTCCCGCCTGCGCGCTCGATGACCAGGAAATTGTCGGTCGTCGCAACCACGCGCTGGGCTCCCGTGCGCAACGCCGGATGCGCCGCGCGCAGTTTCAGCAGCCGCCGATAATGATTGAGCAGTGAGGCGGGATCGCGTTCCTCTTCCGCTACGGACACGCCGTCGTCATCCTTGGAAAAGCGGTCGGTCGAATAGAGTTTCGGGCCCCTGTACCAAGTCGCCGCGCCGGGCGCTTCGACCTTCGCGCTCCACTCGAACGCCTCGCGCATCCCGATTTCGCGCTCGTCGGAATGCATCGCGTCCCACGTCTTGCCGCGCATACCGAGTTCCTGCCCGTAATAGATCGAGGGCGTACCCTTGAGCAGGATCATCAGGGCCGCTGCGGTGCGCAGTTTCTCGGGCGTGATACCCGGATCGGACGCGATCCGGCTCATGTCGTGGTTCTCGATGAAGGTTAGCTCATGCTTCCCCGGCGGGATTGCCGCGTCGAGCTTGGCGAGCGCCTCGACAACCTTGGCCTTGTCGAAGGTTCGGATAGCTCCGGTCAGCGCGAAGGCGAAGGCCGCGTCGACATGCCCCCGCCGGAGGAAGTCCGCCCCGTCGCCCCAGTCGGATTGTTCGGCGACGAGATGCAGGTTCGGGTTGGTCGCGCGGAGCCTGGCGAAGACCGGCTGCCAGAAACGGTCGAACAGGTTGGTCAGGATATGCTTGTTGTCGAGGTCGTCCATCATATGGTCGAGGCGAAAACCGTCGACGCCATCGTCGAACTTGCCGTCCTTGTTGGGGTCGACCCAGCCGAGCAGGTAATCGGCCGCCCAGTCCCGCACCTTGGGTGAGTTCAGATTGACCGTGGTGATGCCGGTCTCGGCGCCCGGGAAGCGCTGGGCGATGGTGATCCCGAACACCGCGGATTCGGGCTTGGTGTTGCCGGGTCCGTGGAAGATCAGGAAATCGCTGTACGGCGACCCCGGGTTGCCCAGCGCCGACTTATACCAGTCGTGGTCGTAGGCGACATATTGGAATTCCTGATCGAGGTAGAGCTTCATTCCCCGGGCGTGGATCGCGCGGACGAGGCTGCGGTAATCGGCCATCGTCCCGAACTCCGGATCGACGCCGTCGAAGCTGCTCGCGAAATAATTGTGATAGAAGCTCGACGGGTAGAGCGGGGTCAACAGGACCGAGGTAATGCCGAGCCGCTGCAGATAGGGCAGGCCCTGCCCGATGCCCTTGAGGTCGCCCTGCCGATCGCCGTTGCTGTCGCGCATCGAGCGCGTGAAAATGTGATAGAAGACTTCGTTGTCGAGGCTGGCGGG
>DATFUB010000150.1:0-84033 GCA_035261225.1 Sphingomicrobium sp.
GCAGCCGGAGGGCAAGAGCAGCCAATAATCAGTACACAATAAGGGGCCGCTGATGAAGAAGATCCTCGCAATCGCAACCGGAGTATTCGCCATGACCGCCAGCCCCGCCGATGCCGCCCCGGCCCGCCCCGCCGTCGAGCATATCGGAACGCCGATGTTGAACGGGCAGCGGCTGCCTTTCTCGCGGGCCGTCCGGGTTGGCGACATCCTTTATCTATCGGGAGCGATCGGGCGTGGCGCGGACGGCAAGCCGCCCGAAGGCATCGAGGCACAGGCCAAGGCGACCATGGACGACATCGGCGAGACGCTGAAGCTCGCCGGCCTCAGTCACCGCGACCTCTTCCACTGCACGGTGTTCCTCAGCGACATGAAGAACTGGGCCGCGTTCAACACGGTCTATCTCACCTATTTCCCGGACGGACCGCTGCCCGCGAGGAGCGCGGTCGGCGTGAACGGCCTCGCGCTCGGCGCGCTGCTTGAGATCGAATGCCAGGCCTACGCTGGTAAGAAGTGACGGCGGAGCAAGCCCGGGCCGTTCCGCCGCGACTGTTCGGATCAAGCTACTTCGGCATCGAGAGTGCTTCGTAGGCGACGCGCGTTACAGTCAGCTTCTCGCCCTTGTCGCTGGTCGTTTCCATCGATTCACCGATCGCAACATCCTTGGTGGTCCAACAAACCTCACCATCCTTGGTCATGGCGCTGGTGAAGCAGGCTTTGTCGCCCTTCATCACACTTGTGCCGTGGTCTAGGTGCTTCCCGGCTGTGGAGTTGGCAATGTAGTTGCCGGCCGCGTCGATCGATTCCTTGACCTTGTTTCCGTCCTTGTCGGTGAAGGTCCAGGTCGTTTCGGTCAGTTGAAAGGCTGCTGGCGCCGGAGCCGCCGCATTAGTGTCCGCGGCGGGCGCGTTCATTTCGGCAGCGCCATTGTCGGTGGCCGGCGGTGCTTCCGCCTGCCTGGAACAAGCGCCGAGGGCAACTGCGGCCGTCAGGCAGATCATGAGACGCATCGGATATCTCCCCCTGTTGAGGGAAAGAGCCTTTATCACCGGCACCGACTGACGGCGAATCGGTGCCTAGACCAGCTCCACGGCAATCGCCGTCGCTTCGCCGCCGCCAATGCACAATGACGCCACGCCGCGCTTCAAGCCGCGGTCCTGGAGCGCCGCGATCAGCGTGGTCGTGATCCGCGCGCCGCTGGCCCCGATCGGATGGCCGAGCGCGGTCGCGCCGCCGTTGACGTTGATCTTGTCGTGCGGGATGCCGAGGTCGCGCATAGCGATCATCGCGACGCAGGCGAACGCCTCATTGACCTCGAACAGGTCGACATCGCCGACGCTCCATCCAGCCTTCTCCAGCACCTTATGTAACGCAGGCACCGGGGCCGAAGTGAACTTGGCAGGCTCCTGCGCGTGCGCGGCATGGGCGACGACGCGCGCGACCGGTTTCTTGCCGAGCTTGTCGGCGACGCTCTGGCGGGTCAGCACTAAAGCCGCGGCGCCGTCGCTGATCGAGGATGAGGTCGCCGCGGTGATCCGCCCGTCCTTGGCGAACGCAGCGCGGAGCTGCGGGATCTTGGCGGGGTCGCCCTTGCCCGGTTGCTCGTCGACGTCGACGGTGAATTCGCCCTTGCGGCTGACCACGGTTACGCCGACGATTTCCTTCTCGAACCGGCCATTGGTGATCGCGTCATTGGCGCGGCGCAGGCTCTCGATCGCGTAAGCGTCCATGTCCTCGCGGGTGAACTGATATTCGGTCGCGGCTTCCTCGGCGAAGGTGCCCATCGCGCGGCCCGGCTCGTACGCATCCTCGAGCCCGTCGAGCATCATGTGGTCATAGACCGTGTCGTGACCGATGCGCGCGCCCGCGCGGTATTTCTTCGAGAGGTACGGCGCGTTGGACATGCTCTCCATGCCGCCGGCGACGATCACATCGGCCGAACCGCTGTTGAGCATATCGTGGGCGAAGATCGTCGCCTGCATGCCCGATCCGCACACCTTGTTGATGGTCACCGCCTCGGCCGAACGGGGCAGGCCAGCGCCGAGCGCCGCCTGGCGCGCCGGGGCCTGGCCGAGCCCGGCGGGCAGGACGTTGCCCATGAACACCTTGTCGACCTGGTCGCCCGAAAGGCCCGCGCGCTCGACCGCCGCCTTGACCGCGGTGGCGCCGAGCTCGGTCGCGCTGACGCCGGACAGCGCGCCCTGGAAGCTGCCCATCGGTGTGCGCGCGTAGGACAGGATGACGATCGGGTCGGTGGTCTGGGACATTGGGAACTCCAAAAACCGTTCGGGCTGAGCTTGTCGAAGCCCTGCCGTTCCTTCGGGCGCCCTAAGAGAAGGACAGCCCTTCGACAAGCTCAGGACGAACGGAAGATGGGGTGTCGAGCATCCTTGTCCAAGCCTCCAGCGCTCTGCTAGCGCTCCAGGCGAACGGGAGACCTTAGCAATGTCCGAAAACGACCTCGATTTCGGCCTCGGCGAAATGGCTGATACGATCCGCGAAACCACCGAACGGTTCGCGCGCGACAAGATCGCCCCAATCGCCGCCGAGATCGACGAAACCGACGAATTCCCGCGCCATTTGTGGCCGCAGATGGGTGAGATCGGGCTGCACGGCATCACCGTCGAGGAGGAATGGGGCGGGCTCGGCCTCGGCTATGTCGAACATGTCGTGGCACAGGAAGAGGTTGCACGCGCGTCGGCTTCGGTCGGCCTGTCGTACGGCGCCCACTCGAACCTGTGCATCAACCAGATCCGCCGCTGGGCGAATCCCGAACAGAAGAAGCAATTCCTGCCCAAACTAATCAGCGGCGAGCATGTCGGCGCGTTGGCGATGAGCGAAGCCGGTGCGGGCAGCGACGTCGTTGGAATGAAGTTGAAGGCCGAAAAGCAGGGCAACGGCTACCGCCTCAACGGCACTAAATTCTGGATTACCAACGGCTCGGTGGCGGACACACTCGTGGTCTACGCCAAGACCGGCGAAGGTAGCCGCGGGATCACCGCCTTCCTGATCGAAAAGGAAATGACCGGCTTCTCGGTCGGGCAGAAGGTCGACAAGCTCGGCATCCGCGGCTCACCGACCGCCGAACTGGTGTTCGAGGATTGCTTCGTCCCGCCCGAGAATATCCTGGGCGAGGAAAATGAGGGCGTCGCGGTCCTGATGAGCGGCCTCGATTATGAGCGCACCATCCTCGCCGGGATGCAGATCGGGATCATGCAGGCGTGCATGGATACGGTCCTGCCTTACGTCCGCGAGCGCAAGCAGTTCGGCAAGCCGATCGGCAGCTTTCAACTGATGCAGGCCAAGATCGCCGACATGTACGTCGCGCTCAATTCGGCGCGGGCTTACGTCTATCAAGTCGCCAAGGGGTGCGACGCGGGCAAGACCACGCGCCACGATGCCGCCGGCGCAATTCTGCTGGCGAGCGAGAATGCGGTGAGGGTCGCCAACGAGGCGGTCCAGGCGCTGGGCGGCGCGGGCTATACCAAGGACTGGCCGGTCGAGCGTTACTATCGCGACGCGAAGCTGCTCGACATTGGCGCGGGCACCAATGAAATCCGCCGCATGCTGATCGGACGCGAGGTGATCGGCGTTTAATTCGCGCTCACCCCACGCATCGGCTATGCGATGCGCGGGGGAGATTACCTATGCGCAATTGGGGGATTGCGGCGATCCTGCTCGCGGCCGCGTGCCAGCAGCAAAAGCCACTGGCAAAAGCACCGCCAATCACCTTCGACGGAGCCGAAGTCACAACTGCCGCGGCCGAGCTCGCGCACGGAGAGCGTCTGACCCATGTGCTGGGCTGCCGCGGCTGCCATACGCCGACGCTCGAAGGCGGATGGTTCAACGACGATCAGCCCGAGATGGGCAAGCTCTACGCGTCGAACCTGACGCGGGTCATTCCGACCATGACCGACGCCCAGCTCGAAAGCTTGCTCAGGACCGGGCGGCATCCCACCCGCGGCGATCTGTGGATCATGCCGAGCGAGATTTTTCAGCGACTGAGCGACGCCGACATGAAGGCGCTGATTGCGCGCCTGCGAACCATTAAGCCGAGCGGCGCGCCGACGCCGCCGCCCGCGCCGAGCGACAAGGCGAAAGCGCTGATGGCCAAGCGCGAGATGAAGCCAGTCGCTGCTTATATCGAAGAGTATCGGACCAAATTGCCTGCCGACATGGGGCCGCAATACGGCCTTGGCCGGTACATTGCCGGCGCGACGTGCGCGGAATGTCATGGCGCCGAGTTGGAAGGTATCCCGGATTTCATCCCCCATGTCAGCACGCCCAATCTCGACATCGCTGGCGCTTATTCCGATGCGGAGCTGACCACGCTCCTGACCACCGGCAAAGGCAAGACCAAGCGCGATCTCGGCCTGATGACGCTCGTCGGCAAGGAGCATTTCGGATCCCTGACGCCGCACGAGCGCGGAGCGGTGATCGCCTACCTCAAGGCGCGAGCGGCGAGGGTGCAGTAGCCAGAATTTACCCCCAGACCTTCACGCGCCTGTCTGGCGCAAGATAGAGTTTCTGCCCCGGCTGCACGTTGAACGCCGGATACCAGGCGTCGAGATTGCGCACCGTCAGCGCGCGGAAATTGCCCGGGGCGTGGCCATCGGTGGCGATCCGCTGGCGGAGTGTCTCGTCGCGCATCTTGGTTGCCCACGCCTGCCCGAAGGCGATGAAGAAGCGTTGATCGCCGGTCAGGCCGTTGATCACCGGCGCCGGTTTGCCGTTCAGCGACGCCTTGTACGCGTCGTAGGATGCGGCCAGCCCGGCGACGTCGGCGATATTCTCGCCGAGCGTCAGCTTGCCCTGGATGTGCAGCCCCGGCAGCGCCTCATACGCATCATATTGCCTGGCCAGCGCGTCGCCGGCCTGCTGGAATTTAGCGAAGTCCTGCGGAGTCCACCAGTTGCGCAGGAGCCCAGCGGAATCGAACAAAGCGCCATTGTTGTCGAAACTGTGGCTGATCTCGTGTCCGATCACTGCGCCGATCGCGCCATAGTTGAAGGCCGGATCGGCATTGGCATCGAAGAACGGCTTGACCAGGATCGCCGCCGGGAAATTGAGTGCATTCTGCACCGGCAAATTGACCGCGTTGACCAGCTGCGGCGGCATCCACCATTCGGCGCGGTCCATCGGCTTGCCGATCTTGGCGATCTGGTTCTTATACTCGTAGAGCCCGGCCGCTTTCTGGTTGGCGTAGGCATTGTCGGCGACAATGCTAAGCGACGAATAATCGCGCCATTTGTCGGGGTAGCCGACGCCGACGACGATCGTTTCGACCTTCTTCAGCGCTTCCTGCTTGGTCGACGGGGCCATCCAGTCGATCGCCTGGACGCGCTTGGCGAACGACGCCTTGATGCCATCGACCATGTGCTGGATTTCGGCCTTGGCCGAAGCCGGGAAATATTTGTCGACATAGGCTTTGCCGACCGCATCCTGGAGCGCGTTGCTGGTCGCGTTCAGCGCCAGCTGGTCGCGCGGCCGTTCCTGCGGGGTCCCGCTCAGCGTCGTGCCGTTGAAGGCGAAGCTGGCATCGCGGAGCCCCTTGGGCAACACGTTGGCCTGCTGGTTCAGCGTATGGAATTCGAGCCAGTCCTTCCACGCGTCGAGCGGCTGCGAACCGACCAGCGCGGCGAGCTTGGGAATGGCGTTCGCGTGATAGGCCTCGAACTTGCCCACCGAGCCGAGTTGCGCGGCGTCGAGCAGCGCCCCCCAGTCAATCCCCGGCGCTTTCTTTTCGAGGTCGGCGCGGGTCCAGACCTGCGCGCCCTTGGCGAAGTCGTCGCTCTCTGCGCGGGTCGCATGGGCCTGCGCGATTTTGGTTTCGAGCGCCATGATGCGGTTCGCGGCGCCCGCCGCGTCGGGATGGCCGGCAAGCCCAAGGATCTGGGCGACATAGGCCTTATACTTGGTCCTGATCTCGGCCATCTTCGGGTCGGCGGACAAATAATATTCGCGCTCGGGCAGGCCGATGCCGCCTTGCATCAAATAGGGCAGCTGCTCGCCGGGCGTCGCCAGGCCCTGCGTGACGAAAATCCCGAACAGATTTTCGGTCTGGAAGTTGGTCGCGTTCAGCGGGTCGGTATCGGCGCGCAGCGTGCTGCCGATCGCCGCGCTCAGGGCGCGCTTGTCAGCGATCCGCGCGATCGCGTCGAGATCCGCCTTGGCTGGAGCAAGCCCGGCGCGGTCGATTGCGTCGGTGTTGAGATAGGCGTTGTAATAATTGGCGATCAAAGCGTCGTTGCCGCTGGTCGGATTGGCCTTGAGAATCCCGCCGAACAATTCGCGGGTGTTCTTTTCGCGTATCTGGTCGGCGATGAAGAAGCCGCCGATGCTCGAGCGGTCGGCGGGGATTTCGGTCGTCCGCATCCACGTCCCGTCGGCGTAATTGTAGAAATCGTCGCCGGGGACGACCGCCTTATCCATCCACGCAAGGTCGATGCCGATATTGGTGCCGGGCTGGAGCGCGGCGCTGCTGTTATTGCCGGTTTGCGTATTGCACGCCGCCAGCGCCAGCGCGGACGCGGCAATGATCAGGATGGAACGCTTCATTCGAAGTCCTTTCGACTGCTTTGCCAACGCCTGCCGCAGCGGCTAGTCGGGCGTCAGGCTTTATTCGACCAACGGGCATAAGAGGGGCATGAGCGCGCCGCGTATAGACAGCAAAATCGTTGCGGACGACGAACAGTTCCGCGCGCGCTCAGACCATAATCGCGCGCTCGTGGCGAAGCTGCGCGCCGATGTCGCGGAGGCCGCGAAAGGCGGGACTGAGAAGAGCCGCGAACGACACACGTCGCGCGGCAAATTGCTTCCGCGCGACCGCGTCGAACGCTTGCTCGATCCAGGCTCGCCGTTCCTCGAGATCGGTCAGCTCGCCGCTTGCGACATGTATGAAGGCGAAGTGCCGGGCGCGGGCATGATCGCCGGGATCGGCCGCGTCTCCGGCCGCCAGGTGATGATCGTGTGCAATGACGCGACGGTCAAAGGCGGCACTTACTATCCGCTGACCGTCAAGAAGCACCTGCGCGCGCAGGAGATCGCGGAAGCGAACCGGCTGCCGTGCGTCTATCTCGTCGACAGCGGCGGCGCGAACCTGCCGCACCAGGCCGAGGTCTTCCCCGACCGCGATCACTTCGGGCGGATTTTCTACAACCAGGCGCAGATGAGCTCGAAGGGCATCGCCCAGATCGCCTGTGTGATGGGCAGCTGTACCGCGGGCGGCGCCTACGTTCCGGCGATGAGCGACGAGAGCGTCATCGTCCGCGATCAGGGCACGATCTTCCTCGCCGGCCCGCCGCTGGTAAAGGCCGCGACGGGCGAGGAGATCAGCGCCGAGGATCTCGGTGGCGGCGACTTGCATGCGCGCAAATCGGGCGTGGTCGATCATCTCGCCGAGAATGACGAGCATGCGCTGACCATCGTGCGCGACATCGTCTCGACGCTGCAGCCGGAAAGCGGGGCGGGGCTGGAGCTGCGCGAGCCGCGCCCCCCGTTGTTCGACGCCGAGGAATTGTACGGCATCATCCCCGACGACGTTCGCGCGCCCTATGACGTGCACGAAATCATCGCGCGCATCGTCGACGCTTCCGAATTCCACGAATTCAAGGCGCTCTACGGATCGACCCTGGTGTGCGGGTTCGCGCGCATCTGGGGCATGCCGGTCGCGATCCTCGCCAACAACGGCGTCCTGTTCTCCGAAAGCGCGGTCAAGGGCGCGCATTTCATCGAGCTCGCCTGCCAGCGCCGCACGCCCTTGCTGTTCCTGCAGAACATCTCGGGCTTCATGGTCGGCGGCAAGTATGAGGCGGAGGGCATCGCTAAGCACGGCGCCAAGCTGGTCACCGCGGTCGCGACCGCGAGCGTGCCCAAGATCACCGTGCTGATCGGCGGCAGCTTCGGCGCCGGCAATTACGGCATGGCCGGCCGCGCTTATTCGCCGCGCTTCCTGTTCACCTGGCCCAATTCGCGCATTTCGGTGATGGGCGGCGAGCAGGCGGCGAGCGTCCTCGCGACCGTCCACCGCGACGCCGACAAATGGACGCCGGCTGAGGCCGAGAAATTCAAGCAGCCGATCCGCGAGGAGTATGAGAAAGAGGGCAACCCCTGGCACGCGACCGCGCGGCTGTGGGACGACGGGATCATTGACCCCGCGCAGACCCGCGATGTCCTCGGCCTCGCCTTCGCCGCAACGCTGAACGCGCCGATCCCCGAGCGGCCGCAGTTCGGCGTTTTCAGGATGTGAGTATTGGAGCAGGTACATTGAGATGCGCTCTTCGGCCTTCCGTCGCGCTGGCGTTGGCAATATTGGGACTGATCGGTGTCCCGTGCGACGCAAACGCCGTGCATCGATTGCCAGCGGGCTTTCATTGGGGCCGATGCCTGCTCGAGATCGACGGCAAAAAGTACATCACGGGTCGCTGCGCTTATGAAATTGGCCCCGGCGCTTCGTTTGAATTTCACGGACCGCATCAAATCTGGGCCGGCATCGATTATAAACCAGAGGATTTCGCAGGTGAGCAATCCAACGACTACTTCGCTTCGATAGACGTCGAGGGTTCGACGGCTGACGGCTTCTGGAACGAAAACATTAGGGCAACACACGCACAGGCCTTTTTGGGCACATTACGACGGCGCGGCGCTTGCTGGGTGAACGAGCGTGCCAAAGTCTGTCTTTGGCGCAAATGATGAAGTCGCTCCTCATCGCCAACCGCGGCGAGATCGCGCGTCCCTCAATCCTCTCCGAGCTTGCCTCGGGGCGGGGGACCACCCAGCCGCGCTGGGTGGTGGAGGGGCAGGCGCTCCGTCGCTTCGCTGATGATCCAGCGGAGAACCGCGTCAGCATCGTTAAGCACTTCGGTCGCGGGTATGCGCAAGGTCGTGACACCGCAAACCTCGAGCCATTGGTCACGAGCGGCATCTCGCGACGGCTGGTCTCCGCGAGAGTGCGCCTCCCCATCCACTTCGATCGCCAGGCGCGCATCGCTGCAATAGAAGTCGAGGATATAGGGTCCGGTCGGATGCTGGCGCCGGAATTTGAGACCGCTCTCATGGCATCGAAGCGCCCGCCACAGGATCACTTCAGGCAGCGTCATCTTCCGGCGCAGCTGGCGCGCCATCCTCGTCGTTCGCGGTTTCGCTTTCGGTGCGATGTCCTTGAGCATGGCCCCTCCACCGTGCTTCGCACGGTCCCCCTCCCCGAGACAAGCTCGGGGAGGATTTCGTGATCACCTCCCTGCTCATTGCCAACCGCGGCGAGATCGCGTGCCGCGTGATCCGCACTGCGCGGCGGATGGGGATCCGCACGGTCGCGGTTTACTCGGATGCGGACGCCAACGCGCTGCACGTGCGCATGGCCGACGAGGCGGTGCATATCGGGCGGAGCCCGGCGCGCGAAAGTTACCTCGTCGGCGAAAAGATTATCGCGGCGGCGAAGGCGACGAGCGCCGAGGCGATCCACCCGGGCTACGGCTTCCTCAGCGAGAACGCCGATTTCGCCGAGGCGGTTATCAAGGCAGGACTGATCTGGGTCGGGCCCAAGCCCGCGAGCATCCGCGCCATGGGTCTCAAGGACGCGGCGAAGACATTGATGGCCGCTGCGGGCGTGCCAGTGACTCCCGGCTATCTCGGCGAGGATCAGGACCCCAAGCGCCTCAAGAAGGAAGCGGGGCTGGTTGGCTACCCGGTGCTGATCAAGGCGGTCGCGGGCGGCGGCGGCAAGGGCATGCGCCGGGTCGACGCCGCGAAGGATTTCGACGACGCGCTCGACAGCGCCAAACGCGAGGCCGCGAGCGCGTTCGGCGACGACCGCGTGATCATCGAGAAATACATCCTCTCACCGCGCCACATCGAGGTGCAGGTGTTCGGCGATGCCCACGGCAACGTCGTCCATTTGTTCGAGCGCGACTGCTCGCTCCAGCGCCGCCACCAGAAAGTGATCGAGGAAGCGCCCGCGCCGGGCATGGACGAAGCGACGCGCGAGGCGGTGTGCGGGGCGGCGGTGCGCGCCGCGCAAGCGGTCAATTACGAAGGCGCGGGGACAATCGAGTTCATCGCCGACGCCTCGGACGGCCTCAAGCCCGACCGCATCTGGTTCATGGAAATGAACACGCGGCTGCAGGTCGAACATCCGGTGACCGAGGAGATCACCGGCCAAGACCTGGTCGAATGGCAGCTCCGTGTGGCGTCGGGCGAGAAGCTGCCGAAGACACAGGACGAACTGTCGATCACCGGCCACGCAATTGAGGCGCGGCTGTATGCCGAGGACCCGGCGAAGGGCTTTCTGCCGAGTGTCGGACGGCTCGAACATTTCGATTTGGGCGAAGATGGCCGCATCGAAACGGGTGTGGAGGAAGGCGATGCAATCTCCCCCTTCTACGACCCGATGATCGCCAAACTGATTGCGAGTAGCGACACGCGCGCCGAGGCGATTGGAGAACTTGCTGCGATCCTCGACAGCGTCGAAGTCTGGCCGGTCAGGACCAACGCCGGTTTCCTGTTCAATGCGGTGTTCGACCCGGATTTCGGGAGCGCACGCATCGATACTGGCTTCATTGAGCGCAAGCTTGCCGAGCTGGTGCCCGAGCCCGAACCGGACGAGGCGATCTGGCGTGGAGCGGCATCGGTGGCGACGGCAGTGGCGGAGGACGAAGCGCCGTTCACCGACCTCTCCGGTTTTCGAATGAATGCCGTGCCGCGACATGTTGTCGCGCTCGGCCGCGCCGGCCGGTTCCAGACAGTCGATCTCGACGGTGACCAGCCGATGGCTGCCGTCTCGGGGTTTCGCGACGACGAGCGGGTCGTCGCTTTCTACGAAGGGCAGTCCTACGAGTTCAACCTATCCTCGCGCGGCACAGGCACCTCGCATGGCGTCCACGACGGGGAGATCGAGGCGCCGATGCCGGGACGGGTGACCGCGGTGGAGGTCGCAGCGGGTGAGAAGGTCGCCAAGGGGCAACGCTTGCTCACCCTCGAGGCGATGAAGATGGAGCATGCGCTGACCGCGCCATTCGACGGCGTCGTCGCTGAACTGTCCGCCGCGCCTGGCCAACAGGTCAGCGAGGGTGTGGTGCTGGTCAAAATCTGTGCTCCGGCGGAGGCCGGAGTCCAGGACAGCGCGTGAGCGCTGTTACACAGCGCCCTGGACCCCCTTCGCCGGGGAACACCTAAATTGCCCGGCCGTTCTGCTCCCATGCGCCCGACGATTTTCGTCACCATCGCCTTCGCGGCGGCGGCCTTCGCGCCCCTGACCGGCTGCGTCACCGGCGAGCCGCAGGGCGGCGCGCCGATGCCCCTGGTCAACGCCGCCGGACAGACAGTCGGCAGCGTCCGCGCTTGGCAGACCGCTGGCGGGGTGAGCTTCCGCATCTCCGCCTCGGGCCTGCCGCACGGCATCCACGGTATCCACGTCCATAGCGTCGGCCGCTGCGATCCGCCCGATTTCGCCAGCGCCGGTCCCCACTGGAACCCGGCGGGGCGTAAGCACGGCTTCAGTAATCCGGCCGGCCATCACGCCGGCGACCTGCCGAACGTCGAGGTGACAGCCAACGGCGTACTCGACGCGACCGTGACTTTGCCCGGAGCGAGCCTGACCGGCCCCGCGCCATCGGGCGTGCTGCTCGACGCGGACGGCGCAAGCATCGTGATCCACGCCGCCGCCGACGACTATGCGACCGATCCGAGCGGCAATAGCGGCGCGCGTATCGCCTGCGCGGTGATCACTCCGACGCCGGAGCTGCGCTAGGCCGTCACCAGCAAGGCGGACAGGGCTCCCGCGAATCCAACTCGCACCTGCGCTGGACGCCGCATCTCTTCTGTTGCTCCGTCAGCACAACGTATCGGCCTGCCGGGGGAGGTGGCACCGCATAGGCCGGGGGCGGGTAACCGGGCGGCAGCGGACCAGGTGCTGGGCCACGCTGCGGATGATTGTCGGAATCCCGGTTGCCCGCCTCGGACTGAGTAGCCGAGGGATTGGGCTTGCCGGCGGCCAGCGCCTGGCCGCTCACAAACGAGGCAAGTAGAAACACGGCGAGAACGCGCGTCAGCATTGCGACGTGCACGGGGCTGGATTGCGTGACACCACGGCTCCCGTGAAAGTATCGATGACCTCGTCGAAACAGCCCTGCGGGGTTTGGATTCGTCGCGTCAGGAAGCGGCCATTCGCCTTGGTGCAGAGGACGCTTGCCTGGAGCATCGCGAGCTTGGTGGACGGTTTGACGATCGTGCGCGGGGACGACCTGACGTTCGCCGACAGCGTTGCCGCCTGGGCCGCCGGAATGAAGCTGCCAGCGGCGTTCGCGCGAACCACATCGTCGAGCGGTAGCCACTTGTAGATTGGCGTATTTTGCATCGTGACCGCGCGGACGAGGATGTCACCCGAATCGCAGATCGTCGCATCGACCGCGACGTTGCGCGGGCTCAGGAACCCCTTGGCGGGGTTGGCCGCGCAGGTTGCATTTTTCATCCACAGCTGGGCCTGCTTGTCCGACTCTGCGGCTGATTTGACCCCCAACTTCCAGCCTCGAGCCGTATCGAGCCATTGCGGGCCAGCCGTCACCAAAGCGACGGCGAACGCCGGGTAGAGGAGGATCTGTTGCCACCAGCGTTTGGGCGCGGTGGGATTCGATTTCTTGGATGCGCGCGCTTTGGGCGCAGCAGCGCTCGTGGCCATGGCGACTCACTCCAATGGCGACCGAGCAACGGGCGTTAGATACCAGCGATCCGCACTGATGTGAAGCAAACGGTCTGGCCGCCGACCGCTGGTCCGAGGATTTCTGCATAAACGCCCTGTTTACCCAAAATGACTAAACGAAAGTCTGAAATGGGGATGGTCCGATGCGGCGACTGCCGAGATCGAACACCAAGGATGACGCCCGCACCGCCTGCCGCGAGGGAGGTGCCGGATGAGTGCACCCATCCATCCGTCGCAATTCACGCCGCCTGCGGGACACGCCGAACGTGAAGAGCGTCGCGACGTGCGCATGCCGGGTTTCGCCGCGTTCGCCGACGGTTCGACGGCCAGCATCACGGTGCTCGATCTTTCCTACGAAGGTTGCGCGATCGCTTGTGCGGTCGAGCTGTCGCCGGGTGACCCGATCACGTTGTCGGTGCTGCGCCGGGGCGGAATCCAGGCCGAGGTCCGCTGGTTCAAGGACGGCAAGGCCGGGCTCGAGTTCGTCCCGTCGACCGCCGAGGCGAAGAAGCACGGGCCGCGGCGCAGCGAGCGGGTGGCGCTCGCCGCCGAAGTGACGATGCGCCGCCATGGCGGTCCCAATTTCCGGGTAAATGTCTTCGATGCCTCGCCTGACGGCTGCAAGATCGAGTTTGTCGACCGTCCGTTGCCCGACGAGCTTCTGTCGATCCGCTTCGAGGGGCTCGAAGCGCTGGAGGCCGAAGTGTGCTGGATCGACCAGCATTGCACCGGTCTTAAATTCGCCAGGGCCATCCACCCGGCCGTGTTCGACCTGCTGGTCGAGCGGCTCCATGTCTGACACGCACGCTCCCAAGTAATTCCATCGCCGCTTTAGCGGCTTCCGCTCCCGATTACAGCGCCTATACTCTGGTGCTGCCGATCGAGGAGGGGATAATGTTCACGTCGCTGGTGCGGGGACTCCCGCGCATGATCACGCTGCTTGCGCTGGGTCTGCTGTTCATCGTGATCTCGGTTCCGGTCGCCAAGGCGCTCAACATGGCCGAGATCGCGCCGTCGATCTGGTACATCGGCTGGGCGTTCCTGCTTGCGCTGATCGTCGATATCGTCCGCCGCGTGCTGATGCCGCGGCTCGATTTCCAGGAGACCGCGTGGGTCGCCATCAAGAGCGGCAACGTGGCCGCCGGGCTGGTCGTGCTCGGCATTTCGATCTTCCTCGGAGCGTTCGTCATCGCGTCGGCGGGCATGTTGAGCCAGTGACCCGCTGGGCGCGGCTGCTGGTTGCCGCGGGCTGTCTGACGGCCGCGGCGCCGCCGGCAATCCCGCCCCAGGCGATCCAATATTTCCCGCACCTCGCGGCCGAAGCGTCGAGCACGCTGCGCGGCGAAGTTGACCCGGCGATCCTCGCCTCGCAGGTCGAACAGGAAAGTTGCATCACGCTGACCCACAAGCGCTGCTGGAACCCGACGGTGGAGTTCAAGACGGCGCGCGAGCAGGGCTTCGGCCTCGCCCAGATCACCATCACCTATGACAAGCAGGGGCATGAGGTGATGAACCGCTTCAAGGACCTGCAGAAGATCGACCCGATGCTTGCCGGGTGGCAGTGGGACGACCGCTTCAACCCGCGCTACCAGCTGCGCGCCCTGGCGGTCGGCGACCGCGGCTGCATGCCTTATGCGCTGGGCGCCGGCGGCGAGGACAAGGTCGCGATGACGATGGCCTGCTATAACGGCGGCCCGGGCTCGAAGAAAAAGAAGAGCGGGCTGCAGGGCGACCGGATCGTCTGCCGGGCGACGGTCAATTGCGACCCCAACCGCTGGTGGGCGAATGTCGAACTGACCTCGACCAAGGCCAAGCTTCCGGCGCCAGGCTACAAGGTGTCGTTCTTCCAGATCAACCGCGACTACGTCCGCCGGATCCTGCGCGAGCGAGCCGCCAAATACCGCGCCTACGACTGGGCTTCAGCGCCGTGGTCGGTCGGTTGAAGCGGATGGCGGGACGCAAGCCGGCGCCGGAGCGGGAAGCGGATGATCTCTCGCCCGCCCATCCGCTCGAGCGGCTGATCTTCTTTTCCGACGCGGTATTCGCGATCGCCATCACCTTGCTGGTGATCGAGCTGAAAGTCCCGCATCTTGGCTTCCATGCCGACGACCGCGCCCATTTGATCGCGCTCGCCAACCTCATCCCGAGCTTCGTCGCCTTCTTCATCAGCTTCTTCGTCATCGGCGCCTTCTGGATGGGCCATCACCGCGCCTTCAGCCTGTCGCGCCACTGGTCGCCGAGCCTGCTGTTCCCCAACATTGCGATGCTGTGCGCGATCGCCTTCATGCCCTTCGCCACCGCTTACATGGGTGCCAACATGGGCCAGCGCGTGCCGACCGTCTTCTACGATCTCGTCCTGTTCACGACCGGCCTTCTCAACATCCGCCTGGTGCGGCTGGCGACCAGCCCTCCGGTGGTCGACGAACGCGCCGATCCACTAACCATCGCCCGGACCCGGGGGCGGGGGTGGGGCGTGACCCTGGGCGCGCTGCTGGCGCTGATCGTCGCGTTCATCGAGCCGCGCTTCAGCCAGTTCGCGCTGCTCACCATCCCCGTGTGGCTGCGGCTGTCTGTCCGCCGCGCCGAACGGAAATTCGCGGCTCAGTAGCCGCGATAGCCGGTGTTGCGCTCGATCCTCACGTTCGAGACGTAGCCGCGATAATCGACGTTGCAGCGGAAGGTCAGGTCGCCAGCCGCGTAGCCCTGCGCGCCGTAACCCTGGCCGTAGCCCTGGTTGCCGTAGCCGCCGCGCCCGGTATCGAGCAGCCCACGCACTCGTAGCCCGTTGGAGCGCCGTTCGACGCTGGTGATCGCGGTGACGCGGATGCCTTGGCCGCGCTGGTTATAGGCATAGCCCTGATTGTAGCCCTGGCCGGGATAGCCCTGATTATAGCCCTGGCCGTTATAGCCCTGGTTGTAGCCATAGGGCGTGTAACGGGCCTGGGCCTGCTGCACCGCCGCGCTGGCGCAGCGCGAGACCGCACCGCGGTCGTTGACGTTGTAACGGTTGCCGAGCAGTTGATCGATGATCTGCCCAATCCCGCCCTGGTTGTTGTTGTAGCCGTATTGCTGCTGCGGATAACCCGGCGGATAGGTCTGCGGGTACGGCTGCGGATAGGGTTGCGGCGGCGGATAATATTGCGCCGCGGCCGGGGCGGCGAGACCGCCAACGGCCATTACCAACGCCAGTGTCTTGCCAATGCCCGTCATGATGGAATTCCTCACTCGAGTCCGGGAGATTCCGGAAGGCTCGACGAATGAAACGGCCGTAGCCGCCGGAAGATGCATCAAGCGCGCGCGGCGGCTAGATCTTCGGCGCGAGCGCGGCGCCCTTTTTCTTGCCCGCGTCCTTCTTGGGCTTGCGGATTTCCTTGTTCGATTTCTTCTGACCCTTGGCCATGGCGTCTTATCCTTCTGAACGAGTGCCAGGCGCTGCTTAGCAAGCCGCTGGCGTCATTGCGAGCGGAGCGAAACAATCCGGACTGGATTGCCGCGTCGCTGCGCTCCTCGCAATGACGGCGGGGATGCGGCCCTAAACCTCGACCTTGATTTGTGCGGCTTCGACGATCGAATGTTCGACATGCTCGGGGCGCTCGACGAGGAAGCGGTCGTCTTCGGGATAGTAACGCGCGAGCTCGGGCCGGTCGCCGGCGAAGCCGCGGATCGAGTCCATCGAATCCCACCAGCTCATCGTCGCGACCTCGGTGGTGCCGTCGCCGAGATCGCGCGTCAGCATCTGGAAGCCGAGGTTGCCCGGCGTCCGCGCATAATCGTCGAGGCCGGTGGCGCGGATGTAGGCGACATAGTCCTGCCGGTCCTCGGTCCGGATCCGGCCGCGCCATTTGCGGAAAATCATCACTGGGTCTCCTGGGGTTCAGTGCCGGAAGTTGGCTAAGTTGGCTCCTCAACGCGCGCGCGAGTCCGGCCGCGAAAGTTCCCAAAGTTCACAGTCCTACGCGTGCGCGCGAACAACCGCTGCCGGCTGGCACCAAGCGGTGAGTAGGAATCGCGGGCCCGGCCCCTTCGACTTGGCACGGGACAGAATTGTCACGCGGAGTAAATCCGACGTGACGTCGATCGGGCTCGCTGCGCGACCCGTCGGCCGGTTCTCGCTCTCTCTTCGACACAAGCCCGCCTTTGCTGCGCAAATGCTCCCTTTTGCTCGGGAGTTCGAATCCTAAGCCACAAATGGCGGGCTGTAGGAAAGCGAATAGGATTCGGCGCCGGGTCAGCGGTCCCAGGATGGTTTTTCCGATGGCCGGGGCCGGCTTGCCGTCACTTCGACGATCCGGATCTCGCCGACACCGTCCGGCTGCAGGCTGTAGCGCGTCCCGTTCTTGAGTGAATAGAGGATCTGGCGGACCGGCGGGCGGCACTGAAAATAGACCTTCCGGCTCTTGCTGTCGCCCTGCCAGTTCTCGGCCGGCCTGACGTTGATCCACGGCTGCCACGGACCGTCCAGCGAGCGGAACGCGCAGGTCAGCTCCTGCCGGGAATTGTTGATCACCACGAACAGCTTAAGGTCGCGCGCGTCGGGATCGAATGGCGCGATCGACGCCGTCGGCGGTGGGATCGACGGCGGAAGAGTCTGCGCCACTTCCGCGAATGAGGGGATGACCATATCCGGCATCGCCGGGACTACGGGCGGTAAGGGCAAAGGCGCCAGTATCTCCGTCGTCGACGACGCGGTTTGCGCCGAGGCCGATGCCGGAACGAGAGCGCAGACCAGTGCGGCCGCCGCGAAAAATTTATTTGGTTGAGCCATCAGGCCGATCTCCCCGTCCCAGGATGTAGCCGGCGATGGTCCCAAAAAAGCCGATGACCGGTGCGATCTGCTCGGTCGAATAGGCGCTCGACACGATCAGCAACGAACCGAAAATCAGGATGGTGATGACGTAAATCCGGAGCTCGAACGCACCGGCCTTCTCACTGCGGACCATCAAATAGAGCAGGAGCAACGCGAGCAACCCGAAGAACAGGATGACCAGGGTCAGGTTGAGCTCGAGCAGGGAACTCAGATTGCCTGCCTGGACGTGCTGGATCGCCTCGCTCGCCGGAACCTTGTCCGGCTCGGCCACGGGCAGATTGTCGGTGGGCGGCGGCAATTGCGCCGCCGCGGCTTGAAGGAAATACATCATGCTCATCGCCATCCCCCTTCACCGCGGCGGCAAGCAGCCGCGGCGGTTTCAATGGTTCCGAGCAGAGTAGGGGCGATAACAGAAGTTTAACGGCGAGTCAGCCGTGGGGCGGGGATAAGGCGGGTCCCGGCTCAGGGGCCGGGATGACGAGAAGGGCCGTTACTTCTCCGGCTCAGGACAGGCATGGCGCCGCATGCTATGGGCGCGGCCGTCGTCACAGCCAAAGGAACAGCGCCATGACCGCGTTCAACGCCGTGCGTTTCAAGGTGAAGCCGGGCCGCAACCAGGACTTCCTCGACGCCCATGAAAAGATCGCCCGCGACTGGCCGGGCCTCAGGCACGTCAACCTCGTCCAGACCGGCGACCAGGATTATTGCATCATCGGCGAATGGGACGACATGGATGCAATGGCCGCGGCGCGGCCGAGCATGATCGCCACGCTCGACAGCTTCCGCGACACGCTCGACGGCGACACCGACCCGGTGTCGGGGCCGGTGGTGCTGGCGTTGAAATAGGGCGAGGGCTTTGCGGCAGCGCAGTTTAGCGCGCTGTCACCGTAATCGCGCTACTTCGTGGCCGGGTCCCAGCCGCGCACCTGAACCTTGGCGTAGTCGAGGGTGACGCTGTCCGGCGCGCAGCCGGTGATGATCGCATCCTTGAACTCGTAGCGCCCGGCGTCGTTTTGCAGCACGGCGTCGGGAAAAGCGGCGCCGACCTTGCACTCGAGCCACGGGAATTTGACTTTGACCCGGAGGGCGCCGCGATCGAGCGGTTTGGCGACGGTCACCCTGCCGTGCTGGCGCCCTTCGACTTTGCTTAGGACAGGCTTGGCGGCCGCCCGGCCCGCGGCGGCATCGCCGGGTGCGGTGATGGTGTCGTCGCGGTGCGCGCCGCTCACGGCACCGAACTTGGCGGTGCTGGTGGCGCCCCACGACCAGGATTCAATTTCGAGCTGCTTGCCGGCGCCGCTCCTGGCCGCCGACACGCCCCTGACATCGCCGAGCTTGAGATAATAGTTCGACGACGCGGCGCAGGCCGGGGCGGCGACCGCCGCCGCGACCGCTGCGCACAAAGTCGTTTTGATGATCGGGCGCATGGCGTCCCCCCTAAGCGAAGGCCTGTGAGCGAGCGCGAACCTACGCCTGTGCGGAGCGACAAACCAGACGCGCGATCGGGCCGAGCTGCGGCGGGTGGTGGGGCGGCTGTGCAGGGGGTTTGGTGTATTTAGTAAGCTGTCACCGTAATCTCTGCTCGATTATGAATTGAATAAGATTAAGCGCGCATCCGCGAGGGCCTTCTTCAGGACGCGCGATTCTCCTTTTTCTGCCCGTGGGAAGTGATCAGCTTCACGGCTCTTTTCCTGCAGCACGTCAAGAAGCTTCGTCAGCCGTTGTTTGCAGTCGGATGAGAGTCTGTCGATATGAACTTCTAAAAAATCGACGAACAGCTTCATACTTCTCATCGTATACACAAAGTCGTAGTGTTTATTGGAGGCAAGGTCTGTAAGGTCTGCGATCGCAGCCCGCATCTCGTGTTCTGAATAGCTATCAGGAGATCGGATATTCTTCTTTAGATATAGCCTGGCCCTTTGGTCCAAGATTTGGAACGGAGAATAGCTCGCTCCCCGTTCGGCGGCCTTGCCGAGCGCTGTCTTAATGTAGGTTCCCGCTGGCGTCTGTACCACTTACCGAAAAACCTGCGCCAAGAAGGCACACGGCCGCTCCGGAGTCGATTGCGTGCCGAACAGTTTCCATCTGTTCGCGAATGCCTGAGTTGATGCCGTCTTTAGTCACAACGTTCAGAGAACACTGCCCCTTGACTGAATGTCAACGGCAAAGGCCGCAATTATTGCCGTTCGGTTCTCATTTGGCCGAAACCAGATCAGGTTCGTCCGACTCTCCCAAACCGCATCGTACTCACCTTCGCAAGGCATTCGAAATGCACGGGCATCCCCGGATCGTGGTCCGGGGCTTCGATCCTCGCGAAGCTCGGACCTTGGCTAGGTTGGCGGGTGCGATGGCGGACGAGCTGGCCGCGGAAGCGGCACAAATGGCCGGTGGTGAAGGCCGGGTCGCGGCGCTGTCCTCTTTTGGGGAGCATGCGGGGAATATAGCACTCAACGCCGTTCGTGCTGAGCCTGTCGAAGCACTGCCCTTCGACCTTGCGGCGGACGAGAAATACAGCCCTTCGACAAGCTCAGGACGAACGGATGTCCGGGGGACATCCGGGAGTATGAGCTCAGGACGAACGGTTTTTTACTTCGCTGATTCCGGGTTCAGCTCTTCGTCCTCGTCGACCGCGACCTTGCGCGAGCGTTTGGGGCGCGCGGGTTTGGATTCGACCAGCTTGGGCTTGACGCTGGCGCGGTCGAGCATGGGCTTGAGATATTCGCCGGTCGCTGAGAGCGGGGCCGCGGCGATGGTTTCGGGCGGGCCCTCGGCGATGATCTTGCCGCCGTTGACGCCGCCGCCCGGCCCGAGGTCGATGACCCAGTCGGCGGTCTTGATGACGTCGAGGTTGTGTTCGATCACGACCACGGTGTTGCCCTGTTCGACCAAAGCGTGGAGCACTTCGAGCAGTTTGCGGACGTCCTCGAAATGGAGGCCGGTGGTCGGCTCGTCGAGGATGTAGAGGGTCTTGCCGGTGGCGCGGCGGGAGAGTTCCTTGCTGAGCTTGACGCGCTGGGCCTCGCCGCCGCTGAGCGTCGTCGCCGACTGGCCGACCTTGATGTAGCCGAGCCCGACCTCCTGCAGCATGCGCATCTTGTCGCGGATGGCGGGGACCGCCTTGAACAGCTCGGCCGCCTCCTCGACGTTCATGTCGAGCACGTCGGCGATCGAGTGGCCCTTGAACTTCACCTCCAGCGTCTCGCGGTTGTAGCGCGCGCCGTGGCACGTCTCGCAGGTCACGTAGACGTCGGGCAGGAAGTGCATTTCGATCTTGATCAGGCCGTCGCCCTGGCACGCCTCGCACCGCCCGCCCTTGACGTTGAAGCTGAAGCGGCCGGGTTTGTAGCCGCGCGCCTTGCTCTCGGGCAGGCCGGCGAACCAGTCGCGGATCTGGGTGAAGGCGCCGGTGTAGGTCGCGGGGTTGGAGCGCGGGGTGCGGCCGATCGGCGACTGGTCGATGTCGATGACCTTGTCGAGCTGGTCGAGGCCGGTGACCTTGGCGTGCGCGCCGGCGGGGATGCGCGCGCCGTTGAGATGCCGCGCGGCGGCGGCGTAGAGCGTGTCGATGGTGAGGCTCGACTTGCCGCTGCCGCTGACCCCGGTGACGCAGGTGAAGGTGGCGAGGGGGAAGGCGGCGGTGACTTGTCTGAGGTTGTTGGCGGTCGCGCCGTGGACGGTGACGTGCTTGCCGCTGCCCTTGCGGCGGGTGGGGAGGAGCGGGATTTCGCGCCGGCCGGTGAGATAGTCGGCGGTGAGGCTGCCGGTGCAGGCGAGGAGGTCGGCGAGGGTGCCCTGGCAGACGATCTCGCCGCCGTGGACTCCGGCGCCGGGGCCCATGTCGATCACATGGTCGGCGGTGCGGATCGCTTCCTCGTCATGCTCGACCACCAGCACGGTGTTGCCGAGGCCGCGGAGGCGCTTGAGCGTCTCGAGCAGGCGGTCGTTGTCCTTCTGGTGGAGGCCGATCGACGGTTCGTCGAGGACGTAGAGCACGCCCGAGAGGCCGCTGCCGATCTGCGAGGCGAGGCGGATGCGCTGGCTTTCGCCGCCGGAGAGGGTGCCGCTGGTGCGGTCGAGGTGGAGGTAGTCGAGCCCGACATTGTGGAGGAAGCCCAGGCGCTCGTTGATTTCCTTGAGGATGACGCCCGCGATTTCGTTCTGCTGCGGCGTCAGCTTCTCGTGGAGCGCGCCGAACCAGGCGTGGGCATCGGCGACGCTGCGGCGCGAGGAGAGGCTGATGTCCTCGCCGGCGATCTTGACCGCCAGCGGCTCGGGGCGGAGGCGCGCGCCGAGGCACGTCTCGCACGGCAGGCTCGACTGGTAGCGCGATAGCTCCTCGCGCATCCACGCGCTCTCGGTCTGAGCCAAGCGGCGGTTGAGATTGCCGATGACGCCTTCGAACGGCTTCTTAACCTCATAGCTGCGCTTGCCGTCGATGAAGCGGAGCGTGACCGGCTTGCCGCCGGTGCCGTGGAGGATGGCGTGCTTCGCTTCCTCGGGGAGGTCTTTCCACGGCACGTCGAGCTCGAAATCATAGGCGCGGGCGAGGCTGGCGAGGACCTGCATGTAATAAGGCGAGGGCGGGTTGGACTTGGCCCAAGGCGCGACCGCGCCTTTCCTGAGGCTGAGGCTGTGGTTGGGAACGACCAGATCGTCGTCGAACACCATTTTCTCGCCGAGGCCGTCGCACGCCGGGCAGGCGCCCTGCGGCGCGTTGAAGCTGAACAGCCGCGGCTCGATCTCGGCGATGGTGAAGCCGGAGACGGGGCAGGCGAATTTCTCGCTGAAGATGATCCGGCCGGGCGGGGCATGGTCGGCCAGCACCTGGCGCTCGGCGGCCTTTTCGAGCGCCGCGGCGACCCCCGTGCGCTCGGCTCCGCGCGGGTCCTCGACCGGGTCGGCCGGGTCGAGATAAGCGAGCCCCTCGGCGAGCTTGAGCGCCTGCTCGAAGCTGTCGGCAAGCCGCGGCTCGATCCCCTCGCGGACGACGATGCGGTCGACCACCACTTCGATGTCATGCTTGTACTTCTTGTCGAGCGCCGGGGCGTCCTCGATGGCGAAGAACACGCCGTCGATGCGCACCCGGGTGAAGCCGGCCTTCTGCCATTCGGCGAGCTCGCGGCGGTACTCGCCCTTGCGGCCGCGCACGACCGGGGCGAGGAGGTAATGGCGGCTGCCTTCGGGCAAAGCCATCGTGCGGTCGACCATCTGGCTGACCGTCTGCGCGCTGATCGGCAGGCCGGTCGCGGGCGAGTAAGGCACGCCGACGCGGGCCCACAGCAGGCGCATGTAATCGTAGATTTCGGTGACCGTGGCGACTGTCGAGCGCGGGTTGCGGCTGGTGGTCTTTTGCTCGATCGAGATCGCCGGCGACAGGCCATCGATATGCTCGACGTCGGGCTTCTGCATCATCTCGAGAAACTGGCGGGCGTAGGCCGACAGGCTCTCGACGTAGCGGCGCTGGCCTTCGGCGTAGATCGTATCGAACGCGAGGCTGCTCTTCCCCGATCCCGACAGGCCGGTGATGACCGTCAGGCTCTCGCGCGGGATATCGACATCGATTCCCTTGAGGTTGTGCTCGCGGGCGCCGCGGACGCTTATGTGAGTCAGCATCGGATGCAGTCTGTTCCGTTTATGTTCTATTGGTAGTGCTCGTTGGCTCGCCGGTCAACGCCGCTCTGGCAATATGGGTGCGGGCCGCCGATGCGCAACTGATCGATGCAGCCCACGCGTTAGTCGATGCGAACCGGACATACGCGTCCGCATCTGGTCAGCGACCGAATGTGAGTTAGCCGGGCCCCCAAACCGGCGAGGGGAGTCGGGCCCGTCCGACTCCCCGTTTTTTGTGAGCCGGATCCGGCCCGATTGACAGTAGGCCGGAGAACGGTCCTTCTCGTTGTCGCCGAATCGCTTCTGAGGATGCGATATGGCGAAACTCACCTTGACGCTGACGAACGACTTGCGCGCGGATTACAGCCGGCTTTTCGAGACCTGTTCGGTCAGACCGCAATATCAGCCGAACATCGACAAGGCGGTCGACAAGATGATTGCCCACAAGGACCGGTACCAGGCGCTGTCGGCCGCGGTCGGGGTGCCCTGGACTCTGATCGCCGTACTCCATGAACTCGAATGTTCCCAAAGCTTCGATCGCCACCTGCACAACGGCGATCCGTTGAGCGCCAAGACCGTGCAGCGGCCGCCGGGGCGCCCGCCGGGCAGCCCGCCGTGGACCTGGGAGGTTAGCGCCACGGACGCGCTGACGGTCGAGGGGTTTCCGAAATGGAGCGATTGGTCGGTCGGCGGGACCCTATACAAGCTCGAATGCTACAACGGGGCCGGCTACCGGCTCTATCACCCGTCGGTGCTGACCCCTTATTTGTGGTCTTACTCCAACCATTATTCGTCAGGAAAATACAAAGCGGACGGAGTGTTTTCCCCGAGCCTGGTGTCGAAGCAGCCGGGTACCGCAATGCTCCTGCGCAGGCTGGCGGAGCGCGGCGAATCCGCTTTCTCCGATCAGGTCCCGCCCAAGCCAAGCGCCATGCCGCTGGTGGTCGGCTACATGCGAAAGAAGCCGACCGATCCAACGCTGATTGCCCAGGCAACGGCATTGCAGCAATGGCTCACGACCCATTCCGGCGTCTTCGTGAAGTCTGACGGTTGGGCCGGAGAGAAAACCTCCGACGCCTATAAACTGGTCACCGGTCAGTATCTTCCGGGCGATCCGCGCGCGAAATGAGCAACCCGGGCGGCGGTTTGGCCCCGCCTGTTGCAGTGCTCAGTCGCCGTGGATCAGTCCCGCTAGCGGTCGTCGGGGCTGCCGATGAAGCTCCGACGGTCGTCGGGACTGCCGGTCAAACCGGCGGGGATGCCTTCGAGGCCGGCAGCGAGTTCGTCTGTGGCGCTGCGGTCGCCGCCTTGCGCCTTGCCTTTGCGTTTGCCCTTGGTGTCGTTGGTCATATTCGCCTCCGAGCCCCGTCCTCCCGCGAATTTTGCGCCTTATCTCACAGGAACACAAGTTGGCGGTGCCGGCGCCGTCCTTTCGCGCCTTCGTGCAGTTCCGGCGCTGATCATTCCATCACGGAGAAAAATCATAACTGGCACTTAAACATGTTCGGCTCAGAACAGGCGCGAGGAGAAAGTAGTGGCGTTACTCGCACGTCTCAGCGAACCCCAGGCCGGACGTGCGCGCGCCGCCGCGCGCCGGACCTTGAGTCTGCGCGTTCCCGCATTGTCCGCGGGCCGAACGGACGCCGCCTTGATTCACAACCTTTCCGAACATGGGCTGCGGATCGAAACCGACGCAATTGTTCAGACCGGCGAGATCATTCGCGTTGAACTTCCGGAGGCCGGAGCGGTCGACGCCCGGATAATCTGGACAGGTGGGGGCTTCGCCGGTTGCCGCTTTCTAACCCCGATTCAGAAGGCGGCGGTCAGCGCGGCGTTGCTGCGTTCTCCGGCGACGTTGCCGGCATCGCCCGAGCCATTTCGCGTTGAATTGCCGATGATCGACGTTGTCGACCGAACCCCCGAATTCCGCCGCGCCGACCTCGAGTATGAAACAACCGACGCGCGCTCCGGCGCGCTCGTTTTCCTCGCGCTGTGTGTTGGGGTCGCTGTCGCGGCTCTGTTCATCGGCTCGCTGCTGTTGATGGCGGTTCAATCCAGCGGGTAACTCGCGACCTCCTCGTAATGCGCGCCGTGGCGCGAGAGGTGACTTTCGAGCAAGGCGAAGGCGGCGACCGCAAACGGCTCAGAAGCAAGCGCGCGGTGGTGGGCGACGAACGCTTCGGCATCTCCGGATCGCCAGCCCTTCCAGCGCGCGAGCGTGATATGCGGGTGGAAAGTGCGGCGCTCGGGCTCAAGCCCGACCGACTGGCAGACACGTTCGACTTTCACGGCAAGCGCGGCGACCGGTTCCTTCGGCTCGACCCCGGCCCACAGCGCGCCCGAGCTGCGCTGGTCGAACCGGCCGACGCCTTTGACGCGAAGGTCGAAGCGCGGCGCGCGGATGCGGCCGAGCGCGTCGGCGAGATCCTCGGCGACGGGCCGTTCGACTTCTCCAATGAAACGCAGGGTCAGGTGCAACTGCTCATCGTCCTGCCAGCGGAAATCGGGGCTGTCGTCCATCGCATCGATGAGCAGATCGCGCGCGGACGAGGGCGGGCGAATGGCGACAAACAGACGGTGCATGACACATCTCCGCTACAGCTTGTCGCGCAGCGCCTCCAGCCACGCGGCGGAGCGGGGGGACAGGTCAGGAGGAAGCGCGTTCAGTGGCGCTTCGGTCACCTGCTCGATCTCCCACGACCAGTGCGGCTGGTAGCGGACGTCGCGGACGACGAACAACGAGGCGTGGTCGCGCTTGAAGTCGGGCATTTCCTCAAGCTCGGCGGCGAGTTGGACCTCGCCGTGGGAGATCAGCCCGAATTCCTCGCGTAGCTCGCGAAGCACGGCGTCGCGCGGATTCTCATCCTCGCGCCGCCCGCCGCCCGGAAGCCGCCAGCCGGGGGCGTAGCGCAGTCGGACGAGGATCACCTTGCCATCCGGGGTCAGCGCCAAAGCGTGGGCGCCGAAGGTTCGCGGCCGATGCAGGAACCAGACCAGTTTCAGCAGGCGATGGAGCGTGCCGAGCACAAGGCGGAAGATGAAGTTCATGCATCGTCCTATGCGCCGGATGCCTAACCGATTCCTGAACAACCATTCAGCAACGGGCCGTCATGTCCGGTTTCGCTTGAAGTCCCCTCGGGCATCCACGATATATTGGGGCGTAGCGACGGGCCCTTCGCCCGCGCGAGAGGAGAAGACATGGCCAATTGGCAAGACCCGCGCAGCACTGCCGAGAGGACCGGCGGCATAAGTGCCGCGACGGTCGGCGTTCCGAGCGCCACCCGCGATGCGGGCCTGCGGTCGTATATGCTTTCGGTTTACAACTACATGGCGTCGGGCGTGCTACTCACCGGCATCGTCGCCTTGCTGTTCGCGCCCTACGCGCGGCAGGTGCTGTTTAATCAGGCCGGGACGGGCATGAACCCGCTCGGCTGGATCGTCACGCTGGCTCCGCTGGGCTTCGTGATGGCGATGAGCTTCGGCCTCAACCGGATGTCGACCGCCACGCTCCAGCTTCTGTACTGGGCGTTCGCGACGGTCATGGGCCTGTCGATGTCGACGATTTTCCTGGCCTATACGGGAACGTCGATCGCACAAACGTTCTTCGCGGTTTCGGCCGGCTTCGCGGGCCTTAGCCTGTGGGGCTACACGACCAAGAAGGATTTGAGCGGTTGGGGCACGTTCCTGATCATGGGCGTGGTCGGCCTGTTCGTGGCGATGCTGATCAACCTGTTTCTGCAGTCGACGGCCATGGGTCTGGTGATCAGCGCCCTCGGCGTGCTGATCTTCGCCGGCCTGACCGCCTACGACACGCAGAAGATCAAGAGCATGTACGCCTATGTCGCGGGCACCGAGATGATGGGCAAGACCGTGATCATGGGGGCGCTCAACCTCTATCTCGACTTCCTCAACATGTTCCTGTTCCTGCTGAGGTTCATGGGCGACCGCCGCTAAGCGCCCGGGAACATTAAAAAGGAAAGGGCCGGAGGAGACTCCGGCCCTTTTTCTTATCCGCCGAGGTGCTGGCGGAAGAAGGCGAGGGTGCGTTTCCACGCGAGATCGGCGGCGGGCTTATTGTAGCGCTCGGCCGAGGTGTCGTTGTTGAAGGCGTGATTGGCGCCATCGTAGAGGAAGAATTTGACGGTCTTGCCCGCAGCGCGAAGGGCGGTGATCCACGGGAAGGAGGTTGCGTTCACGCGGTCGTCGAGCCCGGCGTCGTGGAATTCCATCGCCGCCTGCACCTTCGGTGCTTCCGACGGATCGGGCGCGGGTCCGTAATAAGGGACGGCGGCGGCCAGCGCATCGCCGGCGGCGACCGTGAGGCGGTTGACGAACCCGCCGCCCCAGCAGAATCCGACGGCCCCGACCTTGCCACCACGGCTCGATTTTCCAAGCTCGTGAAGGATCGCAACGGCGTCCGCCACGGACTTGCCGAGATCGAGCTTGCCGATCGCGTCGCGCGCAGCGTCCTCATTCGCCGGAGTGCCGCCAGACGACGAGAGCATGTCGGGGGCGACGGCGCGGAAGCCGGCGACCGCGACCCGGCGGGTGATATCGCGGATGTGATCGTTGAGCCCGCGGTTCTCGTGGATGACGAGCACCGTCGCCTTCAGGGAGCGGGTGCGCGGCTCGGCGACATAGGCTTTGTAGCCGCCGGTGAGGGACTGAGTGCGGGTGAAGATGTGCGGGTCGTTCTCGGGCATGATCGCGGCCGCGGCGGGCGAGGCGGCGATCCCGGCGACCAGCAGCTCGGCGGCGGCGATGCTCCCGGCGAGCTTGGCCATCTCGGTCATGAACGCGCGGCGTTCCATGCCTTCGTGGGTGAAGCGGTCATAGAGCAGGATGGCTTGTTGGCGGGTTTCCGGATCCATGACTCTCTCCGTCATTGCGAGCGCAGCGAAGCAATCCAGTCTGGATTGCCACGGGCCTGCGGCCCTCGCAATGACGTTGACGTTACGCCGGTTGCGGGGCCTGTTGAGCCTGGGCCTCGGCGATCAGCTGCGCGTCGATCGCCCTGGCGCGCTCATACGCTGGCCGGTCGGTCATGCGGCGGGCGTAATCGACGAATACCTCGCGCGGTTCGAGCAGGTTGAACGCGAGCATGAAATTGACATTGGCGCCGACGAACAAATCCGCCGCGGTGAAATGGTCGGCGGCGATATATTCCTTGCCGGCGATCGCCTTCTCGAACGTGTCGATGGCGAGGTCGTAATTGCCGTAGCCGAACATGCGCTGGCGTTCGGGCGTCGGTTCCCATCCCGCCGCCTTGTTGCTGAACGCCGCTTCGACCGGGCCGGAGGTGAAGAAGATCCAGCGGTAATAATCGGCGCGGTCATTCGGCGGCGGCGCGAGGTTGGCCTCGGGGAAGGCGTCGGCGAGGTAGCAGCAGATCGCCGCGACCTCGGTCACCACCTTTCCGTTGTGCTTGATTGCCGGGACTTTCCCCATCGGGTTGATCGAAAGATACGGCTCGGTCTTCATCGTCGTGGCGTAATCGAGCACTTCGGTGTCGTAGGGCTGGCCGACCTCTTCGAGCATCCAGCGGATGGTTTGCCCGCGCGACATCGGGTTGGTGTAGAAAATCAGGTCGGCCATTACGTCTTCTCCCGTTCGACTCGGTTGGAACAAAAGGCGAACTACGCTCCTTCAAGCGCACGCTCAAGCTTCATTCGGGACGCCCCCTCGGCGCTTGCCGCATCGACCCAAATCCCTCAAGAGCAACCCTCATACGTTGGACATCGCAGTCGGTTCCGGAGGGACGATGGTGCGTCGAGTTGGGATCAGGACGGCGTTCGCGGGATGGGCGTTAATTTTCGCCGTCAGCGCTTCCGCAGCAACCGTCGAGGAGCGCATTGAGGTCGCGCCCGGGGTCGAACTTCGAACCATCGAGTCCGGTCGCCCGAGCGCACCGCTCACGGTCGTGATGATTCCCGGCTGGAGCGCCGGAGCCGACATCTGGCACGGCCAGATCGATCGCTTGAACGCGACGTACCGAGTGATCACGTTCGATCCGCGTTCGCAGGGCGATTCCACGAAGACCACCAGCGGCAACACACCCGAACAACGAGCAGCCGATCTTCATGCCATGCTGGCCGCGAAACACGGCGCGCGCCCGGTGCTCGTCGGGTGGTCACAAGCGGTACAGGACATCGCCGCGTTTGTTACCCGCTACGGCACGCGCGATATTGCTGGAATTGTACTGGTCGATGCCGCCGTATCTGAAGGTGCAAAAGGAATTGAAGCACGACCGAAGGAGGCGGCGGCGCAGTTCAGCCAGTTTGCGATCTATCAGAGTGCCCAGGAAGACTATCTCCGGGGAATGTTCGGGTTCATCATCAGCAAACCGCAGCCGTCCGGACTTGTAGATCAGGCGGTTGCAACCGGCATGAAGACTCCGCCGTCGATCGGAATTGCGATGCTGGTCGCCGACATGTTTGGGATCGACCGCACGCCGGCACTGGCGAAAATCGATTGCCCGCTCCTGATCATTGCGGCGGCAAGCTCGGGCGAATTGGCGCAACAACAAGCGGAAGCCGCCGTGGTCAAGAACGCTCGGTTCGTGCGGATCGACGATGCCGGGCATGCCGTTTTCCTCGATCAACCCGAGCGTTTCGGGACCACCCTGAGCACCTTCCTCAAGGAATTGAATACCTCAACCGGTCGCTGACGCTCGCGACGAGGTTAGCCGCGTTCACCTTTCGTCGGAGCGGTCTCGCCACGCTCTGCTGCGCTGGCGTCGCGGGCGGCTCGGAACTCGCTGTCCTGGCTCCAGTTGGGCCAGTCGCGCGAATTGGCGAGGCGCTCACCCACGCCGTGAAGTAGCTCGGCATCCTGCGCCATTCCGGTGAAGTCCCACGTTGGCGAATATTCGTCGGCCGGCTGGTGGTACATGGTCGCGGTGTAATTCTTCGACCAGGCTTCGGCGCGCGCGACGCCACCGTTTACGAGATCCGAGCCCGGTCCGAAGCTCAGCGCCGGGACGCCGACCTTGGCGAGGGTGAAGTGGTCGGAGCGGTAGAAGCCGCCGGTCTCTGGATGGGGATCGGGCGTGTAGCGCCGGCCGCGCTTCGCCGCTTCCTCGACCAGAATGTCGAGCAGGCCGAATTTCTGATTGCCGCGGACGGTGAAATCTCGCGCCGGGCCGAGCACACCGAGCACGTCGGTGTTGATCATGCCCGCGGTCTTGGCCGCCGGATAGATCGGATTGGCGGCATAATATTCGCTACCGAGCAGGCCCTTTTCCTCGGCGGTCACGGCCATGAACACGACCGAGCGCTGCGGGCGCGGGCCGTGGGCGAAGGCGCGGCCCTGCTCGATCAGCTGGGCGAGGCCGGTGCCGTTGTCGATCGCGCCGTTGTAGATGCGGTCACCCTTGGCGTCGGGCTGACCGATCCCGAGGTGGTCCCAGTGCGCGGTGTAGATCACCGTCTCGTCAGGATATTTGCTTCCCCGCACGATGCCGAGCACGTTATGCGAGGTGATCACCTCGGTGTTCGCGTGGCCGTGAACGTCTAGCGTCGCCTTGAGCGGGACAGGCTGGAAGTCCTTGCGCTTCGCGGCCGCCTTCATCGCCTCGAAGCTGGTCCCGGAGGCCGCGAACAGCTGCGCGGCGAGGTCGCGCTGGATCCAGCCTTCGAGCGCCGGATGCTCTGCGCCCGGGTCTTTGCGAACGATATCGAACATCGAATTGGAGTTGGAATTCTTGACCGTCGCCCAGCCGTAGCTCGCGGGATCGGTCTCGTGGATCACGAGCACGCCCTTGGCGCCCTGGCGCGCGCCTTCCTCATATTTGTAGGTCCAGCGGCCGTAATAGGTCATCGCCTTGCCGCCGAAACTGCCTTCGCCGCCCTCGAAATCGGGGTCGTTGACGAGCACGACCATGATCTTGCCGCGCAGGTCCTGACCCTTGAAGTCATCCCAGCCGCGCTCGGGCGCCTTCACGCCATAGCCGACGAAAACCAGCGGCGCGCCGTCGAACGAAATGCCTTTGTCGCCGTTGGTCGGCGCGCGCACCGTGATCTGATCGCCCTGGGTGAGGGGCGTCGCCTTGCCGGCGATGGTGATGCTGGTCTGGGGCGCCGCCTGCCATTCAGACTTCAGGAGCGGCACGGCCTGGGTCCATTGCCGCTTGCCGTTGACGAGGTCGCCGCCCGGTTGAAGCCCGGCCTTGGCGAACTGATCCGAGAGATAGGTGATGGTCTTGGTCTCGCCGGCCGTCGCCGGAGCGCGGCCCTCGAATGCGTCGGAGCCCAGAGTTTGGACGTGCTGCGCCAGGCGCTGCGGACTGAACGTCGCGGTCGATTGGGCGGCGAGGGGGACGGCAGTGAGCACAAGGGCAGTGGCCGCGAGCAAGCGGAACGTCTTCATGGTTTCTCCCAATCAGGAACGCGCCGGCCGCCAGACGGCCGGAGGCGTCAAAAGGTTATGATGCCGATAGTCAGCGCGCGGCGGGCGGGGAAGTGCCGTTCGTCGAATCGGCGAGCGGAACGGACGAGTTCCGGGGCCGGTATTTATCGAACCACGCGAGGATCGCCGCGGCCTTGGCCGCCGCCTGGCTCGGGCGTGCGGCGATGCCGCCGTGGCTGGCCCCCGGGACCTTTACCAACGCTGTCGGCACGCCGCGGAGTTGCAAAGCGGCATAATATTGCTCGGCCTGACTGACCGGGGTGCGGTAATCCTCGCTGCCGACGACCACCAAAGTCGGCGTCTTGACGTTGCCGACGAGGCTCAGCGGCGAATATTTCCAATAGCCCGCCGGGTCTTCCCACGGCCGTTCCTTGCGCCAGCCGGGCGTGAATCCGGCGAGGAAGTCGGTGGTCAGGGCGAAGCTCGCGAGCTCGATCACCGGCTTTTGGGTCGCCGCCGCGCGGAACCGGTCGGTCTTACCGACGATCCACGCCGTCAGCACGCCGCCCCCGGAGCCGCCGGTGACGAACAAATTGTCGGGGTCGACATGGCCAGTCGCGATCGCGGCATCGACCGCGCTCATCAGATCGTCATAATCGTGGCTGGGATAATTCTTGTCGATCTCGTCCTCGAACGCCTGGCCGTAGGACGTCGAGCCGCGCGGGTTGGCGTAGAGCACGACGTAGCCGGCGGCCGCGTAAAGCTGGTCGTCGGTCGAGAAGCTGGGACCATAAGCCGCCCATGGGCCGCCGTGAATCTCGAGGAGCAGTGGATATTTCCGGGCAGGATCGAAGTCCGGCGGGGTGATCATCCAGGCGTCGATCGGGCGCTGGTCGAAGCTCGAGGTCACCGCAAGCTTTCGCGGTCGGCCGAGGACTTTGGCCTGCAGCTGCTGGTTCAGATGGGTCAGCTTGCGTACGCTGCCTCCCGTCGCGAGCCCGACGTCCGACGGGTGCAGGTGATCCCCGGTCGTGATCGCGACCGCGCCGCCACGCGAAACGCTATATTCGCCGCCGCTGTACGGGCGATCGAGGCCGCTTCCCGTCAGCGCGGTCGCGACGTCGTGGACCGAGCCGTCGAGCCCGACGCGGGCGACGCGGTTGCTGCCATGCTCGTCATATTGAACGTAGATCGAGCGGCCGTCGGCGGCCCACACAGGATTGCCAACCGAGCGGTCGAACTTGCCAGTGAGTACGCGCGGGTTCGAACCGTCGACGTTCATCACCGACAGCTTGGTGTCGATGTTCGCGCGGTCGTTGTCGTCGTAGCCGACATAAGCGACCAGCCGACCGTCGGGCGATACCGCCGGTGAGGCATCGGGACCCTTGCGGCTGGTCAGCGCAACCGGAGCGCCACCGTCGATCCCGACACGGTAGATTTCGGCCTCGGCGATGTTGCGCTCCCAATCCTTGCCGAGGTTCGCGCTGAACAGCACGGCGCGACTGTCGGGAGTCCACGACACCTGCGCGCCGGCATTGGTCGGGCCGAAGGTCAACTGGTTCGAGGCACCCCCGTCCGCGGGAACCCAGAAGATCTGGTTGTAACCCGGCTTGAAATAGCCCGCGCCGTCGAAGCGATAGGTGACGGCATCGATGATCTGCAGCGGATCCGCCCATTTCGCGCCTTCGGGCTTGTCCGGCGCCTGGCCCAGCTTCGGACCGTCGTCGGGGACGAACATCGAATAAGCGATGCGCCGGCCGTCGGGCGACCAGACGACGCTGTCCGGACCGTCGGGCAGGCCGGTGACGCGGGCGCTGGTGTTCGCCGCAATCCAGCGGACATAGAGCTGCGCGCCGCCATCGCCGCTGGCGACGTAGGCAAGCCTGGAGCCGTCGGGAGACCAGCGCGGCGAGGAGAATGAGTTCGGACCGGTGAGGAGCGGCCGCTGCTGGCCGGTGGCCACGTCCACGACCCAGATCGCCGAGCGCGCGTTGTCGGTCATGATGTCGTTCGATTTGCGGACATAGGCGATGGTCCGCCCGTCGGGGCTGATCTGCGGATCGGTCGCGACTTCGAGATTGAACAGGTCGCTGCCCGCGAAATAGCGGCCAGGCGCCTCGACGGGTTTGGCGGCGAGTGGAGAACTGAGTGCGGTCGCGGCTGCAAGCAGCGCGAGAGTGCGAATGAACGTCACGAAGATGGTCCCTCCGGATGAAGGCGCGCACGATTGAACTTTCCAAGGGGCGGGGCAAGGCGATTATCGACCGGCCGACAAACGACATTCAACTAAACGGTTGACAGTTGCCCGGCGACGGTTATATTGAACCGCATGGTTGAAAATCGACTCGATGCAACATTCCAGGCGCTGTCCGATCCGACACGCCGCGGCATGCTGGCCAGCCTCGCGCTTGGCGAACGTTCGATTGGCGAGCTCGGCGAGCCGTTCGCGATGAGTTTCGCCGGTGCGGCCAAGCACGTCAAAGTGCTCGAAGGCGCGGGGCTGATCGAACGGCGCAAGGCCGGTCGCAAGCAGATTTGCAGCCTCAACGCCGAACCGCTCGCCGAAGCCGAGCGCTGGCTCAAGCAATGGGAGCAGTTCTGGACGGTCCGCCTCGACCGCCTTCAGGCGCTCATCGACAACGATCAGAAGAAGGAGAATTCCCATGGGTGAAGCCGCGACCGCAATCCAGATCACCGCACCGATCGAGCACCTTGGCGCCGATGCGATCCGGCTGGAGCGAACGCTCGACGCTCCGGCCGACAAGGTCTGGCGGTATCTGACCGAGGCCGACCTCCGCCGCGAATGGTTCATGGGCGGGACCGACGCTCGACCGGACAGCGAATTCGAGCTGATCAACGACCATGACAATTTGTCGACCGAGGCCGCGCCGTATCCGGAGAGCTACGCGCAGTACAAGGGCACCAAGTGGAACGAGAAGGTACTGCGGTTCGATCCGCCGCGATTGCTTGAGACGACGTTCCAGGGCGGCAAGAACGGACAGGTGACGTACGAACTGTTCCCGGAAGGGGACCGCACCAGATTGGTGGTGACGCACAGCGGGATCACGAGCGGCACCGGTGCGCAGGATTTCGGCAGCGGCTGGAACTCGCACATGACCGTGCTTCAGGAAAAGCTCGCCGGCCGCAGCGTGCCCAATTTCTGGGCACTCCACGCGCAATCGCGAGATGCCGTGACCAAGGCTCTGGACTGATCGCGATGTGCCCGATCTGCCTGTCGACGCTCGGCTGGATTGCCGTTGGTGGGGGAGCGGGGAGCGGCACGCTCGCCGCATTGTTCGTCGGCTTCAAACGCCGCAAATCGAAGGAAGAGGATCATGACCGATCATCCAACCGCCAACAGTAGAGAATTGCCGCAGTCCCATCCGCCGATCGTATCTCGGCTGGAGTGGGAAGATGCGCGCCAGCAGTTGTTGGTGAAGGAGAAAGCCCTGACCCGGGCGCGCGACGCGCTCGCCGCCGAGCGCCGACGGATGCCGTGGATGGCCGTCGACAAGGATTATGCGTTCGAAGGGCCAAGCGGAAAGGCGAGCTTGCTCGACTTATTCGAGGGTCGACGGCAGCTGATCGTCTATCGCGCTTTCTTCGAACCCGGCGTGTTCGGCTGGCCCGATCATGCCTGCCGCGGTTGTTCACTCGGGGCCGATCAGGTCTCCAACCTCGCTCATCTCAACGCGCGCGACACGACGCTGGCCTATGTTTCGCGGGCACCACAGGCGGACATCGCACGGCTGAAGGCGGGGATGGGGTGGGAGCAGATCCCCTGGTACACGATCACCGACAGCTTCGACGCCGATTTCGGGGTGGACGAGTGGCACGGCCACAACGCGTTCATCCGCGACGGCGAGCGCATCTTCCGGACGTACTTCATCAACAACCGAGGCGACGAGGCGATGGGAACGGTGTGGAGCTACCTCGACCTCACGGCGCTCGGCCGCCAGGAGGTCTGGGAGGAATCGCCCGAAGGCTATCCGCAAACCCCAACCTACAAGTGGTGGAACTGGCACGACAATTACGATGCCGAGACCGAGCCCGACAAGAAATGGGTCGAAGTGTCGGACGCCGGAGAGGAAGCATTCCGGAACAAGAACGCCAACGCCGAGGCTTGATTCCGAAATTGCGGTCGGCCTTATCGTCACCTGCTGAAATTCTATTGGCGTGATACCCCCGACATCCGTTCAATCAGGCCGGGTTTGACGAGTCAGTTCTGGAAGCCGCGGGAGGCGTTTGTGCCTACCCGCGGCTTGTCCGTGAATTGGCCCAGAGGGGTGATCGATGAAGTTAGTCTTGGCGGCCGTGCTCGCCTGTGCAACGCCAGTATCGGCTCACGCCGAGCAAGCAGCCGATTCCAAATCAGCGGAGGCCGAACGATGGCGGACGGCCATGCAATCCGCGCGGTGGACCGGACCGTTGCTCGCTTCAAACGCCAACACCTTGCCCGAGGGCCACTTCTATACCGAGCCCTATTTCTTCGACGCCATTTCCGGCGGCCGGCACAACCCGGGATCGAGCGGATTCTATCAATACGGGTTGCGCGATGATCTGACGGTGGGGCTGCAGCCGAACTTCGCGCTCGGCACGCATCGGGCCAATCATGGAATGAGGCTCGGCGACTTCAAGCTGCTGTCGCAACTCCGCCTGACGGAGTTCAAGCCCGAGCACCGTATTCCCAGCATCTCGATCGTGCTCCAGGAGGTGCTGCCGACCGGCAAGCACGACCGCCTCGACCCGCTCGAGGAGGGCCACGGATCCGGATCCTTCGCGACGGAAATCGGGGTCAATGTTCAGCATTATTTCCTGCTGAAGAACGGCCGCTTGTTGCGCGCGCGGATCAATGTGCTTCAGTCATTCCCGCATGGCGCGGACGTCGCCGACCGCAGCGTTTATGGGACCGCGCCAGGGTTTCGCGGCCATGCCGAGCCCGGATCGAAGACGACCCTGATTGGCGCGGTCGAATATAGCCTGACCAAGGAATGGGTTCTGGCGTTCGACGTGATCCGCGAGTCCTCGAGCAAAACGACGCTCAAGGGCGGCTATGGTAGTGGGCCGCTGGCGACGCAGACGTTCCCGTCAACCCGCAACATCGGCTTTGCTCCGGCGGTGGAATATAATTGGAGCAACCGGTCGGGCGCCATCTTCGGCGTATGGATCACACCCAAGGGGCACAACGTTTCAGCGTCAGTCATCCCGGCCATCGCCGTCCAGCGTTTCTGGTAGGCTATTCGGCTTCGGACGCGCCGGCCTTTTTCTTGGCCGCGGCGGGCTTGGCTGGAGCCTTGGCCTTGCCGTTGCCCTTGGCCTTCACCGGTTTGGGCGCTGCCGGCACGATCTCGAACGCCGGGGCATTGTCCTTGATCCGGACCTTGACCTCGCCGCCGTTGACCAGCTTGCCGAACAGCAATTCCTCGGCGAGCGGCTGCTTGATCTTTTCCTGCACCAGGCGGGCCATCGGGCGCGCTCCGTAGAGCTTGTCGTAGCCCTTGATGACGATCCACTCGCGGGCTTCGTCGTCGAGCTCGATGTGGACGTTGCGGTCGGCCAGCTGGAGCTCGAGCTGGAGAATGAACTTGTCGACGACGCGCGCGACCACTGCGGGCGGGAGGTAGGAGAAGGGCACGATCGCATCGAGCCGGTTGCGGAACTCCGGCGTGAACATCTTCTTGACCGCGTCCTCCTGCATGTCCTCGCGGCTCGAGGCCCCGAAACCGATGCCCTCGCGCGCCATGTCAGAGGCGCCGGCATTGGTGGTCATGATCAGGATCGTATTGCGGAAATCGACCGTCTTGCCGTGGTGATCGGTCAATTTGCCGTGGTCCATGACCTGCAGCAGGATGTTGAATAGGTCGGGGTGGGCCTTCTCGATCTCGTCCAGCAGCAGCACCGAATGCGGGTGCTGGTCGACGGCGTCGGTCAGGAGACCGCCCTGATCGTAGCCGACGTATCCGGGAGGCGCGCCGATCAGCCGGCTGACCGCGTGGCGCTCCATATATTCCGACATGTCGAAGCGCTGCAGCGGGATGCCCATGATCGAGGCCAGCTGCCGCGCGACCTCGGTCTTGCCGACGCCGGTCGGCCCCGAGAACAGATAATTGCCGATCGGCTTGTCGGGATCGCGCAGGCCGGCACGCGACAGCTTCATCGCCGAGGCGAGCTTTTCGATCGCCAGGTCCTGGCCGAACACGACCCGCTTCAAGTCCGCGTCGAGATGCTCGAGGATCTGCTTGTCGTCGGACGATACCGACTTGGGCGGAATCCGCGCCATGGTGGCGACCACCGCCTCGATTTCCTTGGTGGTGATCACTTTCTTGCGCCGCGATGGCGGCACCAGCATTTGCATCGCCCCGACCTCGTCGATCACGTCGATCGCCTTGTCCGGCAGCTTTCGGTCGTGGATGTAGCGCGCCGACAGCTCGACCGCCGACTTGATCGCGTCGGGGGTGTAGCGAACCTTGTGGTGGCCCTCGAACGACGAGCGGAGCCCGGCGATGATCTTGATCGTGTCCTCGACGGTCGGTTCGTTGACGTCGATCTTCTGGAACCGGCGCAGCAATGCCCGGTCCTTCTCGAAATGGTTGCGGAATTCCTTGTAGGTGGTCGAGCCGATGCAGCGGATCGTGCCCGAGGAGAGCGCGGGCTTGAGCAGGTTAGAGGCGTCCATCGCCCCGCCAGAGGTTGCCCCGGCACCGATCACGGTGTGGATTTCGTCGATGAACAGGATCGCGTCTGGCAGCTTCTCGAGCTCGTTGACGACCGATTTCAGCCGTTCCTCGAAGTCGCCGCGGTAGCGCGTGCCGGCGAGCAGCGCGCCCATGTCGAGCGCGTAGATCACCGCGCCCTTGAGGACCTCGGGCACGTTGCCCTCGACGATCTTGCGCGCGAGGCCCTCGGCGATCGCGGTTTTGCCGACGCCGGGATCACCGACGTAGAGCGGGTTGTTCTTCGATCGGCGGCACAGGATCTGCACCGTGCGGTCGACCTCGGGCATGCGGCCGATCAGCGGATCGACCTTGCCGGCGCGCGCCTTCTCGTTGAGGTCAACGGTGAATTGCTTGAGCGCGCTTTCCTTCTTGCCGCTTTCCTTGTCGCTGGTCTTTTCCTCGGTGCCTTCGGGCGCGCGCGTCTCGGCGGCGGTTTCGCCCTTGCCGACGCCGTGGCTGATATAGGTTACGGCATCGAGCCGGCTCATGTCCTGCTGCTGAAGGAAATAGACGGCGTAGCTCTCGCGCTCCGAGAACAAGGCGACCAACACGTTGGCGCCGGTGACCTCGTCACGGCCCGACGACTGGACGTGGAGGATGGCGCGCTGGACGACCCGCTGGAACCCGCTGGTCGGGGTCGGGTCGGTGGCGCTGTCGGCCACCAACGCCCCGAGCTCATTGTCGAGATATTGCTTTACGCTGGAGCGCAATTCGTCGCGATTGACGCCGCAGGCGGTCATCACTTTGGACGCATGCTCGTCGTCGACCAGCGCGATCAGCAGATGTTCGAGAGTCGCATACTCGTGCCGGCGGCGGCTGGCTTCCCCCAGGGCATTGTGGAGGGTCTGTTCGAGTTCGCGAGCGAAACTAGGCATTTACGGGATTACTCCGCGCCCACTGAAGGCCAGCGGGCTTCGACAACCAATGTCATACGGCAAGCCGCGGCAATCAAGAGGAGGATGGGGCTTTTCCCCAACTTATCGTATCCGCGGCGGTGCGGTCGCGGCATCTAGCTCTTCTTGAACAGCTCTTCGGCTTCCGAACGGTGGGTCTGCGCGCGTTGCATGTGCGCTTCGACCCGGGCGATCTCGGCCTTGAGCGCCTCGATCCGCTCGACCAGCTCGGCGATCGACAGCGGGTCGAGGTCCTGCTTGCCCAGCGCGACCAACGGATCGTCGGGCTTGCTCGGGAAGAGGTCGTCCAAATCCATGACCTTCAAATCGTTGACCGATGGGGCGGCGCTGTCAATAAGACATGCGCCGTGACCAGCTCCATCCCATCCTCGATGCTGGCCGTCGTCGCTCCCCAGCCCGATGGCGCCGAGGAACTGGCGCTGGTCGAACGTCAAGTTCCGCGGCCGGGCCCGAACGAGGTGCTGGTCAAAGTCGCGGCGGCGGGGATCAACCGGCCCGACATCCTTCAGCGTCGCGGCCTTTATCCGCCGCCGCTCGGAGCGCCCGACATCCTCGGTCTCGAAATCGCCGGCGAGGTAGTCGAGGCCGGCGAGGGCGCCGCCGAAGTGGTAGGGCAAACGGTCTGCGCGCTGGTCGCCGGCGGGGGCTATGCGCAGTATTGCGCGGCGCCGGTTGGCACCTGCCTGCTCGTCCCCGACGCGATCTCGCTGGTCGAAGCCGCGGCGATGCCCGAGACTTTGTTCACCGTCTGGGTCAATCTGTTCGAACGCGGCTTCGCGGCCGACGGCGACTGGGTGCTGGTTCATGGCGGGGCGAGCGGCATCGGAACGATGGCGATCGCGCTCGGCGGCCTGTTCGGGCTGCACGTCGTCGTGACCTGCGGGACCGACGAGAAATGCCAGGCGGCACTCGGGATCGGGGCCGAGGCGGCGATCAACTACAAGACCCAGGACTTTGTTGAGGAGGTCGCGCGGCTGACCGACGGAGCCGGCGTCGACGTCGTGCTCGACATGGTCGGCGGCGATTACGTGCCGCGCAATTTGAAGGCGCTGGCCGACGACGGCCGCCATGTGTCGATCGCCCACCAGCGCGGGGCGAAGGCTGAGATTCTTATCGGCGACGTGATGCGCCGGCGCCTGACACTGACCGGCTCGACGCTCCGCCCGCGTTCGGTCGAGTTCAAGACGATGGTCGCCGACGAAATCGCCAAGACGGTCTGGCCCTATGTCGAGGGCGGTCGGTTGAAGCCGGTGATCGACAGCGTGTTTCCGTTGAACCAGGCGGCCGAGGCGCATGCCCGGATGGAAGCCGATGTCCATGTCGGGAAGATCGTATTGGAAATCCCGCAATGAGCGAGAAACTGATCCTCCACGAATATGCCGCGTCGGGAAATTGCTACAAAGTCCGGTTGACCGCGGCCTGCGTCGGCGAGCATCTTGAGCGGCGCGAATATGACATCATGAAGGGCGAGACGCGGACCCCGCAGTTCCTGCGGGACGTCAATTCGAACGGCCGCATTCCGGTGCTCCAGATCGACCATCGCTTCATCCCGGAGAGCAATGCCGCCTGCTATTACATCGCCGACGGGTCCAATTTGATCCCGACCGAGCGGTTCGACCATGCCGATATGCTGCGTTGGATGTTCTGGGAACAGTATAATCACGAGCCCAACATCGCGACCCTGCGCTTCTGGAAGGATTGGGTCGGGCACGAGAACCTCACCGAGACGCAAAAGCACCAAATTCCGTCAAAGCGCGAGGCGGGCGAGGCGGCGCTCAAGATGATGGACAAGCATCTCGAGGCCCGCGATTGGTTCGTCGGGACCCACATGACCCTCGCCGACGTCTGCCTGTTCCCCTACACCCATGTCGCCAACGAGGCCGGCTTCGAAATGCACCTCTATCCGCGGATCGGGAACTGGATCGAGCGGGTGAAGGGCCAGCCGCACTATATCCCGATGAGTCTGTAGAGCGCTTGCCCCCGGCGCGGCGCGGGTTTACATCGCAGGCCAACGCCGGCCGCTCCGTGAGGGGCGGCCCTATTTATTTGTAACGGAGATTTCCCAGTGGCCCAGCCCCTGATGCCCCACGCGACCGCTTCCTGGCTGGTCGAGAACACGTCCCTGACGTTCGAGCAGATCGCCCAATTCTGCGGCCTTCACATTCTCGAGGTCCAGGCGATCGCCGACGACACCGCGGCGACCAAACTGACCGGCCGCGACCCGATCCGCGCCGGCGAGCTGACCCACGACGAGATCGACAAGGGCCAGGCCGACTCCGATTATGTGCTCAAAATGCACAAGGAACCCGACCAGGTTCGCCGCACCAAGGGCCCGCGCTACACGCCGGTCAGCAAGCGCCAAGACAAGCCCGACGGCATCGCGTGGATCATCCGCAATCATCCCGACGTCACCGACGGTCAGATCAGCAAGCTGATCGGGACCACGCGCACGACCATCGCCGCGATCCGCGACCGCAGCCACTGGAACATGGCCAATATCACGCCCAAGGACCCGGTGACGCTGGGGCTGACCTCGCAGCGCGAGCTCGACGCCGCGGTCGCCAAGGCGGCCAAGGCGGCCGGCGCCCCGGCGTTCCAGGATACGCGCTTCGAGGGCGATCGCGCGGCGCTGATCCACGAGCTTCGCGCCGAGCGCGAGCAGCATGCCCGCGACGCCGAAGCGGCGCTTGCCGCAGCCGGCGAAGAGGACACGCGCGACGAGATCGTTCCGGGCATCCGCGACCCGTTCAAGAGCAGCTCGGCTTCTTGATTCACGGCTCCGTGAGGGTCAGAAGCTGCACCCATGGCCACCGCTGAAGACGTCAGCCAACTGAGCTTCGAGGCCGCGCTCGCGCGGCTCGAGGAGATCGTCCGCACGCTCGAAAAGGGCGAGGCGCCGCTCGACCAGTCGATCGAGCTCTATCAGGAAGGCGACCGGCTCAAGCGGCATTGCGAGGCGCGCCTCAAGGAAGCCCAGGCGCGGATCGAGCAGATTGCGTTCGGCAGCGACGGCAAGCCGGCGGGCGTCAAGCCGTTCGATGCCGGTTGAGGCAATCGACCGGCTGTCCGGTATGCTCGACGCGGAAGCGAGCCGCGTCTCCGTCGAAGTCGACGATTTTTTCGACCGGCTGCTGCCCGCGCCCGGCGATACCCGCGACCGGCTTTACGAGGCGATGCGCCACGCGGCGATCGGCGGCGGCAAGCGCCTGCGGCCGCTGCTCACCATCGCCGCTTCGCAGCTGTTCGCGATTGCGCGCGAACGTGCGCTTCGCGTCGGCTCTGCGATCGAGGCGATCCACGTTTACTCGCTGATCCACGACGATCTGCCGTGCATGGACGACGCCGATCTCCGGCGCGGAAAGCCGACCGTCCACAAGGCCTTTGGCGAGGCCGAGGCGGTGCTCGCGGGCGACAGCCTTCATGCGCTGGCGTTCGAGATCCTCGCGCATCAGGCGACCCACGACGATCCGTGGGTGCGGTCGGACCTGGTGCTCGAGCTGGCGCGCGCCGCCGGGCCGGCCGGGATGGCCGGCGGGCAGATGATGGACCTGGTCGCGGAGGGCCAAGAGCTCGATTTGCCGTCGATCACCCGGCTCCAGCAGCTCAAGACCGGCGCGCTGATCGAATATTCGGTCGAGGCGGCGTGCATAATGGTCCGCCTGACCCACGAGGCGCGCACGCCCTACCGGGGCTATGCCCGCAATATCGGGCTGGCGTTCCAGATCGCCGACGATCTGATCGACCATAGCGGCGACGAGGCCGCGGCCGGCAAGCGCACGCGCCAGGACCAGCAGGCGGGCAAGGCGACCTTCGTTTCGGTGCTCGGGGAGGAGCGGGCGCGCCAGCAGGCGAGTTTCCTCGTCGACCAGGCGATCGAGCATTTGGCGGATCACGGCGATGAGGCCGATTTGCTGCGCGCGATCGCGCGCTTTGCGATAGAACGGGATCATTAGGGGGCAGCCATGAAAATCGCGGTCTATCCGGGCACGTTCGATCCGGTGACGCTCGGTCACCTCGATATCATCCGGCGCGGTGCGCATCTGGTCGACAAGCTCGTAATCGGGGTCACCACCAACCCGTCGAAGGAGCCGATGTTCACGGTCGCCGAGCGGCTTACCATGGTCCGCCGCGAGATCGACGGATTTCCCTGGAATATCGAGGTGGTGGAATTCGATTCGCTGCTGATGGACTTCGCCGAAGCCCAGGGCGCATCGGCGATCCTGCGCGGCCTCAGAGCGGTCGCGGATTTCGAATATGAATTCCAGATGGCGGGCATGAACCAGCAACTGAATGACGACATCGAGACCGTCTTCCTGATGGCCGACGTGTCGTTGCAGCCCATCGCGTCCAAACTGGTGAAAGAGATCGCGCGCTATGGCGGGGCGATCGAAAAGTTCGTGACGCCCGCGGTTGCCGCCGATGTCCGGCGCCATTTGAACGGTCATTAAGACTGGCGTCAGCGGCGCGGCTGCACTAATTCGGCGGGCGATTTTCGGGAGGGTTTGAATGTTTTCTAAGGCCTTGTTTGCGCTTCCAATTCTGGCGTTGTCGTTGATTGCAGCCAAGGCTCCGGAGATCGTCGCCCCGCCATTGCCGAGTATCATGGCGCCGGCCGCTGTCGCCGCCGATCCGGCGAACAAGCTGACGATCGAGCTGTCGAGCGGCGGATCGGTCGTCATTCAGATGCGGCCCGACCTCGCCCCGCACCACGTCGAACGGGTCCAAATTCTTGTCCGGCAGGGATTCTACAATGGCTTGGCGTTTCATCGCGTCATCCCCGGCTTCATGGCTCAGGGCGGTGATCCGAAGGGCGATGGCAGCGGCGGTTCGAGCCTCCCCGACCTCAAGGCCGAATTCACCAACATGCCCTATTTCCGCGGAACGGTTGCCGCGGCCCGCGCCGACAGCCCGGATTCGGCGAACAGCCAGTTCTTCATCATGTTCGGCCCCAATATGGGGCTTGAGAAGAAATACACCGTCTGGGGGCGGGTGATCGCGGGCATGGACGCGGTCGACCGGATCGCGGTGGGTGAACCGCCCGAGCATCCGACGAAGATCGTCCGGGCCTATCTCGGCGATACGGCCGCGCCGGCGGTGGCGCCGGTGGCCGCACCGGTTCCAGCGCCCGCTCCAGCGCCAGCGCCAGCACCGGCTCCGACGCCCAGCGGCGGCTGATGCGCGTCGACCTTTTCGACTTCGACCTGCCGCCCAACCATATTGCCCTGAGACCGGCGCGACCGCGCGACTCGGCGCGGCTGCTGACGGTGCTGGGGCGTGGGATCGCCGATCATCAGATGCTGGACCTGCCGCGCCTTCTGCGGCCGGGTGACGTGCTGGTGTTCAACGACACCAAGGTCATTCCCGCCCAGCTCGAAGGTCGGCGCGGGGACGCGTCGATTGGTGCGACGCTGCACAAGCGCGAGGGCCCGCGCGAATGGCGGGCGTTCCTGCGTAACGCGAAGCGGGCGCGGGTCGGCGACACGATCGACTTCGGCGAAGGAGTCAGCGCGTCTGTCGCGGAGAAATCGGACGACGGATCGGCGCTGCTCCATTTCGATGGAGACGAGCCGGTCGAGCTGCTGCTCGAGCGCGCCGGGCGGATGCCGTTGCCGCCGTACATCGCCTCGCGCCGCGCGGCGGATGAAGCGGACCGTTCGGACTATCAGACCATGTTCGCGCGGCGAGAAGGGGCGGTCGCCGCCCCGACTGCCGCCCTACATTTCACCAAGCGTCTGCTCGATGCGCTCGATGCGCGAGGCGTCGGTCGCGAGACGCTGACCTTGCACGTCGGCGCGGGCACGTTCCTGCCGGTCAAGGCGGACGACACGTCGGGCCACCAGATGCACGCCGAATGGGGCCGGATCGACGCTGCGACGGCCGCGCGGCTGAACACGGTGCGGGCGTCGGGCGGGCGGCTGATCGCGGTCGGGACGACGAGCCTGCGCCTGATCGAAAGCGCGGCGGACGCGGACGGGATCATCCAGCCGTTTGAGGGCGACACGGCGATCTTCATCACGCCTGGCTATCGCTTCAAGGCGGTCGATGGTCTGGTCACCAACTTCCATCTGCCTAAATCGACCCTGTTCATGCTGGTCAGCGCGCTGATGGGCCTCGACGTCATGAAGGCGGCGTACGCGCATGCGATCGAACAGGGCTACCGCTTCTATTCGTACGGCGACGCGAGTCTGTTGCTGCCCACCGACCAGCGCCGCTAAGCGCACGACCATGACCGGCTTCGCCTTCTCGATTGCCGCCACCGACGGCGCCGCGCGCACTGGCGTGATCGTCATGCCGCGCGGGGAGATTCGGACGCCGGCGTTCATGCCGGTCGGCACCGCGGCGACGGTCAAGGCGATGCGGCCGGAGGAGGTGCGCGCTTCGGGCGCCGACATCATTCTCGGCAACACCTATCATCTGATGCTCCGCCCGGGCGCGGAGCGGGTGGCGAAGCTCGGCGGGCTGCACCGGTTCATGGGCTGGGACCGGCCGATCCTGGCCGACAGCGGTGGCTATCAGGTGATGAGCCTCAGCGAGCTGACGAAGGTCAGCGAGGAGGGCGTGGCGTTCGCCAGCCACCTCGACGGGTCGCGGCACATGCTGAGCCCCGAGCGCTCGATCGAGGTCCAGCGGTTGCTCGGAAGCGACATCGTGATGGCGTTCGACGAGCTGGTGCCGACGACCTCGACGCCTGCACAGCAGCGCGCGGCGATGGAGCGCTCGATGCGCTGGGCGAAGCGGTCGCGCGCGGAATTCGACCGCGATGGCGAGCATGCCGGGCGGGCAGCGATCTTCGGCATACAGCAGGGCGCGCTCGACGAGGGATTGCGCAAGGCGTCGGCCGAGGCACTGATCGATATCGGCTTCGACGGTTACGCAGTCGGCGGGCTCGCGGTGGGTGAGGGGCAGGAGGCGATGCTCGGCTGCCTCGATTTCGCGGTTTCCATGCTGCCCGCCGACAAGCCGCGCTATCTGATGGGGGTCGGCAAGCCCGACGACATTGTCGAGGCCGTCGTCCGCGGGATCGACATGTTCGATTGCGTGTTGCCGACCCGCTCGGGGCGCACCGGCCAGGCGTTCACCGCCGATGGCCCGCTCAACATCCGCAACGCGCGCTTCGCCGAAGATCAGGAGCCGATCGAGCCCGGTTGCCCGTGCCCGGCGTGCACGACCTTCAGCCGGGCCTACGTCCACCATCTGGTCAAATCGGGCGAGATCCTCGGCGCGATGCTGATGACCCAGCACAATCTGTGGTTCTACCAGCGGCTGATGCTGGGTCTGCGCGGTGCGATTATCGATCAGCATCTGGGTCCGTGGACGCGGGTGTTCCTGACGCGATACCGAAGCCGCGATTAACCATTTCTTTGTCGGCGGCCAGCTAGCATTCTCCCTGTCGCGAGGGAGAATCCGGTCTGTTCGAATCCATCATAACCAGACGGGCCGCTGCGCCGATAGCCATCGCGCTACTGGCGCTGGCGGCGGTGCTGATCAATCCGATCGGCTATAGCGGCGGCGGGGCGGACGACATTCGTTATCTCGACGCCGCGCGTTGCTGGGTGGCGACCGGGGGCCCCTGCCTGCCGGACAGCCACTGGGCAACCCGCTGGCCGGCGATCGCCCCGATCGCGCTGTTCACGGGGGCGTTCGGCGAGAGTCGCCTGACGGTCGGGATCGGACCGTTGCTGGCGTGGTGCGCCTGTATCGTCCTGATTGGGCAGGTCGGCCGTTTGTGGTTCGACCGCGCCACGGGATGGCTTGCGACAGCCTTGCTCGCGGTCGTGCCGGCCGTGACGCAAATGGCTGCGCAGCCCAGCGCCGACACGACCGAACTTGCGTTCCAGCTGGCAGCGTTGCTCCTCGCCACATTGGCGTACCGGCGTCAGTCGCCGGCGCTGGCGATGGCGGGCGGCGCGTTTGCCGCGCTGGCGACCCAGGCGCGTGACACAAGTCTCGTCTTCTGCATCGTCGCGGCGGGGGGCTGGCTGTTGCTCGATCGCGACCGACGCAAGGTGCTGCTGTGGGCCCTGGCCGGCTTTGCCGGGGCGATCGCGGCAGAGCTTCTCGCTTATGCGGTCGCAACCGGCGATCCGCTGTTCCGCTACCGGCTGGCGCTCGGGCATGTCGCCATTCCTTCGACTGAACTGTCGGCCGGGGTCGATACCCGCGAAAGCCCCTTGTTCAACCCACACTATATCGCCGGGTGGCGCCGCGAAGAGGGGATCAACTGGTGGTGGCCGGTCGACCCGTGGCTCAATCTGATTGCCTCGCCGCGCATCAGTGTCGTGTTCATTGCGGCGCTGGTGATGGCCCCGTTCGGCTGGTCGGCAATGTCGCGCGGATGGCGCCGCCTGGTCGCTCGGATGCTTGGCCTCGCGCTACTGGTCGCCATGTTGCTGGTCTACGGCCTGGCCGTCGATCCCAAGCCGCGCATGTTCTTCTATTTGATCGCGGCGGTCGTGTTGGCGACGGCGGCCATGGCCGTGGCAAGTTGGCGGGCAGGCAAGGGCCTGGTTCCAGCGACGCTGGTTGTGTTGCTGGCCGCCTTCGGGTTGCGCCTGCTGTCAATGATCGCCGATACACATGAAATGGAGCGCCGCGCGCAGCAATGGATCGCGGCGAATCCAGGCCAGATCGAGATCGATGCGCGCACCCTGACCACGCTTACTTTGTTGCCGGAGGCGCGCGCGCTTGCTTTCGAGGGATCGGGACGACCGTTGCGGATCGCTTCGACGAACGGCATCTGCGAGGAATATGGACGTCCGGTGTTGTCACGAGCAGGCGGCCCGCCGCAGGGCGAATTGTGCCTGCTCGGTCCGCGGAAAATGAACGCAGCCGTTCCTGGCGCGGCGCCGAAGCCGGGGCTAAGCTGACGCTACTGCCTGGGGGCCGCTAATGCGGTTAGTCGGCGCCGAACGACAGAAATGACGGAACCGGCCCGTTCCACTCGTCCGCCATGTCCTCGACCACCGGCAAACGCTCGGCCGGTTCGGGCTTTTTCTCGGCGCGTTTTGGCTTTTCGGCCTTTGGAGCGGGCTCGGCCGCCGGCGCCCTGGCCGGCCTGGCAGCCTTGGCCACGGGTTCGGCCTTCTCCGGTTTGGGCGCCTTCGCGACCTTGAGCTCTTCCTCGCGCTCGACCGCCTTCGCCGCGCCTTGACGCGGAATCTTATGGCCGATCAGTTTCTCGATTCCCGCAACCGCTTCTGCGTCCGCCCTCGTCGCCAGCGTAATCGCGATGCCCGACATCCCGGCTCGGCCGGTGCGGCCTATGCGGTGGATGTAATCGTCGGGCTGCCACGGCACGTCATAGTTGATGACGTGGCTGACGCCTTTGACGTCGAGCCCGCGCGCAGCGACGTCCGACGCGACGAGAATGGTGATCTCGCCCGATTTGAAACGGTCGAACTCGGCGATGCGCTGGACCTGCTCCATGTCGCCCTGGATCTGGCCGACCGCGAAGCCCGAACGCTTGAGGCTGGTCGCCAGCTCGCGCACGGTGGTCTTGCGGTTGGAAAACACGATTGCGTTCTTGAATTCCTCGTGGCGGAGGATGTCGCGCAGCGCGTCCTTCTTCTTGTCGGCGCTGACTTCGACCAGCCGCTGTTCGATGTTGATGTTGGCGGTCGCCGGACGCGCGACTTCGATTCGTCTGGGATCGTTGAGGAATTTCGCTGCGAGCTTCTGGATCGGCGGCGGCATGGTCGCCGAGAAAAGCAAGGTCTGGCGCGACTTGGGCAGCTTCGAGCAAATTTCCTCGATATCGGGGATGAACCCCATGTCGAGCATGCGGTCGGCCTCGTCGATCACCAGCAGCTCGCAGCCGGTGAGCAGGATCTTGCCGCGGCCGAACAGGTCCATCAGCCGGCCCGGGGTCGCGATCAGCACGTCGACGCCCTTTTCGAGCGCTTTCACCTGGTCGCCCATCTGCACACCGCCGATCAGCAGCGCCATCGAGAGCGGATGATATTTGCCGTATTTCTCGAAATTTTCGGCCACCTGCATCGCCAGTTCGCGGGTCGGTTCGAGGATCATCGAGCGCGGCATTCGCGCGCGGCTGCGGCCCTGGTGGAGGATATCGATCATCGGCAGCACGAAGGCGGCGGTCTTGCCGGTGCCGGTCTGGGCAATCCCGACCAGGTCCTTGCCCATCAGGACCGAGGGGATGACCCCGGTCTGGATCGGTGTCGGCTCAGTATAGCCACTATCGGCTATCGCGCGGAGCAATTCGTCAGAGAGGCCGAGGTCGGCAAAAGACATTGAAAATCCGGATGAAAAAGGGGGCCGTGCCCGTCTAGCAGGCCACTGCTGCGGCTACGCTGAAGGAGGCGTAAAAGTCAATGTTTGAACTTGGGGATGAGCAGCCGGAAGCGGTCGATGGTGCAGCTTCGGCCCATCCGCGACTGGACCGCGTCGCGCTTGGCGCAGATTTGCTGATCGCGGCCATATTGGAGGTACAGGCCGCCGTAGAAGTCTAGCGCCGGGCAGCCTTCGTCAAACTGGGCGCGGACCCGGCTGCCGCCCGACAGAATGAAATCGACCTGTTCCGACCCCGATAGCGAAGAGCGCCGGATGAGCGCGGCGGGAATGCACTTCGGGCCCTTCTTCTCGCGCCATTCGATCCTGGGTTCGGTCGCATGCGGCTGGACCGGCACGCGCAAAATCACCTCGTCCTGGACGACCAGCCGAGTGACCACCGCCCGCACCTCGCCAGGCTGAAGCGCCGCCAGCCCGAGGAGCAGGGGCAAAAGGTTGAGCACTGCCGGATTCAATTACTGTCCCACCATCGCCAGGGCTTCGCAGCCAAGCGTTGAACAATCAATGAATTGAACGCAACGAACCGCAGGTCACCGAACCGTGCGTGGCTTGCCTAATTGCCTCGGTGCCAATAGAGCCCGCGCCCAGAACTGACAGGCTGGCCGAACGCTGGCCTGGCCACCCCGGTCCGCGCGGCCGGACCCCAGGAGAAAGATTGCAATGGCGACTGCTGCGCCGAACCAAAACCTGCCGCTGTTCTACTCGGCGCTCGAGCCGCTGAACGCGACCCAACATGGCAAGATGAAGATCCGCCAGGTCGACAAGTCGCCGGCGATCGCGAACACCCACGCAATTCCCGTCACGGTCGATGAGTTCGGGCTTGCCCAGCGCTACTATCCGATCGTCTTTTCGATCGGCGAAAACCCGATTCCGATCGCGCTGATGGGTCTCAACGAAGGCGTCAACGTGTTCCTCGATGACGATGGCCGGCCGGTCGACGCCAGCACCTATATCCCCGCCTACATCCGCCGCTATCCGTTCCTGTTGGCGCGGCTGAACCCGGACAGCGACGAGCTGTCGCTGTGCTTCGACCCGACTTCGGGCGCGGTTGGCGAATGGGATAATGGTGAGGCGCTGTTCGCCGGCGACCAGCCGAGCGACGCAACCAAGGCGATCCTCGAATTCTGCGAGCAGTTCGAAACCGCCGGCCAGCGCACCTCCGCGTTCATGGAAGACGTTAGGAAATCGGGCCTGCTGATGGACGGCGAAGTCGCCATCCAGCCCGAGGGCTACGAGCAGCCGTTCATCTACCGCGGTTTCCAGATGATCGACGAAGAGAAGCTTCGCGAGCTGCGCGGCGACGAGCTGCGCAAGATGAACCAGAACGGCATGCTGCCGTTGCTCTATGCGCATCTGTTTTCGCTGTCGCAGATGCGCGAGGTGTTTTCGCGCCAGCTGCAGCAGGGCAAGGCGCCGCAGCAGGTTCCGCAGCCGGTCCCGGCGACGGTTTAACGCCGTTTATTCGGCAGCGGTCGCGAACTGGCGGCCGAGCAACGCCTCGCCGAGGCGGACGACGAGCGTATCGAGCAACGCCGCGACGCGGTCGAAACCCGGACCAGCGACAGCGTGCGGCAGATCGAGATAGAGGCTGCGGTCGATTTCGATCTGCAGCGCGTGCACGCCGCGCCTCAAATCGGAATGCCGGTCGATGACGTGGCCGCCGGCAAACGGGTCGTTGAGGCCCGCCGCGAAGCCGCACTCAGTGGCAACACGTACCGCCTCGAGGCTGAACCACGGTTCCGCGGTGCGGCCGTGGCGATCGCCGATCACGATCGCCGGGACGCCGGGTGGCGGCGGCGGCATCGAGTGGCAGTCGAGCAGGATCGCACAGCCAAACCGGTCGGCGAGCAAGCCGAGTTGTTCCGCGATGGCCCGATGATAGGGCCGGTGCGCCTGATCGAGCCGCGCCTGAAGTTGCGGCGCGGTGATTGACCGTCGCCACAGGAAGCCGTGCTGCGGGGTGCGGCCGGGGACGATGCCGAGCCCGCCGCGCGCCCGTGCGCTCTGCCGGTCGCGGCGTCCGCCCTCGATCACCGCGGGGTCGATCTCGTCCTCGGCGCGGTTGCAATCGACCGCAGCCCGGGGCGCTCGGGCGATGACCGCTCCGACTCCGCGTGCGAGCGCGCGCCAGGCGAGATGATCGACCAGCGGGTCTTCGAGCGCGCTGAGCGCCGGGCGGCCGGCGCTGGCCAGTTCGACCAGCCATTGGGGGTAGTCGCGTCCGGAATGGGGAATCGACAACAGCACGGGGAGCTCGCCGCGCGGTGGATGGATGAGGGGAGGGGCGAGCAAGGTTTCTGTCAAAATCCGTCCCACAATAGGACTCGGCAAGAGGCGCTGCAACGCGCGAAACGCTCAATCGCTTCTAGCAAAACGGAATCGTTCAGCGCATAGTTGGGGTCATGGCGAGAATCCTTCTGGCAGAAGACGATACGTCGATGCGCGAATATCTGCAGCGCGCGCTGCAGCGGGTCGGCTATGAAGTGTCCGCGGTCGGCTGCGGCACCGAAGCCATGCCTTTGCTCGAAAGCGAGCAGTTCGACCTGCTGCTGACCGACATCGTGATGCCCGAAATGGACGGGATCGAACTGGCCCAGAAAGCCAGCGCGATCGATCCGTCGATCCGGGTGATGTTCATCACCGGGTTTGCCGCGGTCGCCTTGCAGAGCGGCCGGACGGCGCCGGAGGCCAAGTTGTTGTCCAAGCCGTTCCATTTGAAGGACCTGGTGCTGGAGGTCGATCGCATCTTCCAGACCGAGGACCAGCACGGCCGGCTCTAAGCCGCCCTTCGGCTTGCTCTGGACAGGGTTGCGCCGGTCCGAACCCCTCTCTAAATGCCTCGCTTCCGGCGGCCTGAGGCCGACGCGGGTGGGCGTGTAGCTCAGTGGTAGAGCACTGTGTTGACATCGCAGGGGTCGCAAGTTCAATCCTTGCCACGCCCACCATTTCTTTCCAGTAGCTTAGCTGAGCTCGACCGTGCCCAGGGACCGCCTGAGCCAGGCCACCTTTCAATGCAAGCGAAGGCAGGCATCCGCAAGGTCTGCGTTTAATCGAAAAAGCTCGCCAACTGTCCGTCGATGAACGCGATCATCCGCGACTGGTCGAGCCGGATCTCCACTGCCGGCAGGCTGCGCGCTTTGTCGAGGGCCGCGAGGAAGGATGGCTCGTCTGTCGCCGTCACTATCAGGCCGCGCGCTTCGAACGACCGCGTGATTTCGAGCTGGTGGTCGTCATAGGCATCGCCGTTGGCGATCGTGCGCGGAATCGCGATCACCTTACAGCCCGCCGACAGCGCGGTCAGCAATGAGCCGGTGCCGCCATGGCAAACGACGATCCGCGCCTGATCGAGTAAGCCGCGGATGGCGGCGAAATCGAGTTCCTCCACGAATTCCAACCCGTCGCAGGGCGCAATCGCCACGGCCCCGTGCCCAGTCTGGATGATGACCCGCTCCGCGATTCGTCCGCCGCGCTTCGCCTCGGTCACGAGCTGCGACAGGCGATCGAACGGCAACACCGTGCCGACCGTTGCTACGAGCAGTGCCTGCTTTTGCAGCGGGGCCGCGGGCGCGATGTGGAGCGGGTCGAATGCGACCGAGCCGGGCCATTTCTCGGTCGCGGCGGCCGACTGCGCGATGCGGACATGCGCCAGGCGTCCCGCAATCCGCGCAAACTTGCTTGGCGCGTCGAACCTGGCGAAGCTGTCGATGAGGAATATTTTCGCGCCCGCTAGCCGGGCCCAGATAAGCAGGAATATTTGCGATCCCGCGCCGGTACTGATGACAACGTCCGGACGGTGGCGCGCAATGATCCGCGCCGACGACCACACGCTGCGCAGGGCCGCGACCAGCATTGTCAGAGCGTCCCCCCTCCGCGCCTGCCCGAGCGCGAAATGCGGAACATATTCTATCGTCTCGCTTTGTTCGAAGGACCGCGCGAGTGCCGTGCGCTCCGTGACAATGAAATGGCGGTGGCGGCTCCACAGCGGCTCGAGGTCGAGCAATTGCCGGAAATGCCCGCCGCCGGACGCAGATAGGCAGATTGTCATTGGACGCCGTTCGGTCTTCGTGCCCACGCCCAACTCCTTGACCCGACCAGCTATTGCAATCGACAGCGACCTGTTTTGCCGTCATGCAATTATCTTTCAGACGGTTCGGAGCCTGAAAATGAAAAATGTCTATCCGCTCATCCTCGGCGTTACTCTCGTCGTATCCGCGTGCGGAGACAAGGCGCCGTCGTTTCCCCAGGGTCAGGTTGTCGCGACCGTCGACGGCAAGGACATTACCGCGTCAGAGTTGAACAGCGAGATGGGCAAGCTCGGGTCCCTGTCGGGGCCAAACGACTCGCGGCAGCAGGAAGCCCTGCAGCGGCTGATCGTTCGCCGGCTGCTGGTTGCCGAAGCCGGCAAGCTTGGCGTCGACAAATCGCCACAGGCCGCGATGCTGACGGCTCAGGCGCAACAAATGGCCGTGGTCGAGGCGCTGGCGACGAATTTCTCCAAAGAGGTGCCCAAGGTGTCGACTGACGAGGCGGACGAATATGTCCGGGCGAACCCGGCCGCCTTTGCCCAGCGCAAACTGCTGTTCGCCGACCAGCTTGTCGTAGGGGTCGCTCCGGCCGACCTCGAGCGGCAACTGCAACCGCTCCATACGCTCGACGAGGCCGAAGCATTGCTCAAGGCAAAGAGCATTCCCTACCGCCATGTCGGCGCGGTGATCGACACCGCAACCGTCGACCCGCGTCAAGCGGAGCAGATCTCGGCGATCGGGCAAAACGACATCTTCTTCAACCGCAGCGGCAAGTCGGTCCAGATTTCGGCGGTAATCTCTATTCGCACCGTCCCGCTCGAAGGCGCTGACGCGACCACCGTCGCGCGCAACATCCTCACCCAACAGCGCACCGCAGGCGAAGTGCAGCAGCGGCTGGCCCAAATCGTCAAGCATGCCAAGGGCCGCGTGATGATCAACCCGTCTTACACCGGAAAGGTGCCCGCCGACTTTAAGTAAAAGTCACGCCGGCCGGCGCGCCCGGACCACATATTGCGCGGCGAGGAACCGGGTCAGCAGCCCCAGAGTAACGGTGTCGAGCGCACGCTTGAACCGGCCATAAACATTGGCCTGGACCCGCTCGAGCACCAGGCCGGAGCCTGTCGCCAGGTCGATCGCACCGTGGCGAGCGAACCAGCGCAGGTGAGTCCGGTCCATCACTCCGGCATCGGTCAGGTCGAACCGCCCGCGCAGCACCAGGGGTCCGACCAGACCGATATAATTGACGTTGGGGACGCTGACGACCAACGCGCCGCCGGGCGCGAGGCCCCGGTGTAGCGCCGCGACCACGGCCCAGGGATCGTGGAGATGCTCCAGCACGTCGAGACAGATGATGGTGTCGAACGGCGCACCCTTCGCGACTGCCTGGCCGAGGAAGGCGGGATCCTCGAGGTTCCCAGCGAGTGCGTCGTCAATGCCGTCGACCGCCCCGTCAGCAACGCGGTCGAGCAACATCGCGTAACTGGCCCGACCTTCCCGGCGCAGCGCCGCGGAGGTCGCGCCGACCCCGCCGCCGACGTCGAGCAGCCGGCCGAGCGGCCCCTCCAGCAGCGGAAAAACGTCCCGCCTGACCAGCTGATAATAGTTCGGAGCGGTCGAGACGATGACGATTCTCCAGCACTGCCGGCGCTCGTGCCGGTAATATCCCGTTAAATTTACTGTTGTCGGACAGATTAATATGGCAAAATGGTTGTCTATGAAAACAAAGGTGAATCTGATCGTGTCTTATCCGAGGACAGGAACGGACGCCGCGCCGGAATCGTTTCTCCGGTATCCAGGGGGCGGGGGCCCACGTCGGTATAAGCGGTTGACATGATCGGCCGGCTCCCGGTCTCGCGATCGCGGATGGGCTTGCGATATGCAGTGGCGGCGGCCCTGCTGACCTTTCTCCCAACGGGCGTGTTGGCGCAGAGTGTGCCGACCGACCGCGCAGTGACCGAGATCGCGTTCACTCTCGACGGACTATACCAATCCAACGTGGCGCAAGCGAACGCCGATCTGGCCACACTGCGGGGGCTCCACCGCAGTGACTTTCGTGTCACGCCGGGGGTCGATGTTGTGCTCGTCCGGCCGTTCGGGCGCAACACGCTTCGTCTCAACGGCTTCGCCGGTTACGACTTCTATACGCGCAACCACAGTCTCGACCGGGAGCGACTCGGCCTTAACGCCGATGCACGGCTCAATTTCGGTCCGTGCCTGGTCAGCTTGCGCCCGAGCATCGTTCGGCAGCAGAGCCAGCTCAGCCAGATTTATTTCATCGATACACCCGGTATCGACAGCGTCCGCAATACTGAAATGGTGCAGGTCTATGCCGGCGACGTGCGCTGTGGCCGCACCTATGGCGTGAGGCCGGTGGCCGGCTACGAACATTCCATCGGCGACAACAGCAACAGCCTGCGCAAGATCTCCGATTATCGTCGCGACAGCTACTTCGGCGGTGTTGGCTATAATAATCCGTCGATTGGCAACTTCACGCTGACGTATGAGCACAACCGGATAGTCTACCCGCATCGCGATGCGCTGGTCTCACCGCTGTTCCTGGCCGACCGCTACACCGGCGATACGGTTCGGCTGGGGGCTGAGCGCGATATAGGGTCGGTCGTGACGATCAAGGGGTCGGTGGCCTACTTCACGGTCAAACCGCCGGTCGCCGGCGTGCGTGATTTCAAGGGGCTCGGCTGGCGGCTCGACGGCATTATCAGGCCGGCGAGTCGGCTGCAATTAGCCCTGACTACTGAACATCAGCCCGAGCCCTCGCTGGGCGCAGAGGCGCTTTACAGCATCGGAAGCAAATATGGCGCGCTGGCGACTTATGCCCTCACAAGCCGCACGTCGCTGTTCCTTGGCGGCAATCTCGACAAGCGCGATTATCGGGGCGCGACTGGCGTCTTCGGGCCGGTACTGACCAATGACCGCCTCATCCGGCTACGCGCCGGCGCCACGTTGGCGATGAGCCCGCGCGTCAAGCTTACCGCCGAGGCGGGGCACGAGACCCGCAACGCCAACGGCAACATATACGATTTTTCCAACACCTTCATTGGCCTGGGGGCGCGGTACGCCCTTTGAGACGATAGGATCGACTTGAGACGATAGGATCGACCATGCGCATTGCAGCTTTTCGGCTTCACGCTTTGCTCAGCCTGCTGCTTATCATGTTGATGTCGGCGGCCGTGCCGGCAGCGGCGCAAACAGTGGCCCAGCCGAGCGCGCCGCTAACCATGAACGCCGGTTATGTGCTGGGTCCGGGCGACGTGGTCGAGGCGGCGGTGCTCGGGCGCGATGATTTCAAGCAGCGCGTCCAGGTCCAGGTCGACGGCACCATCCAGCTGCCATACCTGCACTCGGTCAAGGCAGCCGACCTCACCGTCATACAGCTGCGCGACGAGATTACCCGGCTGCTGCGCGAGGGCGGCTTCTTCGTCGATCCTGTGGTCAGCATATCGGTCGCCAGCTTCGCGAGTCGCTACGTTACCGTGCTCGGCGAGTTTGGCTCACCGGGATTGGTGCCGGTCGACCGGGCCTATCGCGTGTCCGAAATCCTCGCTCGCGCTGGCGGGGTAAAGCCGTCCGCGGGCGACACATTGGTTCTTCGCCGCATCGACGGGCAGCAATTCATCCTGCCACTCGCGTCGATCTCCAGCGGCGGTCCGGACGAGGATCCCCTCGTTACTCCAGGCGACAAATTGTATATCGCGACGGCGCCCAACTTCTACATCTATGGCCAAGTCACGGGCCCTGGGTCCTACAAGGTCGAGCGGGGAATGACCGTGCGCATGGCGCTGGCGCGCGGCGGCGGGCTGACCGACCGCGGGTCGCTCGGGCGGATTTCGGTCATCCGCCATGGTCGGAAGATCCGGGCCAACCTCGACATGCCGATCGCTGGCGACGACACGATCGTCGTCGGCGAACGGTTCTTCTAGGCCCGCGTACGGGCCAGGGACGAAGGGCTCCAGGATGAATTTGAAGCAATTATGGCGCATCTTGATGGCGCGCCGCTCCATCGTTCTTTCGACGGCGCTCGCCTGTTTGTTTGCGGCGATCCTGGCCGGGGTCCTCATTCCCGCGCGCTACAAGGCGACATCGCGGGTGATGCTCGACATCGTCAAGCCTGACCCGGTGACCGGGCAGGTCGTCGCGTCGCAATTCGCGCGGACCTATGTCCAGACGCAGACCGAACTGATCCGCGACTATCGTGTCGCGGGCAAGGTCGTCGACGCCCTCGGCTGGGTCAGTTCGCCCGAGCTCGCGGCCGCATACGCTCGGCGTTCCTCGGGAGACAATCGCGACCTTCGACGCTGGATCGCCCAGAAGCTGATTGATAACACGCGGGCGGACTTGCTCGAAGGTAGCAACATTCTTGAGATTTCCTACATCGACGCCAATCCAATGGTCGCGGCGAAGGTCGCAGATGCCATCCGCCAAGCCTATGTCGACCAGACGATCGCCTTTAAGCGCGACGACGCGCTGGAAGACGGCCGGTGGTTCCACCGCCAGGTCGACTCGGTGCGCGACGAGCTGACCTCCGCCGAGAACCGCAAGAGCGCGTTTGAGAAAGCTAACGGGATTGTCATCGGCGACGACAATGTCGACGAGGAATCGCGGCGCTTGTCGGCGTTGGCTTCCAGCTCTCCCCAAGTCCGCGCGCCATCGATCTCGATGGGTGGTGGCGGCAATCCGATGGCCGGGCAGCTGGCTCAGGCCAATGCCGCCATTGCCAACGCCCAGCGCACGCTTGGGCCGAATAACCCGGACCTGATTTCCCTGAAGCAGCAGCGTGACGCGATCGCCGCCGCGGGTCGAGCGTCGGGCGCCCGCCCGGTTGTCACGGGCGGCGGCGGACCTTCACTGAGCGCAATGTACGGTAGCCAGGTAATCAAAGTGCTAGCCCAACGCGGCAAAGTCGACGAGGCGCGCAAGCTGGCGGTCGACGTTTCCGTCCTGCGCGATCAGTATCAGAAGACCTTGGCCAAGGCGGCCGACCTCGATCAGCAAGCGGCGTCCACCGACAGCGGCTTGACGCTCCTCGGCAACGCCACTGCCCCTCAGACGGCTATCTGGCCGCGCTGGCCGCTGATCCTGTTTGGGTCGGCTGCACTGGGCTTGGCGATCGGGACGCTCGCAGCGCTCCTGATTGAACTGATGCGTCCGCGCGTCCGTGGCATAGAGGATCTCGATTTTCCCGACGTCCCGGTAATTGGAATCATGAGTCCACCCCTCCGCGCGCGACGCCGCGTCATCAACCGCGGTTGGCGCAGGGCGGGGGCGGCATGATGGGCCGGGGCGCACGAAAGAAGAGTGCGCTTGCGGCCGATTCCGACGCCGCGCAGTTCCCTGGCTTCACGTTCTCCCAGGACCTCGTCTCGCTGGCCTGGCCCGACTCACTGCAGGCCGAATCATTCCGGGCGCTGCGTTCAAACGTACTTGCCCAGCACGTCAAGCACGGCCGACGCGCGCTCGCGATCTGTGCGCCCGCCGCCGGATCGGGGTGCAGCTTCATTGCCGCCAATTTGGCGGTGACCATGGCGCAGGCAGGGGTCAACACCCTCTTGGTCGATGGCAATATGCGCACCCCCTCAATTCAGGACTACATCGTGCCGCTGGAGCCATTGCCGGGCCTCGCGGACTGCCTCGCCGACGACGCGCTGCCGCTGTCGAAAGCGTTCGCCATCGTTCAGTCGAACCTGTCGGTGCTCTATGCAGGCCATGTCGACGCCGCGACCTTCGACCAGCTGGGAGCGCCCGTGTTCCGGCAGCTGATGGACCAGTGCTTGCGGGATTTCGACCTGACCATCATCGACACGCCACCCTCGAACCAGTTCGCCGATTCCCGCCGGATCGCCTCGGTAATGCGCTATGCCATGGTGGTGACCTGCCGCCAGCGCAGCTTCGTCAATGACGTGCAGGTGCTGCTCGACGAAATCGCGGCCGACGGCGGGCGGGTTATCGGCACCTACCTCAATGACTATTGAGCGGTTGGACGCGACCGCCAACCGGCACCGCTTCGGCCTCAACAACCTGCCTTTCTGGTGGCCGCTCGCCCTCGGCTTGATAACGATGGCGGTGCCGACCATGATCAACATGGCGCAGCAGACGTGGAAGCTCGATAGCGGCGCGCACGGTCCGATCGTGCTCGCGACCGGCTTCTGGCTGCTTCACCACGATGGGTTGCGGCTAACGGATGCGCGGCACCATAGCGACCGGTGGGCCCTGACGCTGGCCGGGCTGGTGCTGAGTTTGCCGCTGTACATCTTCGGCCGCGCGTTCGATTTCGTCAGCCTCGAATATGTCGGGCTCTACGGCACCTTCCTGACGGTGCTGCTGCGGCTGTTCGGCATTGGCTCGTTGCGGCGACACGCCTTTCCGTTGTTTTATCTTGCGCTGGCCGTGCCGCCGCCGGGCTGGCTCATCGCCGGTATCACCGCGCCTTTGCAAAATCTGGTCAGCGGAGCCGCGGGTGGAATCGCCATGATGCTTGGCTATCCGGTCGCTCGGCAGGGCGTGCTCTTGTTCGTCGGGCCGTATCAATTGCTGGTCGAGGAAGCCTGCTCGGGATTAAATTCGCTCTTTGGCCTAAGCGCGATCAGCCTGCTCTATATCTACCTGATGCACCGCGCGTCGTGGGGGTACTCACTGCTGCTGCTGGCGGCGGTGCTGCCGATCGCGATTCTGGTCAATGTCATGCGCATCCTGGCGCTAATTGCGATCACCTGGCGCTTTGGTGACGCGACGGCGCAGGGCTTCCTGCACGGCACCACCGGGTTGGCCCTGTTCGCCGTCGCGCTGGTGTTGATCTTCGCCCTGGACAGCCTGCTCAAGCCCCTTGTTGGGCGGTTTTCGCGCCATGATTGAAAGGCGTGATCTGCTCCTCGGCGCGGTGTGCGCCGGCGCGGTCGGTGTCGCCGAATGGCTCCGCCCGCGACATGAGGTGCGCCTGCTTCCGGCCGGCGAGCGGCTGAGCAAGGTGGTGCCGACCGCGATTCCCGGCTGGAGCGCCGCGGCGGGCGGCGACATCGTCATGCCACGCACGGAGGGCAGCCTGGCCTCACGGCTTTACGATGACGAACTGGCGCGCAATTACCGCGCCAGCACCGGGAAGCCAGACTCGCCCCCGATCATGCTGCTGATTGCTTATGGCTCGACCCAAAGCGACTCCCTGCAGTTGCACCGGCCGGAAGCCTGCTATCCCGCCAGCGGTTTCGAGGTAACGCCGACGCGCCTGCTCAACCTGCCGCTTGGCGCCCGCCATGTGGTGCCGGCAGTCGCCCTGACCGCGACCCTCGAGAGCCGTGTCGAAGATATCGTATATTTTACGCGCGTCGGCGAATTTCTTCCAAGGACGGAAGGGGAACAGCGCCGCGATAGACTCCAGGCGGCGATGACCGGCACCGTCGGCGATGGGCTGCTTTTGCGCGCGTCGTCGATTCGAGACGACTCGGGGGAAGACCGATTCCAGCAAGTGAATGACTTTCTGATCGTCTTGTTGCGATCGATGTCGCCGACGGAACGAACGGTACTGCTCGGAAGGCGCTTCGCACAGCTCGGCTGACCTGCCCTACTCAATGTTTTGCTGACCGAGAAAGGGCAGATATCCGTCATTTAGGCGGGTTTGTTGCGATGTAGAATCTTGAGACTGGGCAGGCCCTTCAAAACGCTAGGAAATTTCCAGACGACTTCTTGCACGCGTTGAAAAGATACGTTATTTATACGTTAACCAACGAATCGTTCCCGGAGCCTTTCTTTCGAGGATTCGGTGCGTGCCGTGGGCATCGGGTGGTTCGGTGCCGAGAGCCGTAGGAGCCGGTAGCTCACTCGGCCGTAAGATAAGGAGAATCAGGGTGAATCGCTTCAGCGTTGCCTTGGCGGCGGCTAGCTGCCTTCTGTCCGTTCCGGCTTATGCGGGAGTCGACGTCACCACGGCCTCCGGCACCAGCTCGCTTGCCGTGAACGGCAGCACCGACATTACCTTCGGCGGCATCGGCGGTGACCCGGTGATCACCATCCCTGGCCTGATGTCGGACTTGCTCCTGACGTATTTGGGCATGACGACAGTGGCCGGCAATACGGTATTCAACTTCACCTACGCGCTCTCGAACACGTCCACGTTGGCAGGAGGTTCACGCGTTTCGTCGTTCGGCTTTAACGTTGATCCCAATGTCACCGGCGCCAGCGCTACCGGTGATTTCAACACGGCCTCGCTGAACACCAACTATCCGGTCGGTTTCGGCAGCGTGGATGTGTGCTTCTATGACGGACCCGGCGGGACCTGTACCGGTAACGGCAATGGGGTCCTGGTCGGCGGCACCGCGAACGGAACATTTGCCCTGACGATGAACGGCCTGATCAACGACATTACCCTGTCCGACTTCGTCGACCGCTACCAGGCGTTCGATTACCAGGGCATCTCCTCGGCGATTGGCACCTCGATCACCTCGGGCGTCCCTGAGCCGGCCACCTGGACGATGATGATCCTGGGCATCGGCCTCGCCGGAGCAGCCATGCGCAGGAAGCGCAGCGCGCTGGCCCTCGCCGCCGCGTAAATCGCCACAATAGATTGGCTCGAACGAAAGCCCACCGCTCCTTCGAGAGCGGTGGGCTTGTTCTATTTGCAACGTCCGTGGCGTCGTTCCGCGCCGAGGATGCGGTGGATGGGCCCGCATCAACGCATCCGGCAATTCGCGGGACTCCGCGCTTACAATTCGACGATCCGCGATAGCCACAGCGCGAGCGGAACGCTGTCGTCGCGGAACAGGAAGTTACCCTCGGCGTCGCTCCAACTCGCGTCCAACCGGGCCCCGAGCTTGGTCGTTACGAATGCGGCATCGGCAGGCTCGAGGCTGTTGAAATTGTTCATCGCGTGGCCTGCAATGCGCTCGATGTCCGCCGGGGGTAAGGCCGCCTTGAGGGCGTCGAGCTGAGCCAGCGCCGCCATGTCGAGCCGCTGCCGGATCCCGGCCAGCGTCTCGCGCAGGCTGTCCTGCACCGCCGATAGCGGCACTTCATTGAGATGGCGATCGATTGCGCGGCTCGTCGCCTGGTACGCGAACAAATTCGTCAGATAGGGCGAGCCGTTAGCCGCGTGGATCAGCGCTCGCCGGCCGTTTGCCGCGAAAGGCAATTTGCTGATTGCGGTGCCGATTGACAGTATCTCGTCTAAATCCTCGTCGGGCATTTTGCTGACGTGCACGCCAAGCAGACTGCGGCGGATCGAGGGGATATGGCGGATCAGCTCGGCCAGATTGTGTCCGACCCCGCCGATCAGGACCTGCGCGCGCGAGCCGCGATCGGATAAGTTCTTGATCAACTCGGCGACGGACCGGCGGAAATCGGATGATTCGGCGCGGTCGAACTCGTCGAGAATGATCAGCAGGCGGGTACCCGCGACACCTTCCAGAATCTCGCTGAACAAAGACGGCGTGACTGGCCGCTCGTCGAGCAGATCGGCAAGGGTATTGCCCGATTCCACCTGGTCCGACGTCGGGTCGGAACTTCGGTGGTAAAGCAAGGGGATATCGCGTGCGATGGCTCGGAATGTCTGATCGAAATTGCTGCCTTCGCTGCATGAACTGTACCGGACCTGATAGCGAGCGTCCGCCGCCAGCAAGGCGATGATATTGAGCAGGGAGGTTTTGCCGATTCCTCGATCGCCGAATAGGACAAGGTGCAGCCGCCGTTCCTCGATCGCGCGGATGGCGTTGGCGAGCAGCTCGCGGCGGCCGGCGAACTGGCGCAGGTTGCCGATCGGTTGAGCGAGCGGGAAGGCGCGGCCCAGCTTGCGCCGTCCTTCGGAGCCTTGCGGGTCGACGGACTCGCCGATCTCCCCTTCGTTAGCGAAGCCCGAAAAGCGGGGAAGGTCGACCTCGTACGGCGGCTTGCGCACGGGCGACGCCCACGCCGAGCGCGCCGACCGAAGGTCGTCCTCGTCGTCCTCGGCGCGCCCGAGCGAAAGCCAGTCCTTGACCCTCGAAAAGATACTCATGGCGCGCAATAAACTTCCGTTGAACGATTCAGGACGCATTGCCGGCTGAAATCTCCGCTCAGGGACGCTCGAACGGCTTTAGCACATAATAGACGTATGCGATGGTGAGGACGACCAGTCCGGTCGCGAGTGCCGGCCAATCATGGTTGCCGAAATAATTGGCGCTGGCGCAACCGACCGCCGGCGGAAGATAATGCCACACCGTGTCGGTCGGCTCGGCCGCCGCGGAGCGTTGTAGGTACAGGATCACTACGCCGCTGAACAAGAGGATGCTGATCCAGTCGAAAATCGTATCCATCGCCTGTCTCGTTGTTCCTTGCGCGTGCGCGCGTTGATCTGGACTCACCCTATCTCGGCTTGACCCGGGCGGCGAGATGAAAACCATCGCGGTCCCAGAACGGCCTGCCTCGACGGCGGCGATTCGGGAGGAAGGGCATCTCGACAGCCAGAATTCGCTTCGCTTTGAGCGTCTTTCTTAACCTAATTTTACGAGTGCGGCCCGTAGCTTCGCTCCAAAATGAGCGAGGGAACGCTATGACGACGTACGCTGTCACCACCACCGCCGAGTTGATGGCTGCCGCCCAAAAAGCGGTCGGGGGCGATACCATAAGCCTCGCCAGCGGCACCTATGCAGGCGTCCTCCTTCAGAACATCAACCCGGCGAGCGCGATCACCATCACTTCCGCGGACGCCTTGCATCCAGCCGTACTGACCGACCTCAATGTGGTGGGCAGCAGCAATATCAGCCTTTCGAACCTGACCCTTCGGACCGGCAACGACACGACATGGTATCATTTCGTGGTCAACGATTCGTCCCACGTAACCATGAATCACCTGGTGTTCGACGGACCCGGCATGACTCCGCTGCAGGACACCACCGGCCTGCTTGTGCGCAGCAGCAGCGACGTCACGATCACGAATTCCGAGTTCAAAAACCTGGTGTTCGGCGTGTGCTTCCTCGAGAATTCCCGCATCACCGTCAGCGACAGCTATTTCCACGACCTCCGGTCGGACGGAATCCGCGGCGGCGGAAATTCGCAGATCGTCTACACCAATAACTTCTTCACGGACTTCCATCCCAACGCGATAGACCATCCCGATGCGATTCAGCTGTGGACCGTCAGCGAAACGAACGCGGTGTCTGACGTGCTGATTAGCGGAAACGTAATGGTCCGCGGCACCACGGGGGCGCCGTTTCAAGGCGTGTTCATCCGCGACGAAGTTGGCTCACTCCACTACAGCAACGTCACCGTAACGGATAATATCCTGCTCGGAGGCCATTATAATGGAATGACGTTCGATGGCGTCAACAATGGGCTGGTAACGGGCAACGTGGTGGTCGGCTTTCCCGACCAAGACAGCTGGATCCGTACGCTGAACGACGGCTCGCTGCTCGACGTCTACGGCAACACCGCCTCCGGCCTCGTCACGCAAGCTGACGAGACCATCGACAACAGTCTGGTTGCGCCGGTTACCGACGGTGGGCTCGCGCTGCTCAATAGTTGGGCGGCGAGCCACCCATATGTCCCCGGGGGATTGGCCAACTGGGCCACGGTAATAGCGGACACTGGCCTGGGAAGCGGCACCGGCGGCACCGGCACTCTGCCTCCGCCTTCACTGCCGGCCACTGAGACCGTCGACGGCACCGCCGGCAACGATACACTGACCGCGACGGCCTCCACCCACAGCACGGTGCACGGGTTGGGGGGCAATGACACGATCACCGGCAACGGCTTTGACAGCCACTTGATGGGCGGAACCGGCAACGACCATTTCTTCGTCAAGACGCTGGGAGACGACGTCAGCGAACTAGCCGGCGAGGGTGTAGATACGGTCACTACGATGGTGGACTATATTCTCGGGGCCAATCTCGAAAATCTGGAGCTCACGGGAAGCGCGCACAAGGGTACCGGCAATGGCTTGGCCAATTTGATCACCGGCACCGGCGGCGCCGACCAATTGTCGGGCCTCGGCGGCGCTGACCGGCTGGTCGGGGGTGGCGGAGACGACATGCTGTGGGGCGGCGCGGGGAAAGACGCGTTCATATTCGACAACAGTGCGGTGCTCGGCGGAGATCACGATCAAATCATGGATTTCAGTCGCGGCGACAAAATTGACCTGAGGGCGATTGACGCCAAGTTCGCGTCCCTAGCGGACGATGCATTCAAGCTGATTGGGTCGCAGGACTTCCACCACATCGCCGGCGAACTCCAAGTGAAGAGCTATGGCGACGGGATGATGGTGTCCGGCGACGTGAATGGCGACGGCTTTGCCGACTTCAGCATCATGGTCCACGGCGTGAAGGCGCTGGGCGGGAGCGACTTCATCATCTAGATCCACTGCCGGCGGGTGTTTTCGTCGGCATAAGTGAACCGGCCGAAACGCCCCACCTCGATCCCTTCGCGGATAATCTTCGCGGGATTGCCGCCGACGGCGCAGGCCGGCGGGACATCATCGAACACCACCGCGCCGGCGCCGACGATTGACCCGTCACCAATGCTGACCCCCGGCAGGATGGTCGCGCCGCCGCCGACGAAGCAATTGCGGCCGATGCGGATCGGCCGGACCCGGCCCGTTTCGTCCCGCGCGATCAGTAAGGTCTTGAACGCCACCAAAGTCGCGTCGCCGATAACAATTCCCCCGCGCCCGCCGGGCACCAGCCTCGCCGACAACGACAATGACGCGCCTGGGGCGATGACGATTCCGTGCCGCCAGGCGATCCAGCGGCGGCGCGCGCTGATCAGCGCGGCGCGAAGCGGACGAAGCTGATTGAGAGAGCGAGGTCCCATGCTTGTCTTTCCGGGCGGTTGATCGCGCGTTGCGGTGGCCCGGAGCCTATCCTATCCCCCGGCAATGTCTGCAGACAAATCCGCTGCCGATTCCAATATCGATGACCGGCGGCCGCACCGTCCGCCAATCAGCCTGCGCCAGCGGGTCCAGCGGTTCATCCAGGTACGGCTGTGGGGAATGGACATCCATCCCAGCGCGTGGATCGCCGCGACGGCGCTGATCGACCGCACCTGGCCGCGGGGCGTACACATCGGACCGGATTGCATGTTCGACGAGCAATCAGTCCTGCTGACCCACGATATGACGCGTGGGGTCTATCTCGACACGTCGGTCGGTGCGCGGACGCGCGTCGGGCCGCGCGCGATCATTCTGCCCGGGGTGAAGGTCGGCGCGGATTGCACCATCGCCGCCGGCGCACTGGTCAACCGGGATTTGCCCGACGGCAGCCTCGTCATAGGTAATCCGGCGCGGATCGTGGACCCTGACTGATGCCGCTCATTGCCCTGGCGCACCGGAAGCCAAAGAAGGCTAAGGCTGCGACGGCAACGACAACGAGGCCGCCCGTGCTGGCTTCCTACACCCACAGCGGGTTCCTCACCCGCCACAAGCGGATTTGGCTCACTTTGCTGATCCTCGCGGCAATCTCTTACGGTTTCCTGTTTGCCCTTGGGACGACCTATATCCTGGTTCAGCTTGCGATCCCGCTGGTCGCTGTCGCGATCTTGGTGATCGCCCTGTTGCGCGAGACCGGGAAGACCTACCCACGGGTCCAGGAATGGGCGTTGTTCGCGTTCTTGATCGGGCTGCTTTGCTGGCCCGACTACATCGCCATTGCGCTACCCGGCATGCCGTGGATCACGGTGCTGCGGCTGACCACGATCCCGCTGGCCGCGGTGTTCCTGCTCAACCTCTCGCAATCGCGCGTCTTTCGCGGCGAGCTGAGTGCCATCCTCGGCGCTGCGCCCGCCGTGACGAAATTCCTGTTGCTGACAACCGTGGTCGCCCTCGTCAGCATTGCCTTCTCGGCTCAAACCGGCTTTTCCGCCAACAAGTTCGTCGTCTTCTTGCTGAGCTGCGTGGTGGTATTTTTCGTCTCGGCTTTTGTGTTCAGCAAGCCGGGGAGGGTGATCAAGCTGTCACGGCTGATCTGGGCGGTAACAGTTTTGCTTTGCCTGGTTGCCTTCCAGGAAAAGCGCCATGAGGTTATTCCCTGGGCCGAGCACATCCCCGGCTTCCTGAAGATCGACCCGCTGACGCTCAACCAGATCCTATCATCGAAGGCGCGCGCGGCGACCGGCGCCTATCGCGTGCAGAGCAAATTTACGACGCCATTGAGCTTCGCGGAATTCCTCGCGCTCGCGGTGCCGTTCATCATTCATGCGATGGTCACCGCACGCGGCTGGATCGTCCGTCTTGCCGCGCTGGGGACGATCGTGCTGATCGTCTACACCATCATCCTGACCGACTCCCGCCTGGGCTTCGTCGGCCTGTTCCTGGCTATCCTGATCTATCTGCTCGCATGGGGCGCTTTGCGGTGGAAGCGGGACCCGTCAAGCATGTTCGGCCCGGCGGTGGTGATGAGCTATCCCGCGCTGTTCACAAGCTTCATCGTCGCCACCTTCTTCGTCGGCCGGCTGCGCGCTTTGGTGTGGGGCACTGGGGCGCAAGCCTCGAGTACAGAGGGCCGCACCGATCAGTTGGCGATGGGCCTTCCCATGGTGCTCAAACATCCGTGGGGCTACGGCCTCGGCCGCGCGGCAGAGACGCTAGGCTATCGCGACGAAGACCTGCTGACCATCGATTCCTATTACCTGTCGGTCGCGCTCGAACTGGGGATCATTGGCTTCATCGTCTATTACTCGATCTTCCTGAGCGCGATCTGGAAAGGCGGCAGGGTAGTTCTGTCGCAATATGACGATAACAACGCCCTGCTCATCCCGGTACTCATCGCGCTGATCAATTTCGTGGTGATCAAGTCGATCCTCAGTCAGCAGGAGAACCACCCATTCGCGTTCCTGCTGCTCGGGGTATCGGTCGGCCTGACCTATTTGATCAAGCGCGGCGCGGACCAGGCCACGGCGCCGTCCGCTAGTTTGCGAGCGTCATCTGGCGGGCACGAAGCCAAGCGGTAATGACTTCCTCGGGCGTGGCCGTGGGCGCGATGATTTGATTGCGGGCCTGCAACGGTTTTCCGACGATGACGAACCGCCCGGCGCGGTTGTCGGTTACGGTCACTCCGTCCGCGCGCTCAACCCGCACCCAGCTTTCCTGGTCGGGCGCCGGCAGGACGACATTGCCGGTCACCGCGCCGCTTTTGACGCCCATCGCGGAAATGCCGTTGTAGAGTCCGCCGACGACCAGGTTGTTCCGGATGACGAGATTGACGTACGGCAGACCCGCCTCATCATTGACGAACACGCCTTGTCCGGCACCGCCGCTGCCGCGCCGCACCAGGTTGTCCTCGATGGTTATGTCGTGTGCCGCGGCCCGCACATTGGTCGTCCACTGCTGGATTCCGTCGGGATGGCCCGCGGGATGCTTATCGCTGTTGGCGATCTGGTTGCGGCGGATGACCAGGGCGCTGTTGCCGCCGCCCCGGATCCCGTCCTCTTTCATCCGCAACAAAACATTGTCCGCAATCTCCACGCCATTCGTGTCCAGAAGCGTGACGCCGAAAACGAAATGGTCAAACCGCGAGCGGGATAGCCGCAGCCCGGAGGAATGACGGAACATGGCTGCCGAAAAGCTGTTGTCGTCGTCGTAGGCGCTTGCGTCCCCCGCGAAGACCAGCCCGTCCATCTCGATGTCGCTGCAATCCATCACGAGCAACTTGTAATGAAGCGCCGTCATCGGCCCGTCGAACCTGAGCCCCGACAACGTAATACCGCTGCTGTTATGGAGTTCCAGCGAGTCAAAGCGCGCCGGACGCGAGGGATCGGCCGATTTAATCACCAGCCCGCGTGCGTGGATGCCGGCCAGATTGACCTTCCCCATCTCCGCCAGCGGGGCGAGACGAAGTTGCGTCCCGGGTTGCGCCTCGGCCGCGGCCGCCTCCAGCGCGGCTCCGCTGCGGATGCAATCGCCACATGTGGACGCAGCGCTATCTTGTAGGCCACCGAGTAGCATGACGAAGCTGAGCGCCGCCGCGGTCAGTGTCCGGACTCTGGTCATGGTTGACCTCGCTGCATTAACACGCGGCCAAACAGCGCGTCGATCCCCTCCAGCCGGCGCACTGAGAAATGTGCCGCGATATTCTGTCCGACCAGCGCCGCCGAGACAAAAGCGGCGATGCCGACCGCGCCGAAAGCATGGGCAACCATTGGAGCGAACAGCAGCATCAACGCCGCGCTGATACCCGTGAAAGCGAGGTTGACGCGCGGGTGGCCGGTCAGCGCCAGCACGAGTCCCGCGGGTGAAGCCAGAGCGATCGCGACTTGTCCGACGACAAGGACTTGTAGCAGCGGTGCACCGGCGCGGAATTCGGGTCCGATGAGCCCCATCACGCGCGGCGCGAACAATAGGAAATAAGCGGCCACAGGCGCCATTAGCACCGCCGACAGGCGAGTAGCGCTGCTTGCAAGCCTGGCCACTCGCTCCCGGTCGCCCGCATGAAAGGCCGCGCTGATCTGGGTTGCGAAAGTCCCGAACAGGCCGGTCGAAACGAGCGAGAAGACCATCGCGAACTGGGCCGCAACCCGGTACAGACCTGCATCATAGATTCCCGTCACGGCGCTGACGGTTGCCAGCCCGTACCAGTCCGACAAATTCTGGGTCACCGCCACGCCCCATAAAGGCAAAGCGGTGCTAAGCAGAGTTGCGCTCGCCACGCTTAAAGTCCCGGGACCGCGGCCGACGAAACGCAGGCTGGCGGCAATGCCGATCGCTGCTGCGGCCATTCCAGCCACAGCCGTCGCCCACAGCAGTCCGCTGACGCTGTGCGTGAATCCAACGGCGACCAGTGTGATCGTGCCGAGTGGAATCATCAGCACCTCGACCGCCTGAGCAAGGACGAACCGCGACTGGGAGCGTAGCATGGACGCGAGGAAGCGTGTCATCGTCCGGGCCAGCAGAATGATGCACAGAACGACCAACGAGTTGGCCGGCACCGCATCGCGACCCATCAGCATGAGCAGCCGGTCGCCGCCCAGCGTCAGCACTACGACGATCGCCAACGCCAAAACGATCGCTTGACCAAGGCTGCGCGCGAACGTGCTCAGCGCCAGCTTTTTGCCTGCGGCTTGGGTGCGCGAGAATTCGCGCACCACCGCCAGGTCGAGCCCTCCGACGGCCACGATCGACAGGAACATCGCGGTCTGCGTGACAATGGCATATTGGCCGTTCGCGCGCGGCCCGAACCAGCGCCCTATGAGGACGGTGACCACAAATCCCGCCAGCACGCCAGCTGCTCGCATCGTCAGCGAGGCGAGCGACTGGCGGTGCGCCCACAGAGCGTTGCCGACAACCGCGATCATCGCGAAATTTCTCTGACAATGGCGGCGTAGCGGTCGAGGATCTCACGGCGGCGGAACGAGTCTGCGCCGCGATCTCCTTGCCAGCGTGCGAGCGACTCCTTGATCGCCGATTGGCCGCGAAGGAACTCAACGATTCGATTGGCCAGTTCGCGCGGATCATTGGCGCGCACGGCCCGGGCGAACGGCGCTCCGTCGAAATATCCGTCGACGGATGTGCCGCGTGAATAGAGGATCGGACAGCCCGCGAGCAGCGCCTCGGCGAATACCATGCCGAAGCTTTCGCGGTGCGACGGCATTGCGAACATCGCGGCGCCGTTCATCCATTGCTGGATCCGCTCGGGCGCGATCGGCCCGACTCGCCTCGCTATGTCTGTCACTCCGGCGCGGTGGAGTATCGCATCGACTGCTGCTTGTGTGTCGCTTCGACCGTCGCCGGCGATCTCGAGCTGCAATTCGGGGACTTCGCAGCGCGCGATGGCCACGGCGGCGGCCAGCGTCGCGATATTCTTGTTTTTCCAGTCGACGAGGTTGAAGGCCGTACGGACCAGCGGAGGCGCCGGGACTGGCGGAATTACGGCGTCGCTCGCGAGGACGCATGGCAGGTTCACCGCGCTCCGCACGCGTTTGCCTAGCCGCCCCTCCACCCAACGCGTGGCCCACGGCGCGAACGATATGATTTGCGCGGCGTCCTGCCAGCAGCCTCGCCAGCGGCCGGCGAGGTCGGGCCGCGCCCGAAGCAATTTCTGGTCGCTGTTGCCTTGCACAGTGAGCATGAATGGGACGCCGAGCAGGCCCGCTAGCCGTCGCGCCGCAAGGCCTTCGACGGTCAGTTTGTGCCCGTGCACCAGGTCAATTTTCTGTTCACGGCGGCGGAGATCCGCGTTGATGCCGTCCGCGACGCCCGCCATCGCTCGCGCCAGAAGGAAGCCGCGCGCGGGCGCGGCGTAGCGGCACGATCGCACGATGCGCTCATCTGATACGATTTCCAACGATCCCGGCCGAGACCATCCGACCCAGCCGCCGACCCGGTTGAGCGAATAAACTTCATGGTCGAACAGCTCGTCGGTGCCCTCGATCAGCGCCGCTATGGCGCGGGTCTTCAGCGGCCGGACCGCGTCTGGATAATCAGCGGAAATATGCAAGATACGGGTCACTTCGGTCCGAAGCCGGGCAGCCAGTCCCCGCGCTCGTCCCACACCCGGCGCAGCCGCGCGCGCTGTTCCGGCCGACGCGCGATTAGTGAGCCAAGTCCGCGCATCGCGGCCATCAGCCACATCAGCCCGATGCCCATCGGCACCTGCCAGGACGGCCAGTGATCACGAATCAGAGTCGCCTTCGCGCGCAGTACCGCCACGGCCTTGTCCGCGCGGTCAGGGGTAGAGGCTCCGATCAAGTGCATAATCTCGGCGTCCGGTGTGATCATCGGGCGATAGCCGAGCGCGCGTGCGCGAAGGCACAAATCAGCGTCCTCGCCATACATAAAATAGCGCTCGTCGAACCCGCCCAGCCGGCGCCACAGGGCCGTTGGAATGAGCAGGAAGCAGCCGACGACGATGTCGACTTCGCGGACCGAATCGCGATCCCATCCGCCCATCGCCTCGGCGTTGAACAGCGGCGAATGTGGGAAGCGCCTGGACAGGCCGAACGCTGCGGTCAGCAGCGTCCACGGAGTCATTCGCTTCCAGCAGGACGATGGGTTGAGCTGCCCGTCGGGAAATAAGGTCCGCCCGCCTACGATTCCTGCCTCCGGATGCGCCTTGCCGAATGCCAGCAACCGGGCGATCGAGCCGGGGAAAGTCTCGGTGTCCGGATTGAGCAGCAACAGCCACTCGGTCGAGGCCGCCGCGGCGACGACATTATTTGCGCGCGCAAAGCCGATATTCTCCGGATTGGCGATCACGTCCACGTTCGGAAACAATGCTGCGACCGCTTCGGCGCTGCCGTCATCGCTGGCATTGTCGAACACGATGATGCGCATGGCCACGCCAGGCGAGTTATCGATCAGCGTTTCGACCGCCTTGAGCGTGAGGTCGCGGGTCTTATAGCTGACGATGACGACCGTAAGCTCGGCGATCGCTAAAATTGGCTTTGCATCGAGATCGGAAGATTCGCCGGCCATGGTCACGTGACCTACCGAGCCGCAACGATGTCGCGGGGCAGGGCAATGCGGGTGTCACGCCGAACGCGCAAGGCATCGGCCAGCTCGCCGAGGAAGCGCGCGCCATCCGGAGTCCCCCAAGCCGCGTGATGGAACATCAGGCCGACGGTCGGAGCGACCCCGGCGGCCCGGTCGATCTCGCTTAGCACATCGGCCACGCGGCGGGGCCGCGGCGGGCCGTGGTCGACTGCGACGCTAATCGACAGCTCGCGTATCGGCGCTTCCGGGCGGTTTGCCGGGTGATAGGCGACGCCGCGATTGCCAATCGTTCCAAGCCGCAGCGACCTGGCGATTGCGTATACTAGTCGCCGCGGACGGTCCGCATAGGCAGCGGCCGAAAAGATATCGAAGCCCTCGTCGGCCGCGGCGCGCACGGTGTCGGCGTTGAAGCGGTGGCGCGGCGGCGTGAACATCCGCCCGTCGAAGGCCGCCCCCAATTTGGCGGTCATGATCGCACGGCCTTTTGCAATCACCGCGCGCTGCGTCGCATAATCGCGCTCGCGGCCGAACTCCCAGCTCAGTCGACGCCGGCCGATGTGCATTTCGTGCGCCAGCCCATGCTGCCCAATTTCGATAAGACCCGGCTTGTCGCGGTGAAAGTCTTTCAAGAACGCAGCGCATTCGTCGGTGAGATGCGCCGGAATTACCTGGTAGCTGACGGGAATTTCCCGCGAGCGGAACAAGTGGATGAAGGCCATCGCCGCCGGGGTCAGTTGGCCAATATCGTCATCGCGCAGGAAGAGGGTAGTGGCCGCGCGCACATCCATCGCGGGGGTCTATCATGGCAGATCGCTGGCAACCAGCAGGTGGGCCCGCGCGAGTGCGCCTCATTTGTCCGTCGCCGCCGGTGCGCAAGCCAGGTGCAACGAGAAGCCGTAAGGACGGGCCCGAGCTGTTCGTGTATAGGATTCTACCAGCGCTATTAATGACATCTCCCAAACTTGTTGGAGAACGAAGTGGGGCGTGGACCGAATGCCGATCGGCGTCGTGACCTGACCCCACGTCTGTCGCTTCCGCCGGAAGTGTTGCGGGTCGCCTGCTATTCCCTGCTCCTGCTTTGCGACGTCACCGCCATCCACAGTGCGTTCGCCATCGCCGGCATCGTGCGCGGCGACTCATGGCTCCAGCCGTCGGGCTACCCAGTCAAATGGCTCATGATCCTGTGTTACGTCATGATTGTGCTCAACGGTGAGGCCGCCACACGGCGCGCGTTCCGGTCGCGCCGAACGGCGATCGTGCTGGCTGAGCGCGCTGTGCTGTGGGCCAGCGCCATGACGATCATGATCATCTTCTTTTCGCAATTCGGCCTGATGCTGTCGCGGCTCGCCCTGGCGACCGCGATTCTGCTGTCCGCGCTGCTGGTCGCAGTGGGACGGTTCATCTTGCTCACCCTGTTCGTGTTCCAGCGCAGCGATTTGTGGGAGCGCCACGTCCTGATTAACGACGGCGGCGCCAGCTTTCCAGAATTCCAGGGCGACAAGGTCAATGCTGCAGCGGCCAATTTGACCCCTACGCTGACGGACCCGACGATGGTCGAGCGGCTGGGCGATTACGCGAGCCGCTACGACGTTATCACGATCTCCTGTCCCGACGCGGAGCGGCGCGCCACTTGGGCAACCATGCTCAAATTCTACGATGTTCACGGCGAGATCCTTCTCGATCAGGGCCGGCCGATCGGCGCGATCGGGATCGGTCGGGTCGACAAGTACGACACGTTGATCGTGACCCGAGGCACGTTGTCGCTGGCCAATCGCATCCAAAAGAGGCTGTTTGACCTGGTCATCAGCGCAGTCGCGTTACTTTTGCTAGCGCCGTTCCTTTTGGTTATCGCCATCGCGATAAGGCTCGACAGCCCCGGACCCGTCCTGTTCCGCCAGCCGCGCGTCGGCTATCAGAACCGCATCTTCCGCATCTTCAAGTTCCGCAGCATGCTCGCCGCGGAGAGCGATCTTTCCGGAACCCGCTCGACTAGCCCCCGGGACAACCGGCTGACTCGTCTCGGTCATCTCATTCGCCGGACGAGCATCGACGAGGTGCCGCAGTTGATCAACGTGCTGCTGGGCGACATGAGCCTGGTCGGACCTCGGCCCCACGCGCTCGGCTCACTAGTCGACGACAAATTGTTCTGGGAAATCGATTCCGATTATTGGCAGCGCCATTCGCTTAAGCCCGGCATGACCGGTCTCGCCCAAGTCCGCGGCTTCCGCGGCGCAACGCGTGAGCGCTCCGATCTCGTCAACCGGCTTGGCGCTGACATCGAATATCTCGACGGGTGGACGTTGTGGCGTGACGTCCGGATCCTGTTCGGGACGGTGCGCGTATTGTTCCATCCCAACGCTTACTGAGTGCCACGTGGGCGACAATCAGGCTCCGGCAACCAGCCGGCGAACGACCGCGTCAACCGACTCTCGCCAATCGGGAAACGTGAAGTCGAATGTCCGCTCGAACTCGCTTGAGTCCAAGGCCGAATAGGCCGGGCGTCGTGCCGCCGTCGGATAATCCGACGAGGGGATGCCAAGGATTTTTGCACTTCTTCCTCCGGCTGCGGCGCTCGAAGCCATGACTTGTCGCGCCACATCGGCCCACGTGCACACGCCCTTGCCTGCAATGTGAAGCGTCCGGCCGAGACCCGGCCTTGCCAATGCCCCTTCGACCGCAACCAATATTGCGTCGGCCAGCACCAGCGTATTGGTCGGGGACCCGCACTGGTCGTCGACCACGCGTATTTCATCCCTTTCGCGCGCCAGACCGATCATAGTCTTGACGAAATTGCTGCCAAACGGCCCGAACAGCCACGACGTGCGCAAGATCAGGTGGTGCTCGACGGCGGCGCGGACCTGCGCCTCCCCCGCGAGCTTCGACGCGCCGTAAATATTGAGTGGGCCGGTCGCGGCCGTCTCGCCATATGGCGTGCGCGCCCGTCCATCGAAAACATAATCGGTCGACATCTGGATGATTGGACAGCCAACCGATGCCGCCGCCGCGGCCGCCTCTCCCGCCGCATCGGCATTGATTCGGAGGGCGAGGTCGGGCGCGTGCTCAGCCCGATCGACGTCGGTAAAGCCAGCCGCGTTTACCACCAAGTCAGGGCGTGCCGAGCGGATCGCTTCGGCGACTGCGCCAGGTATCTCGAGATCGGCCTTCGGCCGCACGGCGAATATCAGTTCGGTTGCCTCCCGACCCGCCGCGCGCTCCGCGATGCTTCGCGCGAGTTGCCCGTCACGCCCGGTGATCAGGAGCCTCACCGAGCTATGCCCAGGCGATCGCCTCGATTGCCGCGGTCGCGGATGGGTAGCCACCACGCTTCGTTAGCGAGAAACCAGTCGACCGTGCGCGCCAGCCCTGTGTCCAGGCTTTCATTCGGCCGCCAGCCCAGCTCGTCCTCGATCTTCGAAGGGTCGATCGCATAGCGGCGGTCGTGGCCCGGGCGGTCGTGGACGAATTCGATCAGGTCGCGCCGCGATCCGCCCTCGGGCAGCGGCCGCCGGTTATCAAGCAGGTCGCAGATCGCCTCAACCATCTGCAGATTGCTCCGCTCAGCCCGGCCGCCGATGGCATAGGTTTCGCCCAGTACGCCCCTGGTCAGCACTAACTCCAGCGCCGCGGCGTGATCGTCGACAAAAAGCCAGTCTCGAACGTTGGCTCCCTTGCCGTAAACCGGCACGGGCAGCCCTTCCAGTCCGTTGAGGATCACCAACGGGATCAACTTCTCGGGAAAATGATACGGGCCGTAATTGTTCGAGCAGTTCGAGAGTACGACCGGAAGCCCGTAGGTGTGGTGCCATGCCCGCACGAAATGATCCGATGCGGCCTTTGACGCCGAATAAGGCGACGAGGGCGCGTAAGGCGAATCCTCGGTGAACATACCCGCGTCGAACGGCAGGTCGCCGAACACTTCATCTGTCGATACGTGGTGGAAGCGAAAGCGGGACTTGGCGTCGGAGTTGAGCATCCGCCAGTGCTTCAGCGCGGCGCCGAGCAATCGCACCGTGCCCACGACATTTGTGTCGACGAACGCCTCGGGCCCGTCGATCGACCGGTCTACATGGCTTTCGGCTGCGAGGTGCATGACGCAATCGAAGGCGTGGGCCGCGAATGCGGCATCGAGCGCAGCTGAGTCGCGGATGTCCGCGTGGATGAAGCGATAATTGGGCGCGCCCTCGACTGCGCGCAGCGACGCGAGATTGCCCGAATAGGTGAGGGCGTCGAAATTGACGACGGTGTGCCCCTTGCCGACCAGGCGCCGCACCACCGCGCTACCGATAAAGCCGGCGCCACCGGTGACCAATATGCGCCGCGCATCCGCGGTCATGCGCCCAAGCTCTCCCGGTCGATCACGGCGAGTAACGGCGCGGCGCGATCCTTTTCAGACACGATTAAGGCGCTCGCCGCGATCGGCCAGTCGATCGCAATATCAGGATCGTCAAAGCGGATCGCGCGCTCATGCGCCGAGCTGTACGGCGCGGTCACTTTATACTGAACCTCGGTATCTGGCTCCAAAGTGACGAAACCGTGGGCAAACCCGCGCGGGATAAGGACCTGGTTCCATGCCTCCGCCGATAGCTCGACCCACGTCCAGCGCCGGAACGTTGCGGAGCCAGGACGGATGTCGACCGCAACGTCGAACATCCGCCCGCGAGTCACCCGCACCAGTTTGTCCTGGGCGAACGGCGCCGTCTGGTAATGCAGCCCGCGAAGAACGCCCCGCTCTTTCGACAGACTGTGATTGTCCTGCAGAAACCTAAGCCCAATACCCGCTTCTCGCCACGCCGCCTCGTTCCACACCTCCGAGAAGAAACCGCGCTCGTCGCGGAACCGGCGCGGGCGAATTTCCAACACCTCCGGAAGCGCCAAGGGCCGGACGTCAAGCATCGCCTGTCTCGTCCGCGCACCTGGTCAAATAACGTGCGTAGCCGGTGTCGCCGAGGACCTGAGCGCGAAGCCGGAGCTGCTGAGCGGTGAGGTAGCCGAGCTCCAGCGCGATCTCCTCAAGGCACATAATCTTGAATCCCTGCCGCCGCTCGATCGCACGAACGAACGAAGTTGCGTCGTAGAGGCTCTCGTGCGTCCCGGTGTCCAGCCAGGCATGGCCGCGCCCGAGTCGGACCACGGATAGATCGCCGCGGTCAAGATAGGCGCTGTTGACGTCCGTAATCTCGAGCTCGCCCCGCTTCGACGGTGTCAGTCGCGCGGCAATCGACACGACGTCATTGTCGTAGAAATATAGGCCCGTGATTGCCCAGTTCGACTTTGGCGCGGCGGGCTTCTCTTCGATCGACATCGCCTGGCCGGTCACCGGGTCGAATTCGACAACGCCGTACCGCTCAGGATCCTCAACGCCGTAGGCGAATACGGTCGCGCCGCGTTCGGTGTGCCGCGCCTCGCGGAGCAGTTCCCGCAGGCCTGCGCCGAAGAAGATATTATCGCCCAGGATCAGTGCGACCGGATCACTGCCGATGAACTCACGGCCGATGACGAAGGCTTCCGCGAGGCCCTTCGGCGCGTCTTGTACCGCATATTTCAGAGAAATGCCGTAATTGCTGCCGTCGCCCAGCAATTCCTCGAACCGTGGCAAATCGACCGGGGTTGAGATGATCAATATCTCGCGGATTTCGGCGAGCATCAGAACACCGAGCGGATAATAGATCATTGGCTTGTCGTAGACCGGCAGCAATTGCTTCGAGACGGCAAGAGTCGCGGGATAGAGCCTGCTCCCGCTGCCGCCTGCCAGCACGATACCCTTCACGCACTCTGCTCCTCGAATGCCGCCCAGGCTTTTCCTAACTGGCAAAGCTGCGGCTGAACAAACGAGCAGCGGCAGAGATCAGTGCCGGAACCTGCCGGCCAGGATACCCCAAACCGCAATCACACGACAGCGGTTTGCGCGCGGGCGGGAACCTGAGATGAGGGGAGTGTGCCTCGCTCGCGAGCTGCATCAGACGACGCTTAGCGAAATATCGAGGGTAATCCTTCGAGCCACCACTTCGTGCCTATGATCGCAATCGTCCCGGCAAGACCATTGAGTGCGAGCGCCAGGGTGCTGAGCCGCGGCCCATATGTCCTGCGAACGAAGGCATGGAGAACCAGTGCGGCTAGCCAGAAAATGGCGATCTGAAACCGAGTTGCTACTGTCAGCAGATTAAAGCGTGTCAAAGCTCCGGCGACCGCAAATCCGACGCAACTGCCCAGCAACAGAAATCTATTCGAAAATCGAACATGATCGGTTCCGCTTAGAGGACGCACGGAGTTGCCCTGCGCTCGCACCGCGTGTGCCGAGAAATCATTTGCCCCATTGGGCGCTGCCGTCATTCGCCCTTGGAAGGACGAGGTTTGGGCCCAGCTTGACCAGCTCGGCTGCGTCCGTGCCCGATTGCCTTCGCCAATTCTCATCGCTGGTTCGCATAATGGGCCGCAATCATCGGATAGCGAGGTCTGTCACGCGCTTCGATATTCTACAACCGGCGGGAATTGGGCAACCATGGGCCTCCGGAGCGCGTGGTGACAAGCGATCCCAAAGCATCTTGCACAGGCTCAACTCCTGACCACCCCGCAGGTCGCAAGCCCAACGCTTGCCAACCGCCATTCTCCGCTTCGCAATCCAGCGCCACAAACGGGCCTTTTAACCCGGATTAATTCGGTTGACCGACTCGTGCGCCACGGCGCACGGCGGCGGCGGCTGTTGGTCTGTTGCCCATCAGCATTCTCCGCAGCCGGGTGCCGCGTCGCATCCAAGCGTTCGATGCCCCCTGCAAGGAGACCCATCATGCCCGGAATGCTTCCGTTGATTGGCCGACGCGACTTCCTCGCTTCCGCCGCGATTGGGGCGATTGGGACGTTCGTGCCGTTGAGTGCGGCGCACGCCGCAACGACGCCGCCTTCCACGCCGGGCGCGGAAACGCTGACGCCGGCACAGCCGACGTCAGCGGCGACCGCGACGCTCGGCGAGACCGCGCTGATGGGTGCGGGGGCCGCCGAGCAGAGCGGCGATACTTCGATCCGCCCGTTCAAATATCATGCGACCGACGCCGAGCTCGCCGACCTCAAGCGCCGGATCAAGGCGACCAAATGGCCTGATCGCGAGACCGTAAACGATTCGACCCAGGGCGTCCGGCTCGCGACCGCCCAAAAGCTCGCCGATTATTGGGCGAACCATCACGACTGGCGCCGCGCCGAGGCGCAGATTTTCTCCTATCCCAATTTCGTCACCAACATCGATGGGCTCGACATCCACTTCATCCACGTGAAGTCGAAGCACCCGGGCGCGCTGCCGATGATCATCACCCACGGCTGGCCGGGCTCGATCATCGAACATTTGAAGATCATTGGCCCCCTGACCGACCCGACGGCACATGGTGGAACCGCAGCGGATGCGTTCGACGTCGTGATTCCGTCGCTCCCGGGTTACGGCTTCTCGGGCAAGACGACCGCACCAGGATGGATCGTGCCGCGCATCGCCAAGGCGTGGGACGTGCTGATGACGCGGCTCGGCTACACGCGCTACGTTGCCCAGGGCGGCGACTGGGGCAACGCGATCAGCGAGGTGATGGCGCTGCAGCAGCCACCGGGCCTGCTCGCCATCCACACCAACATGTCGGCGACGCTTCCAGAAGCGATCCGCAAGGCGCTTCGCGCCGGTCCGCCGCCGCCCAATCTTTCGCCCGACGAGCAGCAAGCGTGGAACCAGCTGACGGAATTTTATGTCAACGGCCTCGGCTATGCGATCGAGATGAACCACCGGCCGCAGACGCTCTACGGCCTGGCGGATTCGCCGATCGGACTCGCTGCGTGGATGCTCGACCACGACATCCAGAGCTATGAGCTGATCGCCCGCGTGTTCGACGGCGCGCAGGAGGGCCTGACCCGCGATGACATCCTCGACAATGTGACGCTCTACTGGCTGACCAACACCGCGGTTTCATCGGCGCGTTTGTATTGGGAGATGCGCAACAGCAAGGCGGGCTTTTTCGATCCGCGCGGTGTTCCGCTGCCGACGGGCGTCAGCGCCTTCCGTTACGAGATCTATCAGGCGCCGGAAAGCTGGGCGCGCTCGGCCTATCCGCACCTGATCTTCTACACGGCCCACCCCGTCGGCACGCATTTCGCCGCGTGGGAGCAGCCGCAATTGCTAACCGAAGATCTGCGCGAGACCTTCCGGTCGGTGCGATGAAGCGCGCGGCGGTGTTGGTTGGCGCAGCCGCGACGGGCCATCGGGTGCCTCTTGTAGGTTCAGCGGCGGCTCAGGCGGCGTCGCGGCAGAGTTCCTCGATTTCCTGGGCGTGTAGGCAATCGGCGACGGGTTCCGCCAGCGCTGCTTGTGCGACCGACACGGTCACCTCCGCGCCCTGTTCGAACAATTGATGCACTGGGCACCGGCCAGCGATGTTGAGCAGTCCTGCGCGCTGCTCGTCGGTGACGTCGTCGAGCTCGATGACGCGGTCGAAGCGGTCGCGACCGCCCGTGCCCTTGTGGTGCGACACACGGACGCTCAGCGGCTCGATCGCCCAGCCCTTGCGTTGCGCGTAAAGCTTCATCGTCATCAACGTGCAGGCGCTGAGCGCGGCCGACAGCAGGTCGAATGGACTCGGTCCCGTGTCGAGCCCGCCGTACGCGACGGGCTCGTCCATCAGGAAGCTGTGATTGCCGGTGTGAATACGGACTTGGAATGCGCCGGCGCGGGTCTCCTCGGCGACGACCGATTCCTCGAGCAACGTGGCCATGACTAGGCCACCTCGGTTGGGAGCTTGGCTAACGTGACGCTCGCATCGATCCCGTCGCGGGTCATCTTCGAATAGGGGCAGGTCTGGTGGGCGCGCTCGATCAACGGCTGCGCGACGTCATCCGCGACGCCGGGGATCGTGACATTTAGCCGGGCGGTGAGGAAGTATCCTTCGGTCTCGCCGAGATTGAGATGGACTTCGGCATCGACCGCGGTCTCCGCGGGGAGCTGGATCCCGGCATCTTTGGCGGCGAGGCCGAGCGCGCCTTCGAAACAGGCCGACCAGCCGGCAGCGAACAGCTGTTCCGGGTTGGTCCCCGGCCGCCCTGTGCCGGGCGGCGAGAGCTTGATGTCGAGCTGCTTGTCCGAACTCGACGCCGCGCCTTCGCGGCCGCCGACGGTGTGGACATGGGCGGTGTAGAGAGTCTTGGCGGTCATCGGTCGTTCCTTTCTTGAATGAAGCGTCATTTCAGGCGGCGGCGGTAGCTGTTGCTCCAGGCATGACGACCTGCACCGTAACTCCGGTACCATCGAGTTCGTTGCGAAGATTCTGGCTGAAGGCGAGGACGAAGGCTTTGGTGCCGCCGTAGACGCCGTTCAGAGCCTCCGGATTGACCGCGACGACCGAGACCGCTGGAGACGCATCCGCGCAACAGGTCGCGGGCGTCATCTAAACGTCTCAGATTCGTCACGAATCTGTCTGCGAGGCCAGAGACAATTGGGTCATGGCTCAAGCGACCCCAAGCTGGATCGACGACCCATGCACTTCGAGCCGCAGCGGCCGGTGCTCGCCGTGCGTACCGCATTCGTTTCCGATACCCACCTCGGCACCGCCGGGTGCAAGGCCGAGTTGCTGCTCGATTTCCTCAAGTCGGTCGATTGCGAGACGCTCTACCTCGTCGGCGATATCGTCGACGGCTGGCAGTTGCGCAAAGGCTGGTACTGGCCGCCGCGGCACAATGACATCGTCCGCTGCGTGCTTAAGAAGGCCAAGCACGGGACGCGCGTGATCTACGTACCGGGCAATCACGACGAAGCATTTCGCGAATTCGTCGGCCTGAACCTCGGCGGCATCGAGCTGGCGATGGAGGCGGTGCACATGACCGCGGACGGCCGCCGGCTGCTGGTGCTTCATGGCGATGAGTTCGACGGCGTGGTGCTCTATGCCAAGTGGCTCGCCTTCCTCGGGGACAATGCCTACACCTTGCTGCTTCAGCTCAACCGCGTTTTGAACTGGGTCCGGCGCAAGCGCGGGCTGCCTTATTGGTCGCTCGCCGCGCACCTCAAGAAGAAGGTCAAGAACGCGGTCCAGTTCATCTCGAGCTTCGAGGAGGTCGTCGCCCGGGCGGCGCACGAGCGCGGGGCGCAGGGCGTGGTATGCGGCCACATCCACACCGCCGAAATCCGCCAGATCGGCGACGTCACTTATTACAACGACGGCGATTGGGTGGAGAGTTGCACCGCGCTGGTCGAGCATCCCGACGGCCGAATGGAAATCATCGACTGGGGCGAGCGCAAGCGGATCGAGGCCGACGCCGCGCGCGAAGCGAAAGCCACGGCGAAGGACCGGGCCGCGGCGTGAGGATCGCCATCGCCAGCGACGCGTGGCACCCGCAGGTCAACGGCGTCGTTCGCGCGCTGTCGACCACCGTCGACCACCTGCGCCGGCGCGGCCATGAGGTTGAGGTCATCGAACCATCCTTGTTCCGGACCCTGCCTTGCCCGACCTATCCTGAAATTCGCCTGGCGCTCGGGTGCAAGGGGGCAATCGGGCGGATTCTCGACGGGAAAGATCCCGACGCCGTCCATATCGCGACCGAAGGACCGATCGGCTGGGCGGCGCGCGGCTGGTGCGTCAAGCGGGGGCGGCGCTTTACGACCAGCTTCCACACGCGCTTTCCCGATTACGTCTCGGTCAGGAGCGGCATTCCGGCCGAGTGGATCTGGGCGGTGATGCGCCGCTTCCACGGGGCCGCCGAGCGCACCATGGTGGTGACCAGGACGCTCGGCGACGAACTGCGGGCGCGCGGCATGTCGCACACGCATTTGTGGCCGCTCGGGGTCGACCTCGACCAATTCAATCCGAATGTTCTGCCGCACCCCGCGCTCGCCGATCTGCCGCGCCCGATCCTGCTCAACGTCGGGCGGGTCGCGGTCGAGAAGAATATCGAGGCGTTTCTCAGTCTTGACGTTCCAGGCACAAAGGTCGTGGTCGGTGGTGGTCCGGCGCTCGATCAGCTCAGGGCGCGGTACCCGGATGCGCTATTCCTCGGACCGAAGCGCGGCGCGGAGCTCGCCTCGGCTTATACCGCAGCCGACGTGTTTGTGTTCCCCAGCCGGACCGACACCTTCGGCCTGGTCAATATCGAAGCGCTCGCCGGCGGACTGCCAATCGCGGCTTTCCCGGTCGCCGGGCCGGTCGACATCCTCGGTCCCGTCGGCGTCGGCACGCACGGCGGCAAGCGCCGCATCGGCGGGCTCGACGA
>DATFUB010000151.1:0-2845 GCA_035261225.1 Sphingomicrobium sp.
ATGGCAACGTCCCACGCTGGGCCTTCGATTTCGACGATCTCGCCGCCGCCGGTGCCGCCGCGGGATTCTCGGTCTTCCCGATGACGAAAAATGTGTACGTGCTGGCACGATCGGCGCCGCCGGCTCCGGGCCCGCGTTCGCGGTCGGCGAATTGGTTACGGCGCGCCGCCATGCTGCCTGGCAAGGCCGCCAGAAACGGACCGCGCGCGCTCGCCCGCCACGTTCGAAACTGGGCCAAGAGAATTGGCTCGAAACGCTAGCCGATGAATCCGCCGGATGCCCCGCAACGTCTGCCCAACCTGTTCATCGTCGGCGCACCCAAATGCGGGACCACGGCCTGGGCGGAATATCTGGGGAGTCACCCGGACATCTTTTTCCCGCAGCACAAGGATCAATGCTTTTTCGCGCTCGACCTGCCGAATTTTCGACTGACCCGCACGGCGGACGATTATGCCGAACTATTTGCGGAGAGCGGCGACGCGAAGGTGATCGGCGAGGCGTCCGCCATGTACCTTTTTTCGAAGGCTGCCGCGGGCGCTATCCAAGATCACGACCCCGCATCCAAAATCCTCATCTTTCTGCGCGAGCAGGAGGACTATTTGCCTTCGCTCCACAATCAGTTCCTGCGGGAATTCGCCGAGGAGATCGAGGATTTCGAGACCGTATGGAGGCTTTCCAGTCGGCGTCCGCCTGACACGATTCCGGCGACCTGCCTCGAGCCCCGGACACTCGATTACGCGGCGATGGGCCGCTTCCGGGAACAGGTCGAACGGTTTTTGGCAGCCTTCCCGGCCGAACAGGTTCGCGTGATCCGGTACCGCGACTGGACCGTCGACCCGCGAGAAACCTATCTCGATATTCTCGAATTTCTCGGGCTGGACGACGACGGGCGCCTGACTTTCCCACCGGTCAATCAGGGGCGGACCTACCGGTCGCGGAAGCTGGCGCGCCTAATCATGCGCCCGCCGACCTTCGTCCGGGGAGTTGCGCAAGTGCTGAAGAAGCACCCACTTGGTCGACGGCTTTATCGAGCGGCGAGAACGGCCGGCTTCCTGTCGGCACCCGGATACAAGAACGCCATTGCCCCGGAACTCCGGGATGAGATCAGACGCTATTACGCCGATGACAACAGGTTGCTGGAAGATCGTCTCAGGGCGCCGAAGTGAGAGCAATAAAACCGGAATGGCATCGACTCTGCCGGAACGCTGATTTAACACAGATCAGTGTAACAAAAGTGCCGAATCGCAAATGGTTATTGCTGGGACCCCAAGGGTCAGCGTGGTCATGCCTGTCCACAACGCGCTCCCGTATCTTGATGCGGCGGTGGCCAGCATCTTGCGCCAGACTTTCGAAGACTTCGAATTCGTCATCCTCGATGATGCCTCGACCGACGGTTCGACCGGGCGTCTGCGCCAGTGGGCGTCCCGCGATGCCCGTATCCGCCTGCTGGAAGCGAAACGGAATCTGGGCCCGGCACGGAGCTCCGATCGGGTCGCGCGCGCCGCGTCCGCGCCAATCGTCGCGCGCATGGACGCGGACGACATTTCCTATCCGCAGCGCCTCGCCGATCAGCTGGGGGTTCTGGATCGCCATCCCGACGTCGGCGTGGTCGGAGGACTGTTCGACATCATCGATCCGACCGGCCGCATTGTCCGGGGCCCGGAATTGTGGCGCCTGCGTCAGCCGGCCTCGGTTCCGCCATTCGGGAATGGCCCGCTAGCCTACCGGAGCGAAATCTTCGACCGGGTCGGCGGCTATCGCGAGGAATGCGAATTCTGGGAGGACAATGACCTGATCCTGCGCATGGCGGCGGTCACGAGGATCATGGTTTTGCCTTACTCGGTATATCAGGTCCGGCTGGCCCGGGTCAGCAATCGCCTGTCATTCGAACAGCAGCGGGTCGAACGCGCGGTTGACCTGATGTACCGGGCGCGGGCGCGCCTCGAACAGGGACAGCCCTACGACGATCTCCTGTGCTCGGCCGTGGTCGACGACCGCAAGGTCAGTCCCCAGGTGTTCGTTTCTCTGGGCTCGATCACGCTTTGGGGGGGCGGCAGGCCGCGCCTGTTCAACCGGCTCCTGACGCGCGGCGCGCTCGGGTTCGATCGCCGGTCTCTCGCCGCGCTCGTGTGGACGGCCTGGGCGTCGGCAGAGCCCCATAGTCTGCGCGCCTTTATCCGGCTGCTCCTTCTCGAACGAAAACTTCGCACAAGTCTCATGATGCAGATTGAAGGACCGATAGTTTGGCCGATGCGGCCGAGTTTCGCGTCATCGTCTGCCGTGCCGTCCCAGCAGTGGCGAACGCATCGACCATTCGACGGCGCCTACGCGGTCGAGCAAGCGGAAGCCTTATCGCCGGCGGCGCGGCGACGCTCGAAATAGGTTCGGCCGCAGCCGGACAGCGAACATCAGCACCGTCGGCAGCGTCATCGTCAGCAGAATGTCCTTGGCCGACTCGCCATATTGCATGGCCTTGTCGGGCCATTGCTCGATCCACAGGTCGACGCATTCATTGAGCAAGGTCAGGACGAAGAGAACCAGCCAGGGAAGCCGGGCCGACAGGCTGCGGCGCGCGACCATCGCGACCAAAATCCACGCGAGCACGCCAACCAGGACATGAAGGCCGTCGCTGTTCACCACCGAGGCGTGCTCGACGAACATTTTGGCTTGGTACCAGGACGTCATCCCGCCGGTGACGGCATGCCGGAGCTGTTCGAAGAGCCTATGCATCGGTGCGGAAAAGCCTGGAGCTTGCAGCTATGTGATGACGACGTGGCGGGGCGACCACAGGTCCGACTTTTCCGCGGCGCGGGCGGGACGTTGCCGCACCAGCAGCACCAGGCAC
>DATFUB010000152.1:0-31967 GCA_035261225.1 Sphingomicrobium sp.
GCCGCGGCCGCTAGTGCCGTCCGGCTTGGTGCAGCGGATGAGATCGGGCGGGACACGGTAGATCGGGACGTAACCGGGCAGCTCGACCGGTGAGCCTTCGATCTCGGGTTCGTAATAGCCGGTCGCGAAGGCGCGGCCGTCAGCGACGCGGACCCAGTCGAAGCGGTAGAAGAAAAAGCCCGGGGCATAATCGGGCGCCAGCGTCGCGGCTTCGGCGCAAACCCCGGCCCAGTCGCCGGGCTGGGTCAGCAGCGACGCGTCCTGCCGCCGCTGCAACGCCGCGCAGCTCGAGCGGAAGGCCCGCAAGGCCCGGCCCGCTTCCTCGGCACTCAACGTCCGCGGCTGTTCGACCTTCACCCCGGCCGCGCGCGCATTGGGCGCGGTAATCGGCGGTGGCGGAATTGGAATAGATGGCGACGGAACTGACGGTCGGCGCGTTGGCGCGTGCGGCGCCGGAACCGGCGGGGCTTCAACCGGCCTGGTCGCGCACGCCGACAGCGCCGCGAGCGATGCGATCAGGATCGCCCGACCGAGGAAACTCACTCTTCCTCGTCGGTTTCGATCAGCAGCCAGTTGGGATCGTGGGTCGCAACGTCTCGGCGGAAGGTCCACAAATCGCGGGTCTGGACGGCATCGCTGAGCGATCCCGCGACAACTTCGCCCGCGGCATTGCGGGTGACAGCCGCGATGTCGGCCTCGAAGCGCACGGTCACGACCGCAACTCCGCGCTCGATCGCGGCCTCCGAGATCACCGCCTGTTCGATGGCCACCAGTCGGTTGTCGAGCTTCAGCCCGTCTTTTTCGCGCTGCTTGATCGCGGTTTCGAAGGTGTCATGGACGTGATCGTCGACATGGCCGCGAACGGTGGTCAGGTCGCCCTTCCAGAACGCCTCGAGCACCAGCCGGTAGGCACCCTTGGCGCCTTCGAGGAAGCGGGCGACATCGAACGCCGGATCGGCGGCAAGGAGCGCTCGGACTCCCGGACCGGCGGTCGGCAGGAAGGCCATATCGCCCAAATCGCTCGCGGCGGGCGCGGTTGAAGCGGGCTGCGCCGGGCGCGGCTCGACTCGGGCGTCGGAATCGGCGGGTTTGAGGATGGGTTGCTGCTCATGCCCGGTGCGTTCGCCGAGCACGCTGTACAAGCGGAGCCCGATGAAGAAGGCCACGAGGGCGAGGATGACGATGACGGTCAAGCGTGCGGTTCCAGTCTAACAATCTACCATCAACATAGTGCGCGAGCATCAAAGATTCCAACAGGGCCAACGCACGACCCCGCCATTGCGCCCCATTTCTGCGACTGCTAGTCGCCGGGCGGAAACGCGCCGCTCTCAAAGCGGCTCCTCACCACCTTCATAATGCACGCAAGGGATTAACGATGGCCGACCAGGATTCACCAGCCCAGGGCAATGGCTCCGGCCAGGACGACAATGAGGCGCAGGTTGCGACGATCGCCCAGTACATCAAGGACTTGTCGGTCGAGAACCCGAGCGCGCCCCAGGTCTTCCAATGGCAGACGCAGCCCAGCCTCGACGTCCAGTTCAACCTCAATGCGGAAAAAGTCGCCGATGACGTCCATGAGGTCGGGCTCAAGATCGAAGTCACCGCGCGCTCCGATAATGGCGTCCATTTCGTCGTCGACCTGAGCTACGCCGGGCTGTTCGGGCTGCGCAACGTGCCCGAGGAGGCGCTGGCGCCGATCCTGCTGGTCGAAGCGCCACGCCTGCTGTTCCCATTCGCCCGCCAGATCATCGCCGAGGCAGTCACCAACACCGGCTTCCCGCCACTGCTGCTCGACCCGATCGATTTCACCGCCGCCTACATGGCCCAGCTGCAGGCTGCCCAGCAGGCGGACGGTGACGAGCCCGCGGCTCCGGCCGGCGAGGTCCCGTCGGAAACGCCGACCGAGGGTTGAAGTCGAGCCGCGCACGGTCGACAGACGGTCCCATGAATCTGATCAAGGCAACCGGCACGATCGGCGGTCTGACCCTCGTCAGCCGGGTCGCGGGCTTCGCTCGCGAAATGCTGATGAGCCGGGTCATGGGCGCGAGCTGGCAGGCCGACGCCTTCTTCGTCGCCTTCCGCTTGCCCAATACGTTCCGGCGGCTGTTCGGCGAGGGCGCCTTCTCGGCGGGCTTTGTGCCGCTCTATTCGCAACGGCTCCATGGCCCCGGCGGCGAGAAAGACGCCAAGAATTTCTCCGAGGAAGTGCTGGCGGTGTTCGTTCCGACACTCGTCCTGTTTGCCTTGGTGTTCGAAATCATCATGCCGCTCTTTGTCGCGGCGATCTCCGGGTACAGCGGAGAGAAATTGGCGCTGGCCACATTCCTCACCCGGATCACCTTCCCCTATCTCATCCTGATAAGCCTGGTTTCTCTGTTCTCGGGCATTTTAAATTCGCTCGCCAAGTTCACCGCTGCGGCATTCGCTCCGGCCTTGCTCAATCTGGCGATGCTGTCGGCGCTGATTTTCGTGCCGACGGGCGGTCACATCACCGCGACCGCACTGGCGTTTGCCGTGACCCTCGGCGGCGTTTTGCAAATCGGGTTGCTGATGGCCGCCTGCGCACGGGCCGGGATCGTCCTGAAGCTCAGGAAACCGCGCATGACGCCGGGCGTGCGGCAGTTCGTGCGCGTCGTCATTCCCGCGACGCTCGGCGCCGGCGTCTATCAAATCAGCGCCTTCATCGACACCTTCTTCCTGACCCGCATCGGCACCGGCGCGATGAGCTATTTCAACTACGCCGACCGCCTCAACCAATTGCCGCTGGGCGTGATCGGGGCGGCGCTCGGCACCGCCATCCTGCCCCAGGTCAGCCGCCATGTCGGCGCCGGCGAGGCGGACAAAGCCGCACGGGTCCAGGGCCAGGCGACCGAGCTCGCGATGCTGCTGTGCATTCCCGCGGCGCTCGCGCTCGCGGTTAGCGCCGGGCCGCTGGTGTCCGCGCTGTTCCAGGGCGGACGGTTCAGCGCTTCCGACGCTTCGGTCACCGCAATGACGCTGGCGATCATCGTGCTCGGTCTCCCCGCTTATGTGCTGGTCAAGGTGCTGACGCCGGGCTTTTATTCGCGGCAGGACACGGCGACCCCGGTCAAGACAGCGGTGGTGGTCCTCGTCGCCAACATCGTCCTCAATTTCGTCCTGATCCCGCCGTTCGGCATCGCCGGGCTCGCTTCGGCGATCGCGATCTGCTCGTGGCTCAATTGCGTCATTCTCTACGTCATCCTCCATCGCCGCGGCCATTTCCGGATCGAGGCCTGGCTCGCGTCGCGCATTATGCGGCAGTTGCTTGCCGGCGCCGCGATGGTCGCGGTTTTGATCGGCATCCGCATGGGCCTCGCCGGCTGGTTCGCCGGATCGGTCGGTCACCGCCTCGCCGGCGTCATAGCGATCGTCGGCGGCGGCATGGCCGTCTATTTCCCTCTGGTCTGGATTCTTGGAGGAACCGACAAGGAAGAGCTGCGCTCGCTGCTTAGCCGAAGGAGGCCCTACACCGATGTCGCGTGACGATCGACCAATGCGCGTCGTGTCCGGAATCCAGCCCACCGGCGGGCTCCATCTCGGCAATCTGCTCGGTGCGATTCTGCGTTGGGTGAGGATGCAGGATGAGGCCGAATGCCTGTTCTTCCTCGCCGACCTTCATGCGCTGACCGTCGAAGTCGAACCGGCCGAACTCCGTTCCAACGTACGCGAAATGGCGGCCGCGCTGATCGCCAGCGGGATCGACCCCGCGAAATCGATCGTCTTCGCCCATAGCGCGGTCCCGGCCCACGCCGAGCTCGCCTGGATCCTTGGCTGCACCGCCCGCATGGGCTGGCTCAACCGGATGACCCAGTGGAAGGACAAGGCCGGCAAGAACCGCGAAGGCTCGTCGCTCGGGCTGTTCGCTTATCCGGTGCTCCAGGCGGCCGACATCATGCTCTACAAGGCGACCCATGTCCCCGTGGGCGAAGACCAGAAGCAGCACGTCGAGCTGACCCGCGACATCGCGATCAAGTTTAACACCGACTTCGACGTCGATCTGTTCGTCCCGCCCGAACCGTACATCCCGAGCGGCGCGGCGGCTCGGGTCATGAGCCTGCGCGACGGTACCGCCAAAATGTCGAAGACCGACCCGTCGGACATGAGCCGGATCAACCTGACCGACAGCGACGACGCGATCGGACAGAAGATCCGCAAGGCGAAGACCGACCCCGAACCGCTGCCCGCCGATCCCGCCGAGCTCGACGGCCGCGCGGAGGCCAAGAATCTCGTCGGCATCTACGCCGCGGTGACCGGCGAGAGCGTCGAGCAAGTGCTGGCGCGCTTCGCCGGCCAGGGCTTCGGCGCGTTCAAGCCGGCGCTGGCCGATGCGGTGATCGCCCTGATTGCACCCTTGCGCGAACGGCTGGATCAATTCCGCGCCGATCCTGCCGAGCTGGACCGCATTCTGGCGGCGGGGGCCGAACGTGCCGCCGCGTTGGCCGCGCCGACGTTGGCGGAAGCTTATCACGCGGTCGGCCTGACCCGCTGATTGCTCGCTTCATCGACGGTTCACCGCCGTTGGTGATATATCGTTCGGGATCAAAACGGGTTTTCCCCGAGTCGAAGGGTACCGCCATGCGTATTTCCAAATTCACCGCCGCGGCGATGCTTGGCGTTGCCGCCTTGGGCCTGTCGGCCTGTGCCACTTCGATCACCAGCACGGTCTCGCGCTACCAGGCGATGCCCGCGCCGCAGGGTCAGACATTCTTCGTCGTACCCGGCGACGGAATGGCCGCCAACGGCGGGCTGGAATTCCAGCGCTATGCCGGGCTCGTCGCCCAGCAGCTTCAAGCCCGCGGCTATCAGCCCGCGACCGCCCCCGGCAGCGCGACCATGTTGGTCCAGCTCGGCTATGGCGTCGACCACGGCCAGACCCGGATCGTCGAGGACCCGTTCTACCGCAGCCACTTCTACGGTGGGTACAGTCCGTTCTATTATCCGCGATTCGGCTTCCACTCGCGCTTCGCGTTCGGCTGGGACGACCCGTTCTGGTATGGCGGCGGGGTCGACAGCTACATCGAATATCACAGCGAAGTGGATCTCCACATCCGCGCCGCCGGCAACAACCAGCCGCTGTTCGACGGCCGCGCCCAGGCACGCTCGCAGACCAACCGGCTCGACATGGTCCTGCCGAGCCTGGTCGAAGCGATGTTCACCAACTTCCCCGGCCAGAACGGCGAGACGATCAAGATCACCATTCCGACCAAGCCGAAGTCCTAGACGGAATTCAATTGAAGCAGCGAGGGCAAGGCCCGCCTGGCACGTTCAGGCGGGCCATTTTTCCTGTGCGTCATTCTTTCTCGATCTTGGGCCTATCGAAGCTCATGCCGGGGTGTGAATCGGGGGTCGCGTATTACGCGAGCTTCGTAACTTTGAACGGCGCGCACAGCCTCATCGCTCCAGCCGAGCGTAAACTCGAGTCCGCTCGGGGCGGTGATTGTCAGAGGAATCTGGCAGATCGCCGGATCGGCGGCGGGGCAGTGGTTCGACGAGTTGGTGATGGTGGCTTCGTTATTGCGATTCTTGTCAAACTTGAGCTTGGTGCCGTCCCGCAACGTGTAGATGAAGTAGCCCAAGTCATCGACGATGAGGGTCGCCCCATCGGCATTGTCGGAGGCGTAGGTCGAGCCGGATCGCGTAAAAGTACCGCTGATGTCGCGAAACTGGACGTAGGTTTTGGTCCCGATCGTATAGAGGCCGCTCGAACAATCATCGAGCCAACCCGCGCCCCCGGACCAGATGCGCTGCCCAGACACGCGATCAGGGCCGACGCGGCTTTCCCGGAGGGTCATGCCAGCGTCGCCGCATGAGCGAGCGTCGGCGCAATCAGCGCGCCCGTGGCCAAAAGCGTCGTGATCAGGATTGCGATAAACGCTCTCATCCGGAGTCCTCTCAAAGAATGGACGACTCGGACCGAGCGGACTGACATTAGATCAGAACAACCACCGTGAAAATCCTAACCCTCTAGCTGGCGCATCAAGAGCCGGATGTCGGCGTCGAGCTCGGCGTCTGCGGCGCGCAATTTCTCGATCTGGCGGACGGCGTGGATGACCGTCGTGTGATCGCGTCCGCCGAAACGGCGGCCGATGTCGGGCAGCGACTTGGGCGTCAGCTGCTTCGACAGATACATCGCCACCTGGCGCGGGCGGGCGACTTCGCGAGCGCGACGGGCCGAGGTCATCTCGGCCTTGCGGATGCGGTAATGCTCGGCGACCTGGGTCTGGATCTCGTCGATCGAAATCCGCCGCTGGTTGGCGCGCAGGACATTGGCCAGCACTTCCTCGACGAACGCCACGTCGATCTCGCGCCCGGTCATCATGGCATAAGCGCCGATGCGGTTGAGCGCGCCCTCGAGTTCGCGCACCGACGAGGTCACCCGGCGGGCGAGGAAGTCGATCACCGGCCGCGGCATGTCGACGCCCGGAAGCACCTCGAGCTTGGCGATGATGATGTTGAAGCGCAGTTCGTAATCGGCCTGGTTGATGTCGGCGACGAGGCCCCACGACAGCCGCGACAGGATGCGCGGCGCGATCCCGTCGAGGTCCTGCGGCGCGCGGTCGGAGGTGATCACCAGCCGCCGCCCGGCGGTGATGATCTCGTTCATCGTGTGGAAGAATTCTTCCTGGGTCGAATCCTTGCCGGCGATGAACTGGACATCGTCGATCAATAGCAGATCGGCGCTCCTGAGGCGCTGCTTGAAGCCGATCGTGTCATTCTCTTTGAGCGCCCGGATGAACTCGACCATGAACTTCTCGGCCGACATCGAAACCACCCGCGCGTTGCGATTCTGGGCCATGAACACATGGCCGATCGCATGGAGCAAATGGGTTTTGCCGCGCCCGGTCCCACCGTGGATGAACAGCGGGTTGAAATTCACTGCCGCTGACGTCGCCAGAGTCCGGGCGGCGGTCGCGGCGACTTCGTTGGCCTTGCCAACGATGAACGTTTCGAAACGGTAGCGCGGGTCGAAATTGGGCGCGCTCGGGTCGCGCTCCCGCAGTGCCGGCGCTTCTTCGAGGATCAGCAGCGGCGTGGGCCGCGGCGCGTCGGACGCGGCAATGATTTGAACGCCGCGGACGATCGGCAGAACAGTTTTCCACGCGAGCGCGAGCCGCTCGCCGAAGTGCGAGCGCACCCAATCGGCCATGAACTGGCTCGGCATGACGATATCAAGCGTGCCGCCGTCGGGCTCGAACGGCCCGAGTTCGGCCGGCTTCAACCAGCCGTCGAAGGTGCGCGCGCCAAGGTCACGGCGAAGTCCAGCGCGAATCGACTCCCAGGCGGCCTCGAGCGGCGCCGCTACCGGCACTTCGGCCAGGTCAATAGGCGCGTTGGTCCCTCCGCCTCGCACTGGTCCGCGCCTCCTCGTTCTTGCCCCCAACGAGACAAAAGAAACCTTCTACGCCGGACTCCGAGTCGCGGCGTTCACGGGCTCTTTTCTCTCTTGCCCCCGGCGCGGATTCGCGGCCGGAAAGGCCGTTCTGCGAGCCTAAGCGTCCGCATGCAAGTAGCGATTTTTCATGAAAGTGAAATAATGGGACTTGACAAAGGAAACACGCCGATAGTCCGCAGGAATGGCGGAAAACTCACGATTTCGTGGTTATCTTCGCGTTAACCCATGTGCGAATCGCGGGAATTGCTACGTTTTTTTGACGATCCAAAAATGGGACAGGCCGCCGGTTTCCCGACGGCCCATCCAAGGCTGTTCCTAAGCGATGGATTCAACCGAGCGTCGCAACCCTTTTCGACAGGCGCGAAATCTTCCTGGAAGCGGTGTTCTTGTGGATGACTCCGCGGGCGACTCCGCGGAACAGCTCGGGCTGTGCCTTTTTGAGAGCTTCGGCGGCGTCCGCCTTCTTGCCCGACGCGATCGCCGACTCGACGGCCTTGATGAAGGTCCGGATGCGGCTGATTCGCGAATGGTTGACGGTCTCGCGAGTCGCGTTGCGACGAATGCGTTTCTTGGCTTGCGGCGTATTCGCCATCGTTCGGATGCCTCGTGTCGAAAAATGAAAATGGGCGCAGCTCAAGCCGCACCCGCTGGCGCGCTCCCTACTTCGCGAAGCCTCTCGGGTCAATCATCCTCAGTGCTGGCAGTTCGGGCAATAGAAGGTCGAGCGGCCGCCCTGGACGATGCGCCGGACCGTTCCACCGCGGCCGCACGGCTGACCTTCGCGGTCATAGACCGCAAAACTCTTCGAAAAATAACCGAGCTCGCCGTCGGGACTGGCGAAATCCTTGAGGGTCGAGCCGCCCGCCGCGATCGCCTCGGCGAGCACCGCGTGGATTGCCGCGACCAACCGCTTCAGCCGCTCGAGCGAAACCGACCCGCCAGCGCGGCGCGGATGGATGCCGGCGCGATAGAGCGCCTCGCAGACATAGATGTTGCCGAGGCCGGCGACGATCCGCTGGTCGAGCAGCAACAGCTTGATCGCGGCCGAGCGGCCGGCAAGGCGGCGCTTGAGTTCATCCGCGTCGAGGTCAAACGGCTCTGGCCCGAGCGCCTTGAACGGCGGCCAGTCGGCAAGCCCGTCGGTGCGGACCAGATCAAGCGACCCGAACCGCCGCGCATCGTTAAGCGCCAGCCGCCGGCCCTCGTCCGTCTCGATCAAGAAATGGTCATGCTTGCCGACCTCGCTCGGGTCGATCCGCCAGTGACCCGACATGCCGAGATGGAAGACCAGAGTGTCGCCGCGGTCGGTGTCGATCAGCCCGTATTTCGCGCGGCGGCGGAGGCCGACGACCCGCGCTCCCGTCAGTCGCTGGCCGAGGTCGACCGGCAACGCGCGGCGCAAGTCGGGCCGGCGCGCCTCGACCCGCTCGATCCGGCGGCCGTCGAGCACATGGGCAAGGCCGCGGACGGTGGTTTCAACTTCGGGAAGCTCGGGCATCGCCGCGATATGGCGGAGCCGCCGCAACCCCGCTAGAGGCGCACGCGCATGGCGAAACAGGTAAATTTCGGCGACGAGCTGGTCAGCCCCGAAGAAAAGACGCGGCGCGTCGGTGCGGTCTTCAGCTCGGTCGCGCGGCGCTACGACATCATGAACGATTTGATGTCGGGCGGGATGCACCGACTGTGGAAGGACCGTTTCGTCACCCGGGTGAAGCCGCGGCCGGGCGAAACGATCCTCGACATGGCTGGAGGCACCGGCGACATTGCCTTCCGCATGGCGCGGCGCGGCGCGCATGTGACGGTCGCCGACATCAACCCCGACATGCTCGAGGTCGGCAAGGAACGCGCCGAGCAACGCGGGATCGCGGGCCTCCAGTGGCAGGTCGAGAATGCCGAGACCCTGAGCTTCGCCGACGCCGGGTTCGACGCCTACACGATCGTATTCGGGATCCGGAACGTGACCGACATTCCGGCCGCATTGCGCGAGGCACACCGGGTGCTCAAGCGCGGCGGGCGCTTCTTTTGCATGGAATTTTCGTCGAGCGATTGGCCGGGTTTCTCCAAGCTCTACGAAAGCTTCGCTGCGAACGTCATCCCAAGGATCGGCAAGGCCGTCGCGGATGACGAGGACAGTTATCGCTATCTGGTCGAAAGCATCCGCCGCTTTCCCAAGCCGCCGGCGTTCCGCGCGATGGTCGGGCAAGCCGGGTTCGTCCGCGCCGCGGCGGAACCGATGCTTGGCGGCTTGGTGACGATCCATTCGGGCTGGAAGATTTGACCCTTTCGATCGTCCATTTGTGGCGGCTGCTGAAATGGGGCCGGACGCTGGCGCGCCACGGCGCCCTGACCGGGATCGAACAGGACCCGATGACTCCGCCGCCGGTGCGCCGGCTGGCGCGGATCGCGCGGTTCGGCGCGCGCATTCCGCCGGCCCCCGATTATGCCGCGGCGCTGGTCGCGATCGGCCCGGCGGCGATCAAGCTCGGCCAGGCCCTGTCGACCCGGCCCGACCTCGTCGGGGAGAAAGCCGCGGAGAATTTGTCGCAGCTGCAGGACGACCTGCCGCCGGCCCCGTTCACGGCGATCAAGCTAACCATCGAGACGTCGTTCAACGCGCCCCTGGACAGCCTGTTCTCGAGCTTCGACGAGGTCCCGGTCGGCGCCGCGTCGATCGCGCAGGTCCATCGCGCCGTCACCACCGAGGGCCGCGACGTCGCCGTCAAGGTGCTGCGCCCGGGCATCGAGGAGGAACTCGCCAAGGCGATCGAGACCTATGAATGGGCGGCGGCGCATGTCGAACGCTACGGCGGCGAGGCCCGGCGGCTGCGTCCGCGCCTGGTGGTCGCGCAATTCAAGCAATGGACCGCCCGCGAACTCGATCTCCAGCGCGAGGCGGCGTCGGCCTCCGAGCTCAAGGAGAATATGGTCGCCGAGCCCGGTTATCATATTCCGGACATCGACTGGCGGCGCACCGCGCGGCGGGTGCTGACGCTCGAATGGCTCGACGGGATCAAGCTCAACGACCATGAGGCGCTGATCACCGCTGGCCACGATTGTCAGGCGCTCGCGACCATTCTGGTCCGCGCTTTCCTCCGTCAGGCGGTGGTCGACGGCTTCTTTCATGCCGACCTCCACCACGGCAATTTGTTCGCTCTGGCCGACGGGCGGATCGCCGCGATCGATTTCGGCATCATGGGCCGGATCGACCGCCGGGCGCGGGTGTGGCTAGCCGAGATTCTCTACGGCCTGATCACCGGCAATTATCGCCGCGTCGCCGAAATCCATTTCGAGGCGCAATACGTCCCCGGCCACCACAGCGTCGAGGAATTCGCGACCGCGTTGCGGGCCGCCGGCGAGCCGATCCGCGGCCTTCCGGTCAAGCAAATCTCGGTCGGGCGGATGCTCGAGAGCCTGTTCTCGATCACCCGCGATTTCGACATGCCGACCCAGCCGCACCTGTTGCTGCTGCAGAAATCGATGGTGATGAACGAAGGCGTGGCGACCACGCTCGATCCGGACATCAACATGTGGGAGGCGGCCGAGCCGTTCCTCAAGGACTGGATGCGCTCCGAGCTCGGCCCCGAGGCCTATTACGCCGACCGCATCATCGATTTCGTCCGCGCGGTCAAAAAGATCCCCAAACTGATCGATCGGCTCGACGAACATTATCCGCCGCGCGGCGCCGCCCCGCCGCCCCCGCCTTTGCCGGACATTGCGGTGATCGAGCAAAAGAGCTGGTGGGGCTATGCGCTGGCGGGCGCGATCGGTGCGGCCGTCGCTGCAGGGGCGATGATCGTTTACTAGGAATTCAAAAAGGGGGCCGTGCAATGCTGAAAAAGATATTCCGACCGGCCTTGCTCGCGCTAATCGCCCTTGGCGCGACGGCTCCGTCCGTCGCCGCCGCGTCCGCGGTTAGCGGCCATGCGCAACTAGCGCGGCTGTTCGCCGACTGGCGCCAGTTCAACCATCCTACAATTGTGCGAGGTAAGCCCGACTATTCGGCTGAAGCGATGTCCGCCAAGGCAAAGCGGCTTCCGCCGTTTCGCAATCGCCTCGCCGCCATCAACACTACGGCTTGGAACGCGTCGCAACGCGGCGACTATCGTCTGGTCGAAGCGGAAATGAACGGGCTCGATTTCTTCCTTCGCGTGCTTCGACCGTGGGCGCGCGACCCTGGCTTCTACCAAACGGTGTTCGCGGAAATGAGCGACGTCCCAGCGCACGAAGGACCGTCGGCCGAGCCGAACATCGACCTGCACAATTTCTCCTACCCGCTGGCGCCGGCGGACGATGCCATGCTGACGGAGATGCTCGGTGCGGTGCCGGCGATGCTCGCCGACGCCAAGCGCAACCTCGCCAGCAGCCAGGCGCACGATCTCTGGGCCTATGGCGACCGCGCCTTCAATGAGCAGGCGGAGGTGTTGGCGAACCTCGAAGCCGGGACACTCATCCTGAACGATCTCGGGGGCAAGCGGCCGGCCACGCTTGATGGAGCGTCGCCGCAGCTTCGCTCCGCCGTGCGCGACGCGCGGCTGGCGACCGAGCGGTTTGCGCAATGGATCAAGGCGGAGGCGCCGCGCCGCACTGGCCCGTCGGGCATCGGCAAGGCGAATTACGATTGGTATCTGAAACACGTCCTGTTGAGCCCCTACGACTTCGACCAGCAGCAGGTGCTGCTCCAGCGCGAGCTCGATCGCTCGCTGGCGTCGTTGCGGCTCGAAGAGGTCCGCAACCGCGCACTCCCGCCGATTGCGGAGATCAGCGACCCCGCCGCCTATCGCCGCATGGCCGAAGCGCGCACCGACAAGCTCTACCGTCTGCTGGTCGATGCCGGCTTCATTACAGACCAGCCTTATTTCCGTGCCGCGCTCGCCGCCCAGACCGGCGACTACACCGCCCCGGCCGCGCGCAATTTCTTCACCCACGTCACGGCGCTCGACCCGCTGCCGCTATCAAGCCACCAAACGCACTGGATCGAGCTTGCCCGCTTGCGCCACGAGCCGCACCCCAGCCCGATTCGGCGAACGCCGCCCCTGTTCAACATTTTCGAGGACCGGTCCGAGGGGTGGGCGACGGCGATGGAAGAAATTGTCATGCAGGCGGGCCTTTATGACGACATTCCTCACGGGCGGGAGCTGGTGTGGATCATGCTCGCCAACCGCGCCGCGCGCGGGCTAGCGTCGCTGCGCGTGCAGGCGAATGAGATCGGCCTCGACGAAGCCGGCAAGTTCCACGCCGCTTGGACCCCGCGCGGCTGGTCCGACGAGAGCAGCCGCCTGGTTGGGTTCGAGCAATTGCTCTATCTTCGCCAGCCCGGCTACGGCCCCAGTTACATCATCGGCAAAGTCCAGCTCGATCATTTGCTCGCGCTCGCCTCGCATCGCGCCGACCTTGAGAAGCGCCCTTTCGACAATCGCACTGCATTCGCCGCGATCCTCGCATCAGGAATCGTACCCCCGGCGATCATCGAGGACGAGTTGGCGGAAGCGTTGTCGACGCGCTAGACTGCGGCCATGGCGCGCGTGCTCCTCATCGTCGGCGGCGGGATCGCGGCTTACAAGTCGCTCGAACTGGTGCGCCTGTTCAAGAAGGCTGGCCACGAGGTGACTCCCGTGCTGACCAAGGGCGGCGAGCATTTCGTGACCGCGATGAGCCTCGGGACGCTCGCCGAGAGCCAGGTTCACTCGTCGCTGTGGGAGCTCAAGGACGAGGTCGAGATCGGCCATATCCAGCTGTCGCGCGCGGCCGATTTCGTGCTCGTTTGTCCGGCGACCGCCGACCTGCTGGCAAAGATGGCGGCGGGCCTGGCTGACGACCTTGCGACGACCTTGTTGCTCGCGACCGACAAGCCGGTGGTGGTCGCCCCGGCGATGAACGTCCGCATGTGGCAGCACGCCGCGACCCAACGCAACGTCGCCCAGCTCAAGACCGATGGCGTGAAGGTCATCGAACCCGCCGAGGGCGAGATGGCGTGCGGCGAATACGGCCCCGGCCGCCTGCCCGAGCCGCAGGACATCATGGAGTGGCTGAGCGCGAACAAATTCCTCGGAGCCAGGTGACGCTCGAGGGCAAGCATATCCTGGTTACCGCCGGCCCGACCCACGAGCCGATTGATCCGGTGCGGGTCATCGCCAACCGCTCCTCGGGCCGCCAGGGCTTTGCGATCGCCGCCGCCGCCGCCGAAGCCGGCGCGCGAGTGACATTAATCGCCGGGCCGGTGACGCTCGACACCCCGCCAGAGGTCGACCGGGTCGATGTCGAGACCGCTGAGCAAATGGCCGAAGCCCTATTCGCTGCTCTGCCCGCCGACGCCGCGATCCTCGTCGCCGCGGTCGCCGACTGGCGGGTCGACCCGTCGCCGACCAAGCTCAAGAAGAGCGACGGCCCACCCAAGCTCAAATTCGCTCCCAACCGCGACATCCTCGCCGAGCTCGGAACCAGCCCGCGGCGGCCGCGGCTGCTGGTCGGCTTCGCGGCGGAGACCGACGCGGTGATAGAAAATGCGATCGCCAAGCAAATCGCCAAACGCGCCGACTGGATCGTCGCCAACGACGTCTCCGGCGACGTCATGGGCGGCGAGCGCAACCGCGTGCATCTGATCACCGCCGACGGCATCGACAACTGGCCCGAGGCGAGCAAGGAGGAAGTGGCGCGCCGGCTGATCGGCTGCGTCGCGAAGGCGTTAGGCTAGGCGCAAGTCTTGCACGCGGGATCCGGCGGGATCCGGATCGTCCGCCAGTTGAGCTTTACGCCATCGAACAAATGGACCTTTCCGGCCGCATCCTCGCCAACGCCGACGAGTGCATTGATCGCCAGCAGCGCGGCGAAATTGCCCATCGTCCCGGTGAGTGCGCCAAGCACGCCCAGCTCCGCGCAATTGTCGCAATCCTCGGCGTCGAACGCATCGCCGACAAAGCAGCGATAGCACGGCCGGCCGCGGAACAGCCCGACCTGCCCCTGAAACTGGACCGCCGCCGCCGAGATGAGCGGCGTGCCGAGCCTGACGCTGGCATCGCTGACCGCCAGCCGAGTCGCGAAATTGTCGCTGCCGTCGATGACCAGGTCGTGATCGGCGAGCAGCTCGGCGGCGTTGTCCGCGTTGATCCGCTGCTGGACCGGACGCACGCCGATGTGGCGATTGAGCTTTTTGACGAATGTGGCCGACAAGTCAGCCTTGGGCTGACCAACATCGGCTTCATCGAACAATGGCTGGCGATGGAGATTGGCGAGCTCGACCGCGTCGTCGTCGACAATCGTCAGCCGCCCGACCCCGGCTCCGGCAAGCGCCGGGATGACGGCGCTGCCGATGCCCCCGGCGCCGATGACCGCGACCCTCGCCGCCTTGAGCTTATTCTGTCCGACCCCGCCGATTTCGCGCAGCACGATTTGGCGGGCGTAGCGTTCGAGCTCGGCGTTCGAGAGCGTCACTGCCCCGTCGAGCCGAAACCCCCGGCCCCGCGACTGGTCTCGCTCAGTTCCGCAACTTCGACGAAATCGGCCTTGAGCACCGGCGCCGGAACCAGCTGGGCGATGCGCTCGCCGCGGCGGACCTCGAACGGTTCGGAGCCGAGATTCGCAAGAATCACCTTCACCTCGCCGCGATAATCATGATCGATCGTGCCCGGCGTGTTGAGGCAGGTGATGCCATGCTTGAGCGCAAGGCCAGAGCGCGGTCGGACCTGGACCTCATAGCCTTCGGGAATCGCGATAGCGAACCCCGTGGCGACCGCATGGCGCTGGCCGGGCGCAAGCGTCAAATCCTCGGCCGCGACGACATCGAGCCCGGCCGCGCCCGGGGTCGCATAGGCCGGAGCCGGAAGACCTTCCCCGTGCGGCAAGCGCCGGAGCTGGATTTCAATCATTTCGACTTCTTCCGCGCCGGCTTGCGGCCACCCTTTTTCTTGGCGGGGCCTTTGGCCGCTCGCTCGTCGATCAGCCGGACGGCTTCCTCAAGCGTCACCGCCTTGGGATCGGCACCCTTGGGCAGGGTCGCGTGGGTGGTGCCGTCGCTGGCGTAGGGCCCATACTTCCCTTCCATGACCTTGACGTCCTTGCCGCTCCCCGGATGCGCGCCGAGCAGCGCGATCGGCTCGCGCCCCGCGCCGCCCTTGCGCCCCGCGCCCGAAGCCGCGTCGGCCAGCTTGGCGACCGCGGCGTTCATGCCGGTTTCGAACACCTCGGCGGTCGAACCCAGTTTCGCATATTTGCCGTCATGCGCGAGATACGGCCCGTAGCGGCCGATCGAGGCGGTGATCGGCTTGCAGGTTTCGGGATGCGCGCCGATCTCGCGCGGCAGCGACAGGAGCCGTTCGGCGACTTCTGGCGTCACATCCTCGAGCGGCACGTCCTTGGGAATCGACGCGCGCTTGTCGCCGCGTTCGAGATAGGGTCCGAACCGCCCGGTCTTGAGCAGGATGCCGTCGCCAACCTCGGTCGGACCGTCGCTTTGCGCCTGGTCGCCACCCTGGCCGAACTTCTGCGTATATTTGCAGTCGGGATAGTTGGAGCAGGCGACGAACGCGCCGAACTTGCCGCCGCGCAGGCTCAACCGGCCGTTGCCGCATTGCGGGCAGACCCGCGGATCGCTGCCGTCCTCACGCGGCGGATAGAGCCAGGGCGCAAGGAATTCATCGAGCGCAGCGGTGATCTCGGACGGCTTCTGCTCCATGACTTCGCCCGCCTTGGGCCGGAAATCGCGCCAGAAATCGTCGAGCAGCTTCTGCCAATTGAGCCGCCCGCCCGAAACGTCGTCGAGCTCTTCCTCGAGCTCGGCGGTGTAATCGTAGCTGACGTATTTCTCGAAGAATCGCTCGAGGAAGGCGGTCACCAAGCGGCCGCTCTCCTCGGGGATGAAGCGGTTCTTTTCGACCCGCACATATTCGCGGTCCTTGAGCGTCTGCAGCGTCGCGGCATAGGTCGACGGCCGGCCGATGCCGAGCTCCTCCAGGCGCTTGACCAGGCTCGCTTCGGAATAGCGTGGCGGCGGCTGGGTGAAATGCTGCGTCGACTCGACGGCGGTCTTGGCCGGGGCGTCGCCCTCGCGCAGCGGCGGCATCCGCGCGCCCTCTTCATCGGCCACATCATCGCGTCCCTCGTCATAGAGCGCGAGAAAGCCCGGGAAGAGCACGACCTGGCCCGTCGCGCGGAGCATTGCCCGGCCCGCGCCATCGGTCAGATCGACCGTCGTCCGCTCAAGCCGCGCCGAGGCCATCTGGCTCGCCAGCGCGCGATTGTAGACCAGTTCATAGAGCCGGGCATGATCGCCGGAGGCACCTTTCGCGCGGTCGAAATCGGTCGGCCGGATCGCCTCGTGCGCTTCCTGCGCGTTCTTGATCTTGCTTTGATATTGGCGCGGCTTGTCGGGCACGTAGCCGGCGTCATAGCGCGTCGCGATCGCCTTGCGCGCGGCGCTGAGCGCCTCCGGCGCCATGTCGACGCCGTCGGTTCGCATGTAGGTGATCAGCCCCTCTTCGTAGAGCGACTGGGCGACACGCATGGTGTGGCTCGCCGCGAAGCCGAGCTTGCGCGCCGCTTCCTGCTGCAGGGTCGAGGTGGTGAACGGCGGCGGCGGGTTGCGCGAGAACGGCTTGGTCTCGACCGACGCCACGGTGAAGCGCCCGGCCTCGACCACCGCCTTGGCCGCATCGGCGTCGCCCTTATTGCCGATCGTCAGCCGATCAATCTTGTTGCCGTCGAGCTGGGCGAGCCGCGCCGTGAACTGCTGGCCGTCCGCTTCGAAAGTCGCGCCGACCGACCAATATTCCTGGGGTTTGAAGATCTCGATCTCGCGCTCGCGGTCGACGATCAGGCGCAGTGCGACCGACTGGACCCGTCCCGCCGATTTGGCGCCCGGAAGCTTGCGCCAGAGGATTGGCGACAGCGTGAAGCCGACCAGATAATCGAGCGCGCGGCGCGCCTTATAGGCGTCGATGAGATCCTCATCGAGACCGCGCGGATGCTTCATCGCCTCGGTCACCGCCGAATTGGTGATGGCATTGAAGGTCACGCGCTGAACGTTGGCCGGCAGCGCCTTCTTTTGGCGCAGCACCTCCTGGACATGCCAGCTAATCGCCTCACCCTCGCGGTCGGGGTCGGTGGCGAGGATCAGCGTGTCGGCACCCTTGGCCTCGTCGGTGATCGCCTTGAGCTGCTTGGCCCGGTCCGGGGACACTTGCCACAGCATCTCGAAATCCCGGTCGGGATCGACCGAGCCGTCCTTGGGCGGCAGGTCGCGGACGTGCCCGAACGAGGCGAGCACGCGATGGCCCGGTCCAAGATACTTTTCGATGGTTTTCGCTTTGGCCGGCGATTCGACGACGACCAGCTTCAAAAGATGTCCTCACGCATACGCGTAAAGGTGGGGCGGCTCCTTGCGCTCCGTCAAGTCGGGCCGCCATTGCAATGCGCGAGATTACAGAACATCATGCGCCAGCCGGATCGTTTTGATTGAGCGGGGCCTCATGCTCATCGCCAATTCTGCCGATCGGCTCAACGTCGCGCGCGGCCTCGCGGCGCCCATAATTCTCTTCATCCCGTTCTGGCATGGATTTTCAGGGGGCCAGCTAGCCGTCGTGTTCATCGTGACGTTCGCGCTGATCGGAGAGACGAACTACATCCTGCACCTGCACGTTCACCGGCCGTTCGCGACCAGGGCATGGCTAAACCTCCTACTCGACCTCGGCATGGGTGCGGCCACGGGAATGACGGCGTCCAATTGGCGCATTCAGCATCGCTATGGTCATCATCGGGGCATCGACCTTCCGTTCCGTGCGTCCCACGCCTGGGAAATGGAGCGCTACTCTCCGCTCCGCGCGCTCTCCTTCACGACCCGCTCGATCCTGCCGACCTTCTGGCGCCCAATCGTGGAAGCCTTCCGCAAGGGGGTGCTGCGCAACGAGCGAGAACCGATCAACTACCGTTGGGCGTTCGTGGAACAAATGCTTCTGATCATGATGGTCGCGGCGCTGCTGGCGTGGAAACCGCTGTTGGTTCTCGGATTTTTGCTTCCTTGGTACGTATTGACCGCAATGATTTCCCGTTACGTCGATTATCTGAACCATTACGGCTGTGATGAACGCAGCAGCAGTCCTTTTGACTGGGCGAACAATTGCCTGAACCGGACTTTCAACCGCGGCTGCTGCAATTTCGGCTACCACACCGCGCATCATTATGACCCGTCGGCCCACTGGACCGAGCTTCCCGGCATCCATCGGCGGATCGCCGACAGCATTCCGGAACGATATCTGAAGACGTTCAGCTGGTCCTGTCTGCTGTTCCCCTACCATGTCTTCCTGGCTCAACGCGGCCGAACGTGAGCCCGGGCGCCTTGTTCGACCTGAACTAGCGCAGACTGACCTTGCCCCCGGCGTGGCGCTCGAGCCGTCCGGCCAGGTCGAGTTCGAGCAACGCCATCTGCACCGCGCCGCTCGACGCGCCTGACAAGCGGATGATCTCGTCGACCGGCACCGGGGACGGAAGCGTCAAAAAGCGCGCGCCGAGCTTGTCGACCCTGGCAATCTCGCGCTCGGCGTCGTCCCGGGTGCACAGCCGCGGGGTGGCTCCACCCCCGCGCCGGGCGAGATCGGGGACGGCGGCGAGCGCTTCGCTCGCGCTGCCGAAGCGGGCGATCAGCTGGCGGAAGGTGACCGGCCCGATTCCGGGCGAGCGCACCAGCCTCAGGCGGTCGACGAGGTCTTCGATCCTATGCGTGGCTCGGTTCCTTTCCGGAGGCGAAGGATGTTTTCGCGATGCTTCCACAGGACGAGCCCAGCGAAACCGAGCAGCATTGGGAAAAGTGTGTTTTCTTTGAGCACAAACGCACTGACCGGAGCGCTGACCGCGGCAGCCATCCCCGCGACCGACGAGATTCGGACCGTCAGCAGCAGGATAAGCCAGATGGCGGCGTAAACAGCCGCGGCGATGGGCAGGAGTGGAATCAGCACGCCAAGGAAGGTTGCCGCCCCCTTCCCACCCTTGAACTTGAGCCACACCGGATAGAGGTGGCCGATCATCGCGCCGGCCGCGGCATAGCGTTCGGCGGAATGGTAGAGCGGGTCGCCGAACAGCTGGCGCGCGAGCAGGATTGCCGCGGTCGCCTTGAGGCAATCGAGGATCAGCGTCGCCGCTGCGAGCCATTTGCTGCCGGTCCGCAGCACATTGGTCGCGCCGATGTTGCCAGAGCCGATTTCGCGGATATCGCCCTTGCCGGCGAGCCGCGTCAGAATGAAGCCGAACGGTACCGACCCGAACAGATAGCCGAGCACCAATGCGAAGATCATCTCGCGGGTCATGCGCGGGTGGTAGCAAACCGATACGGCGGCGCAACACATCCTCTCCGGCATTCGCGCGCTCGGGCTGGATTGCTTCGTCGCTGCGCTTCTCGCAATGACGGGATCGTGGACCCTAACGCCCCCATCCTCTTCTTCGATTCCGGCGTCGGCGGGCTGTCCGTGCTTGGTCCCACCCGCGCACTGCTGCCCAATGCGCCGATCGTCTATGCCGCCGACAGCGCCGGCTTCCCCTATGGCAAGCGCGGCGAAGCCGACCTTGCGAGCCGCGTGCCCGAGCTTCTCGGACGCCTCGCCGAGCGCTTCCAGCCGCGCCTCGCGGTGATCGCCTGCAACACCGCGTCGACCATCGCGCTAGACCATGCCCGCGCCGCGCTCGATTTGCCGATCGTCGGCACCGTGCCCGCGATCAAACCCGCTGCGGAAATCTCGAGGACGCGAGTGATCGGCGTGCTCGGGACCGAAGCGACCGTGCGCCAACCCTATGTCGATGACCTCGCCGCAAAATTCGCCTCCGACTGCACCTTGATCCGCCACGGTTCGCCCGAGCTGGTCGAGCTCGCTGAAGCCAAGCTTGCCGGCGAGACGATCGGCGTCGACGCGATCAAAGCCGCGGCGCTGCCGATGTTCGATGCGCCCAATGGCGATCGGATCGATACCGTTGTTCTCGCCTGCACGCACTTCCCACTTCTCGCGGACGAACTCGGCGCCGCCTTCCCCAACGTCGCCTATGTCGACGGCGGCCCGGGGATTGGCCGGCGGGTCGCCTACCTTACCCGTGGTCAGCCATGGCCGGCTGACCCATCCAAAGGTCTGATGGTTTTCACCTCGGCGATTCGACACCCTTCGCCGGCATCGCTCGAACGGTTCGGAATGGGTGAGGTTCGCACTCTCTGAACAGGATTATTGCGAGTCGTTCTCAATGGCCTTCGCCCAGAGGCGGAGTTAGAGGGGCGCCCGAAGTGAGGATTGGCTTGGACTACAATCGCATTTTCGAATCCGCGATCGCTCGGCTTCACGACGAGGGCCGCTATCGCGTGTTCGTCGATATCCTGCGCACCCGCGGCCAATATCCCAACGCGCGCTGCTTCGGCGGCAACGGCCCCAAGCCGATCACGGTGTGGTGCTCGAACGATTATCTCGGAATGGGCCAGCACCCGGTCGTGATCGAGGCGATGGAGCAAGCGTTGCACGAAGTCGGCGCGGGATCTGGCGGCACCCGCAACATCAGCGGCAACACCCATTATCATACCGAACTCGAGGCCGAGATCGGCGCGCTCCACGGCAAACAGGGGGCGCTGCTGTTCACCTCCGGCTACGTGTCCAACGAGGCGGCGCTATCGACGCTCGGCAAGCTGCTCCCGGGCTGCGTGATTTTCTCCGACGAACTCAATCACGCCTCGATGATCGCCGGGATCAAGAGCTCGGGCTGCGACAAGCGCGTGTTCCGCCACAACGATCTCGAGCATTTGGAAGAGCTGCTCGCCGCCGAAGAAGCGGGCACGCCCAAGCTCATCGCGTTCGAAAGCGTCTATTCGATGGACGGCGACATCGCTCCCATCGCCGCGATCTGCGACCTTGCCGACCAATATGGCGCCCTGACCTATCTCGACGAGGTCCACGCGGTCGGCATGTATGGTGAGCATGGGGGCGGGATTTCCGAGCGCGACGGGGTCGCCGAGCGGCTGACCATTGTCGAAGGCACGCTCGGCAAGGCGTTCGGCGTGATGGGCGGCTATATCGCCGCGGACAAGACGATCATCGATTGCATCCGGAGCTACGCGCCGGGATTCATCTTCACCACGTCGCTGTCGCCGGTGCTGGTCGCGGGGGCGCTGGCCAGCGTCCGCCACCTCAAGACCTCCTCCGACGAGCGCCAGGCCCAGCAGTCGTCGGCCGCGATGCTCAAGGCCAAATTCGCGGCGGCTAACCTGCCGCTGATGCCGAGCGTCACCCATATCGTGCCGCTGCTGATCGGTTGCCCGATCAAGGCCAAGCGCATCAGCGATATCCTGCTCGCCGAATACGGGCTGTACGTACAGCCGATCAATTATCCCACCGTCCCGCGCGGAACCGAACGGCTGCGCTTCACGCCCGGGCCATGCCACAGCGCCGAAATGATGGACGAACTGACCGCAGCACTGATCGAGATTTTCGGCCGCGAGGAGATTCGGCTCGCGGCCTGAGGCTGGCGAATTCTTGCTGCCCGTCCTAGTTAGGCGTCATGCGCATCGTAATGACCGCCGACCATGCCGGCGTCGACCTCAAGGACGAACTCGTCGTCTGGCTCGGCGAGCAAGGCCATGAGATTCTCGACCTTGGCACCCACAACCACGAAAGCGTCGACTATCCGCGCTTCGGCGTGATTCTCGCAGAGGCGCTGGCCGACGGCCAGGCCGAGCGCGGGATCACCGTTTGCGGCTCGGGAATCGGGGTGGCGATCGCCGCCAACCGCAACCCGGCATGCCGCTGCGCGCAAGTCGCCGAGCCGCTGTCGGCGACCCTCGCGCGAAAGCACAACGACGCGAACGCAATCGCTATCGGCGCGCGTCTGATCGGCCCCGAAATGGCCAAGGCGTGCGTCGACGCCTTCCTTCACACCGAATTCGAGGGCGGGCGTCACCAGCGCCGGGTCGACCAACTTTCCCATATCTTGCAGGAATCGCATTGATGGCCACTGCCGCCGACCTTGAACCGGACCAGAATTATCGCGTGCCGCGCGGCTTTTTCACCAGTAGCCTGAGCGAAACCGACCCGGCGGTCGAGGATGCGATCCGCGACGAACTGGTGCGCGAGCAGACCCAGATCGAGCTCATCGCTTCGGAAAATATCGTCAGCCGCGCGGTGCTCGAGGCGCAGGGCTCGGTGCTCACCAACAAATATGCCGAAGGCTATCCCGGCCGCCGCTATTACCAGGGCTGCGCCCCGTCCGACGCGGTCGAGACGCTGGCCATCGAGCGAGCCAAGAAATTGTTCGGCTGCCAATTCGCCAACGTCCAGCCGCATTCCGGCGCGCAGGCCAATGGCGCGGTGATGATGGCGCTGCTCAAGCCCGGCGACACGATCATGGGCCTCAGCCTCGCCGCCGGCGGCCACCTGACCCACGGCGCCCCGCCGGCGCAGTCGGGCAAATGGTTCAACGCGGTTCAATATGGCGTGCGCCGGGACGATCATCTGGTCGATTTCGACGAGGTCGAACGCCTGGCGAAAGAGCATCGGCCCAAGATGATCATCGCCGGCGGATCGGCCTATCCGCGGCAATTCGACTTCGCCCGCTTTCGCGCGATCTGCGACGAGGTCGGCGCTTTGCTGTTCGTCGACATGGCGCATTTTGCCGGGCTGGTCGCGGCGGGCGAACATCCGACGCCGTTCGGCCACGCCCATGTCGTCACGACCACGACGCACAAGACCCTGCGCGGGCCGCGCGGGGGCATGGTCCTGACCGACGACGAAGCGATCGCCAAGAAGATCAACTCGGCGGTGTTCCCAGGACTTCAGGGCGGACCGCTGATGCACGTCATCGCCGCCAAGGCGGTTGCCTTCCACGAGGCGCTCCAGCCTGAGTTCAAAACCTATGCCAAGGCGGTGATCGCCAATGCGAAGACGCTCGCCGGCCGTTTGAAGGAGCGCGGCGCCGATCTCGTCGCCGGCGGCACCGATACGCATCTCGCCTTGGTCGACCTGCGCCCGCTCGGCCTCACCGGCAAGGATGCCGACCAAAGCCTCGAGCACGCCGGGATCACCTGCAACAAGAACGGCGTCCCGTTCGACCCGCTGCCGCCGGTCCAGACCAGCGGCATCCGTGTCGGCTCGCCGGCGGGAACGACGCGCGGATTCGGCATGACCGAATTTCGCGAAATCGCCGATATGGTCGCCGACGTCCTTGACGGGTTGGGCAAGAATGGCGTCGAGAACAATGGCGCGGTGGAGCGTGAGGTGAACGGGCGCGTTCGCGAACTCTGCGCGCGCTTCCCGATCTACCAGGGCTAGCGAATGCGCTGCCCGTTCTGCGCGCATGAAGACAGTCAGGTGAAGGACTCGCGGCCGTCCGAGGACGGCGCCGCGATCCGCCGCCGCCGCCAATGCGAAGCCTGCGGCGCGCGCTTCACGACCTTCGAACGGGTCCAGCTGCGCGATCTCACCGTCGTCAAGAAGGACGGTAAGCGCGAGCCGTTCGACCGCGACAAATTGGCGCGCGCGATCGGCCATGCCTGCCGCAAGCGGGACGTTGATCCAGCCAAGATCGACCGGCTGATCAGCGGCGTGCAGCGACAGATGGAAACGCTCGGCGACGAGGTCACCTCGACCCGCATCGGCGAGGCGGTGATGGCCGGCCTCAGGTCATTGGACCACGTTGCCTACATCCGTTTCGCGAGCATTTACAAAGACTTCAACGAACCTGGCGATTTCACCGAATTTGCCGAAAGGGTCGAGAAGGAAGCGCTGCCGCCCGACCACGACAAATTGCTCTAATGGCCCCAATCATCGTCCTCGTCCGCCCGCAGCTCGGGCAGAATATTGGCAAGAGCGCGCGGGCCATGCTCAATTTCGGGCTTACCGAGCTGCGGCTGGTGAGCCCACGCGACGGTTGGCCCAACCCGGACGCCGGGCCGTCGGCGAGCGGCGCCGATGTCGTGCTCGAAAAAGCCAAGGTGTTCGCCACCGCGCAGGAAGCCGTCGCCGATTGCTCGGCGGTCTACGCCGCGACCGTGCGCCGCCGCGACCTGGTGATGCCGGTCATTGGACCGGAGGACATGGCCGCGGCCATTGGCGTCTCGACGGAGCGATCGGCGATCCTGTTCGGCCCCGAGCGGTCCGGCCTCGAAACCGAGGAAGTGGCGCTCGCGAACGCCATCGTCACGGTGCCCATCAACCCCGAATTCGCCTCGCTCAACCTCGCCCAGGCGGTGATCTTGCTCGCCTACGAATGGTCGAAGCGTGGCGAGCTCGCGCAGCCTCCGGCCAAGGACCTCGAGCCTTGCGCTCCGCATGGCGAGGTCGAGGGGCTAATCGGTCAGGTTAATGAAGAACTGGAAGCCAAAGGCTATTTCCATCCTCCGTCGCGCACACCGGCAACGAAAAACACGCTGCGTACGATCTTCACCAAGACCGGCTGGTCGTCGCGCGAGGTTAAGGCGATCCGCGGTATCATCCGGGCGCTGGTCGGCCCGCCTCGACAACGTAACTGACCGGTCACAGATCCGACCTAGCCTGACGAAGGACGGGCGCTGTGCGATCTTGACTAATCGGCGCCGTCCCGCAATCGTGAGCTGATCCCCTTGAGTAACAAAGGATAATTGCATGCTACTTTTTGCCGCTGCGCTGCTCGCCGCGACCGATCCCGTGGCCAACCCGGCAACTCCGACGCAACCCGTCCAGGCCGCGGCACCGGAGAAGGAAAAGAAGATCTGCAAGGTGGAGCAAGACGAGTCCTCGTCTCGTTTGCGCAAGCGCATCTGCCTTACGGCGAGCGAGTGGGACCTTCACAACCAGGGCGTGAACGGCGCAGATCTCAAAAGAATGGGCGCTCGGTAAAACGCCCGCAAAACTTGACGTTGGAGCTTCGCGCCCCTAGGTGCGCCGCTCGCAATTGATCCCGCACGTCCGGTGAAGCGGTGATCGCGTGGAGCGCAAGGCTCCACGGTGCGGTCCGGGCAAGTGTGACAAGCGAATTGGAGAATCTGACGTGACCAAGCGCACCAGCGCCAAATACAAGCTCGACCGCCGCATGGGCGAAAACGTCTTCGGACGCCCCAAGAGCCCGGTCAATCGCCGCGAATATGGCCCCGGCCAGCACGGCCAGCGCCGCAAGGGCAAGGTGTCCGACTATGGTGTGCAGCTGCGCGCCAAGCAGAAGCTCAAGGGCTATTACGGCGACATCACCGAGAAGCAGTTCAAGCGGAACTATTTCGACGCCAGCGCCATGAAGGGCGACGCCTCGCAGAACCTCATCGGGTTGCTCGAGCGCCGGCTCGACATGGTCGTCTATCGCGCCAAGTTCACGCCAACGATCTGGGCCGCGCGCCAGCTGGTCAGCCACGGCCACATCCGGGTCAACGGAGTGAAGTGCAACATCGCCTCGCGCCGGGTGAACGTCGGCGACGTCATCGAACTCGGCCCCAAGGCGCAGGAAATGGCGCTGGTGATCGAGGCGCAAAGCCTCGCCGAGCGCGACGTGCCCGATTATGTCGTTCCCGACGGCAATACCAAGGTGACCTACGCCCGCGTGCCGAAGCTCGACGAAGTGCCCTATCCGGTGCGGATGGAGCCCAACCTCGTGATCGAATTCTACTCGCGCTAACGCCGAGAGATCCCGAGTCAGAAAGGGCGGCCCCAGCGTGGCCGCCCTTTTCTTTTGATCAGTGGCCGATCGTGCGCTCGAGCAGTTCGCCGATCTTGGTCAGCATCTGGGCGCGAGCGTCGGAATCGTCGAGCTGGTGATCAAGACCATCGAAGGTCAGCATTTCGCTCTGCTTGCCCGCGCCCTTGAGCGCCGCTTCCATCTTTTGCGAGTGGGCAATCTTCACGTTGTTGTCCAGCGTGCCATGGATCAACAGGACCGGCGCGACGATATCCGCCGCGTGCCGCAGCGGTGAGCCTTCAGCGACGTGCGGACCGCTGCCAACCTCCTTTTCCACAAGCTCGTGGATCGTGAAGTTACGAGAATCTTCCTTTAGCATTGCGAGGTCCGTCACCGGGGCAATGGCGATCACCGCCTTGTAGAGCGTCGGATCGGTTGCGGCCGATTGAAGCGCGGCATAGCCTCCGTAAGACCAGCCAAGGATCGCCGTCCGCTTCGGATCAGCGATTCCCTGTGCCGCGAGCCACTTCGTCGAATCGCTGATGTCGCCGATCGACGTCCGCCAGTTCTTGAAGCCGTTCTCGTTGAGCCAGGCATCGCCGAAACCTGCCGAGCCGCGATACTCGGGCTGAAGAACAGCATAGCCGCGCGCGGCAAGAAACTGCGGCAGCCAATCAAAGCCCCACAAATCTCGCGCACTCGGCCCACCGTGTGGCAGGACGACAACGGGAAGGTTCTTCGCATCCTTGCCCGGCGGCAAGGTAAGGTAAGTCGGGATGGACACTCCTCCGGAGCCCGGAATCGTGACGGGCTTCACCGTGGCCAGAGTGCGCCCTTCGAGCTCCGGGCGCCCAATCATCGCCGGGGTAAGAGTCTTCTTGTCCCGGTCGAACAGATAATAGCGGCCCGGATCGTTGTCGCTGCCCGCGAAAATCAGGAGCTTACGGCCGTCGCGGCTGGCGTCGGTGAACTCCACGATCGGCGACTTTGGCAACACCTTGGACAGCGATTCCGCCAACGCGTTGAACTCGGCATCGAAATAGACTCTTTGGGTCAAGTCTTCGGAATAGGTGTAACCAATCACCTTCTGGCCGTCGCCGAAGCGAACCACATCGTCGATGTCGACGCGCGGATTCTCCGCGACAAGGCTTTCCGCCATGCTCCCGTCGAGCCGGATCGCGTACAAGGCAAAACGGCCATTCTTCTTCTTTAGCGCGTAGAGCGAATCGATGCTGGCGTCGATCGCGAGCGGTTGGAAATCCGGGTGCGCGGCATCGGCAACGATGGTGAGCGGTTTCCAATCGCGCGAGGTCGAGGTCCGATAAAGATAGCTGATCTGGCCCGTCAGCATGCCACTGTTGCTGGCGCCGGCGACCGTCAGAAGCCGGACGTGCCCGAGACCGTCACTCATGTAGCTGGACGCACCGTCGCGCGGTTCCTCGACCGGGCTGCTCTTCAATGTGCTCGTATCGACCAGATCGACGCCAAGGCCTTTCTTGCTTCGGGTCAGCCGCGTGTTGAGCTTATACTCTTCGGGGACATAATCGCGCTCAAGCAGCACCTTGTTGTCGGTGCCCTGAAGCCAGTCGACAACCGATGCATCGAACTGGCGCAAATAAGCGTCGTAGGCGCTCTCGCTCTGACCAAGCTGCTTGGCATCGCTTCCGTCTGCATTGAGCGAGATTAGCCTGCTGAAACCGATCACTTCACCGATGGCTTTCGTGTTGAGCCCGGTGATCCGACAAACCGCGCGAGCGGCCGAAACGAAATCGCACCAGCGGAGGGTATCCGAACCACCGTTCGACGCCGCCATCTGCGTGAACTTACCAGTGTCGAGATTGCCGACCACGGCCACGGACTTCCGGCCCACGCCCGGCGTGATGTAAACGATGCTCGACCCGTCCGCGGAAAGGTCCGGCGCCTCGACCGCTTCGCGCGCGCCGAAGGCTTTAGCGTCTGCGGCAAGACTATTTTGCGCAGCCGCGGACTGCGCAATGCACAGTAAACCGATCGCCGAAGCGAGCAGCGAAACTCTAGACCTCATCAGAAAACCCCTTTCCCGGCACGCACATCATGCCAGTTACGGCGCGGCGCGCAAGCGATAAGCTTGGCAGTTCCAGGGGGTTCGACTAGGCGCGCGGCAGATGAGCAACATCCTCGCGCCCCCGCAGCCCGAATGGGCGCCGCACGAGGCGGTGTGGATCGGCTTCCCGAGCGATCCAGAGTTGTGGCTTGGCGACCTCAAGGCCGCCGAGCGCGAGGTCGCGGCCTTCGCCAAAGCGGTCCATGCCGACGGCAAGGGCGAGAAGGTGTGGCTGGTCGCGGCCCATGACGGCTCGGCGGCGAGCGCGCGCGAGCTCGCGCCATTCGCCGAAGTGATCGTCGAGCCGTTCGGCGACATCTGGCTGCGCGACACCGGACCGATCGTCGCCGGCAGCGGCAAGGCGCGCCGGGCGCAAGGCTTCGGCTTCAATGGCTGGGGCGGAAAATATGAGCTCGACGGCGACCAGGACGTCGGCGAGCGCCTCGCGAAGCGCGCCGGCCTGCCCTTCGCCAGGGCCGGCTGGATCCTCGAAGGCGGTGCGATCGACCATGACGGATCGGGCACGGTGATCACCACCGAACAATGCCTGCTCAACCCCAATCGCAATACGTTGACGCGGGAGGAGACCGAGCAGCATTTGCTCGACGACCTCGGTTTCGAGCGGGTGGTGTGGCTCGGATCGGGCCTTCTCAACGATCATACCGACGGCCATGTCGACAATCTCGCGCGCTTCGTCGCTCCGGGCCGGGTCGCCATTCCGAACCTGGGCTACGACGACCCCAATGAGGCGGTTTTCAAAGACGCTGCGCGGCGGCTGCGTTCGACCAGACTCGACGTCGTCACTTTGCCCTCGCCCGGCCGCATCACCGACGAGGACGGCGAGATCATCCCGGCGAGCTACATGAACTTCTACATCGGCAATGCCGCGGTGGTCGTCCCGCAATACGGCGCGGCGGATGATCGCAACGCGGTCGCCGTGGTCCAGGCCCTGTTCCCGGACCGCGTTGCAATCGGCCTTCGCGCCGACCACATCCTGACCGGGGGCGGAAGCTTCCACTGCATCAGCCAGCAGGTTCCGGCTTGACCATCGAAATTCGGCGGCTGGGGTCGGACGACGGCGACCAAATGAGCGATCTCAACCGCCTGTTCGGCAGCGTGTTCGACGATTCCGCCACCTATGAGCTGGCCAAGCCCCGCGACAAATATCTCCGGCGGGTGCTGGGCCGCGACGAGGTCATCGCGCTGGTTGCCTATGCGGACAATGAGCTCGCCGGCGGCCTTGTGGCCTATGTGCTCGACAAGCTCGAATAGGAGCGCAGTGAAATCTACATTTACGACCTTGCCGTGGCCGAACACCGCCGCCGCCAGGGCATCGCGACCGCACTGATCGCCGAACTCCAGGGGATAGCCGCCGCGTTCGGGGCCTGGGTGATTTACGTTCAGGCTGATTACGGCGACGAGCCCGCCATAGCGCTCTATGAAAAGCTCGGGACGCGCGAGGATGTGATGCACTTCGACATCGCGCCTGGAACCACTAGATAGCCGCCATGACCAAGCTCACCGTCGCCGCGCTTCAGCTTGCTTTCACCGACGACACGGTCGCGAACATCGGTGCGGTGTCCGAACTGGTGCGTGAAGCGGCGGGCAAAGGCGCCGAGGTCGTGCTTCCGCCCGAATTGTTCGAAGGACCCTATTTCTGCCGGGTCGAGGACGAAACTCAGTTCGCCAATGCTCGCGCCGTGAATGAGCATCCCTCGGTGCTGGCGATGCAGGAGCTCGCGGCCGGGCTGAAAATCTGGATCCCGACCAGCTTCTTCGAGGCCGATGGCCCGCATTTCTACAACAGCCTTGCCATGGTCGGTCCCGACGGCAAGGTCGCCGGAGTCTATCGCAAGAGCCACATCCCCGACGGCCCGGGCTATGAAGAGAAGTTCTATTTCCGCCCGGGCAACACCGGCTTCAAAGTGTGGGGCGGACCGCATTTGTCGACACTCGGCGTCGGCGTGTGTTGGGACCAATGGTACCCCGAGACCGCGCGGGCGATGATGCTGATGGGCGCCGACGTGCTGTTCTACCCGACCGCGATCGGCACCGAGCCGCACGACCCCGACCTCGACACCTCGCGGCTGTGGCGGCGGGCGATGATCGGCCACGCTGTGTCGAACGTCGTGCCGGTGGTGGCCGCCAATCGCATCGGCTGGGAAGGCGGAGATTCTGGGCACGGCCAGCGCTTCTACGGCCACAGCTTCATCTGCGACGAGCGCGGCGACATTCTTGCGGAGTTCGGGGCGGAGGAGACGGGGGTGCTGGTGGCGACCCTCGACCTGGCGGCGGCCAAGAAGCACCGCGCGGCGTTCGGGTTTTTCCGCGACCGAAGGCCCGAGCTTTACGGGCGCCTCACCGAGGATGTTTAAGGTCTAACGCCCGCTCGAACACACTCTCAAACATTGCGGCGTCGAGCCGCCGCGTGTTCTGGTTGTAGCGCGAGCAATGGTAGCTCGACAGTAGCACGCGGCCGTCGGGCGCGACCGCCTGGGCGCCATGGGCGAACTTCGTCGATGACGGCGGCAGGCCCAGCGCCCGCGCCGCGGCGACATGGGCGATCTGCCCGAGTGCGACCACCACGCGCACGTTGCTCAACGTCGCCAGGCCCTCTTCGAGATAATGGCGGCAGGTCGCGATCTCGCGCGGCTCGGGCTTGTTCGCTGGCGGCAGGCATTTGACCGAATTGAGGATGATCGCGCCAGTGAGCTGGAGCCCATCGCCCGGCTCGCCGCCATATTGACCTTCGGACAGGCCAAATTTGGCCAGCGTCGCGTAGAGCAGGTCACCGGCGAAATCCCCCGTGAATGGCCGCCCGGTGCGGTTGGCGCCATGTTTGCCCGGCGCGAGGCCGACGATCGCCAGCCAGGCGTCGCGGTCGCCGAACGCCGGCACCGGCGCGTTCCACCAGCCAGGGTGCTCGGCTCGGCATTCCTGCCGGAAGGCGACCAGCCGCGGGCACAACGGGCAATCGCGCGGCGCTTCGGCCTCGGGGATCGGGGACAGGTCAGCGGGCTGAATGGTCACGCCCCACTCATACCGTTCGTCCTGAGCTTGTCGAAGGACTGTTCTTGTTCTTAGGGCGGTCGGGAAAGGCAGTCCCTCGACAGGCTCGGGACGAACGGTTTTGTTTGGACAACTCGAAGTATCTCTACGCAATCGCCATCGGCTCTAACCGGCCGCACGGGCGCTTCGGCCGGCCGGCGAGCGTGGTCGAGGCCGCGATCGCCCGGCTCGACCAGGACTTCGGCCTGTTCGACGCCTCGCCGATCATGCTCAATGCCGCCCACGGTGGCGCGGGGCGCGATTTCGCCAATGCCGTGGCGCTGGTCGAAAGCGCCGAGGAACCGCCCGAAATGCTGACGCGCCTCAAGGCGATCGAACGCCAATTCGGCCGTCGCCGCGGACGGCGCTGGGGCCCGCGCGTGCTCGATCTCGACCTCGCCCTGTGGAGCGGCGGCGGCTTCCGTTCGCGCCGCCTCACCATTCCCCACCCCGAGCTCGAAAGCCGCGCGTTCGTGCTCCAGCCGCTCGCCGCCATCGCGCCCAACTGGCGGATTCGTGGGCCCCTTAATGCGCGCCATCTCGCCCATCGCCTTGCCCGCCGCGCGCCACGCGGCTAACCGGCGCTCGCGCCAATTTTGTGGGGCCCTTAGCTCAGTCGGTAGAGCAACTGACTTTTAATCAGTAGGTCGCTGGTTCGAATCCAGCAGGGCTCACCACTACTTAGCTCACATTCAACTGAGAGCGAATCCAAAAAAGTAAGCACCGGGTAAGCACGGCTGCGATCCATTCGACGGCGCTGGGTTGATAATCGGGCCCACGAACGTGGCCCGAATCGGGTTGGAACTTGCTGGGCTAATGACCGGTTTCGACCCA
>DATFUB010000153.1:0-2776 GCA_035261225.1 Sphingomicrobium sp.
CGAAGCCGTCCCCGGTGCCGAGATTGAGGATGTCGCCCGGACCCGAGTAGATAATTGGCGCATTAACGCTGCTGAGAGCGAGCGCTCCGTCGAGTCCGCCCGCGGTCGGGGTGTTGCCGAGGTCGACCTGGATGGTCCCGCCGTTGGTAAAGGTCAGGGCGTTGGTGCCAGTACTACCATCGGTCATCGACAGGCCAAAGCCGTCCACGACGACACCGGGATCAACAATGCCGGAAATCCCGGTGGCGGTCGTGTTGTAAACGTAGTTGCGGTCGGCCGGGCCAACACCGGTCGTATCAGTCGTCGTCGTATTCGAGATGCAATCGAGCGTCGTCGCTCCGAAGGTGCACGCCGCCTGGGCAGGTGATGCCGCAAACGCCAAGCCCAGCCCCAGTGCCGCGCTGCCGAGCAAGCGCGTACGTGTCGTGAATCGATTCATTGAAAACCCCCTCTTAGACGCCGACCGAGCAACCGGCAGGTTAATCCAATTCGCTGCAACGACACAACATGCATCAAGTTCCAACTTTGTGACGCTTGTGGCGAATTTTGTGAGCGTGTGGCGAATTGGTCGCGGTCAGGTAGTATCGTCCAAGAAATCGCCAGTCCAGATCAAAGATGCTGGAAGTTGAAGATCGACCAGATTGCCCGTGGGTTATCCTGCCATTTCGGATGCGTCCGTGCCCCGAATGCCCGTCTGGGCGATCCACCCTGCGCCCCGCCCCCCCAACCTGTCTCGTCTTTGCCATGATTGGCTGCTAGGCGCCCCGGCATGCTGACCATCGCTGGAATCACGGTGCGCCTTGGCGGGCGTACGATCCTCGACCGCGCGACCGCCGCGATCCCGCCCGGCAGCCGGGTCGGGCTGATCGGCCGCAATGGTGCCGGCAAGTCGACGCTGATGAAGGTCATCATCGGCCAGTTGGAGCCCGACGAGGGCGAGATCGAAATGCCGCGCCGCACCCGCCTCGGCTACATCGCGCAGGACGCGCCGAGCGGAACCGCGACGCCGTTCGACACGGTGCTGGCCGCCGACGTCGAGCGCGCCGAACTGCTGGCGGAAGTCGAGCATTGCCACGACGCCCACCGCCTTGGTGACATCCACGACCGCCTGCTGGCGATCGACGCTTATGCCGCCGATGCCCGCGCCGCGCGCATCCTCCTCGGCCTCGGCTTTGACGAAACGATGCAGATCCAGCCGCTCGACAGCTTCTCGGGCGGGTGGAAAATGCGGGTCGCACTCGCCGCTTTGCTTTTTTCCAAGCCCGACGTGCTGCTGCTCGATGAGCCCTCCAACCACCTCGATCTCGAGGCCACCCTGTGGCTCGAGAATTTCCTCAAGACTTACGATGAGACGCTGATCGTCATCAGCCACGAACGCGACCTCCTCAACAACGTCGTCGACACCATCCTCCACCTCGAGCGCGGCAAGATCAGCCTCTATTCGGGCAATTACGACGGGTTCGAGAAGCTGCGCGCCGAGCGCATGGCGCAAATCGCCGCGGCGCAGGCCTCGCAGAACGCCCAGCGCGCGCGCCTGCAGGATTATATTGCCCGCAACAGCGCCCGCGCCTCGACCGCCAAACAGGCCCAGTCGCGGGCCAAGATGCTGGCCAAGATGCAACCGATCTCTGCGCTTGCCGACGATCCCAGCCTGAGCTTCGACTTCCCGTCGCCAAGCGAGCTTCGGCCGCCGCTGATCACCCTCGACATGGCCGCGGTCGGCTATGCCGCCGACACGCCGGTGCTGCGGAAACTGAACCTGCGCATCGATCCCGATGATCGCATCGCTTTGCTGGGCCGCAATGGCAACGGGAAGACCACGCTCGCCCGCCTGCTCGCCGCCCAGCTTTCGCCGATGGCCGGCGAAATCCACGCTTCGGGCAAGATGAAGGTCGGTTACTTCACCCAATATCAGGTCGAGGAATTGTCCGGCGACGATACGCCGCTGGAGCATATGACGCGGGCCATGTCGGGAAAGACTCCGGCGGCGGTTCGGGCCCAACTCGGCCGCTTCGGTTTCTCCGGCGACAAGGCGACGACCTTGGTCGGCAAATTGTCCGGTGGCGAGCGTGCCCGGCTAGCGCTGGCACTGATCACCCGCGACGCCCCGCATCTGCTGATCCTCGACGAGCCGACCAATCACCTCGACGTCGACGCCCGCGAAGCCCTGGTCCAGGCCTTGAATGGCTATGACGGCGCCGTCGTCCTCATCAGCCACGACCGCCACATGGTCGAACTGACCGCCGATCGGTTGGTGCTGGTCGACCATGGCGGCGCCACCGATTATCCCGGCAGCATCGATGATTACATCGATTTCGTGCTCGGCCGGAACCAGCCCAAGGCCGACGCACGATCCAAAGTGTCCAAAGCTGATCGCAAGGCTGCAGCAAAGGCGCGCGAGGACACCGCGGCGCTCAAGAAAGCGGCGGCCGAGGCCGAAGCCGCCAGTGCCCGTCTCGCGTCGGAATGTTTCGCGCTCGATCGCCAACTCGCCGATGTTGCATGCGCGCAGACATTAAGCGAACTGAGCCAACGCCGCGTCCATCTCGCCGAACAATTGCGGCAGGCCGAGGCCCGCTGGCTGGAAGTCAGCGAGCAGCTCGAACGCCTCGCCGCCTGAGCGTTCGGTCTTAACAAAAAGGGGCGAGACGATCGCTCGTCCCGCCCCGATTTTTACCGAATATTAGTCCCGCTTAGAGGCCGCGTTCCGGCGCCGGAGGCGGCGGCGGAGGCGGAGGCGGCGGAACCGGGCAAGCGTCCGTCGCCAGGATCACCG